>CAYZQS010000069.1:0-11734 GCA_964480735.1 uncultured Rhodobacterales bacterium
CAACCGATGTACCAGTCCACCAATGCACCAGTGCACCGATGTATCAGTCCACCAGCCCACCAGTGCACCGACGTACTGACAATTCAGTCCAGGAATTGGTGGTCCCGGCGGAATTGCAGCGGTCTTTGTTTGAATTGACCCACAGCCCATGATCCATACGCGTGGCAGGGTGTGGGGGTCAGCCATTTGGGCACAACAACCAGCACAGACAATTTGCAACGCGACACAATCAGGCTTGGGTTGTTTTATCCGGCCAATTGGGCTTGTGCAAAATGCGCTGGAATCCAACGGCCATCCAGCTTTTAAAGCGCAATCCGAAAAGTGGGCACCGGTTTACGGAATAAATTGCGCGGAAGATCAAAAGGATAGAGCCGCGCTGCTGATTCAGATAAAAAGGACGCGGCTCTAGTGGCCGGTTTTTCGTGCAGCTGCCAGCGTGGTTAACCAGTCCGGATCCATTTCCGGTACCGACGACAACAGCAGCTGGGTATAATCCGGAAACGGCGGCGCGAAAATCTGGCTTTTTGGGCCCTGTTCCACAACTTCGCCCTGCAACATCACCACCACTTCGTCAGATATTGCCTCGACCACCGCAATATCGTGAGTGATAAAAATATAGGTGAACCCATGTTCCTCCTGCAGCCGCAGAAGCAGTTTCAAAATGCCTTCCTGCACGATCTGGTCAAGTGCCGACGTCACCTCGTCGCAGATTATCAGCTCTGGTTCTGCCGCCAACGCGCGGGCGATACAGATGCGTTGCTTTTGACCACCTGACAGTTCGGACGGCAGGCGGTCCAAAAATGTTTCGTCAAGCTCGATCATATGCATCAGCTCGATCACCCGGGCCTCTTTGGCGCGGCCCTTCAGACCCAGATAAAATTCCAGCGGCCGCCCGATAATCTCTGCCACCGTTTGCCTGGGGTTCATGGCAGTATCTGCCATCTGGTAAATCATCTGGATGCGGCGCAGCTGGTCTTTGGTCCGGTCTTTCAGGGCAATCGGCAGGTCGGTGCCGTCAAACGTCACCTTGCCCTTATGTTGGGGCAACAATCCGGTGATGACCCGCGCGGCTGTGGATTTGCCAGAGCCGCTTTCCCCAACCACTGCAACAGTACGTCCGCGCGGGACGTTGATGTTGACATCGTGCAGCACTTTCACCGTTCCGTAGGCTGCGTCTATCGTTTGCATTTGCAGCAGATAATCGTCTGAAATGATTTCCTTTTTCTCGATGGACCGCACCGCCCACAGGGATTTTGTGTAATCTTCCTGCGGTGATTTCAGCATCGTTCGCGTTTTGGCTTCTTCCACTTCATTGCCAAATCTCAAAACCTTGATGAAATCGGCCATCTGCGCCACCACCGCCAGATCGTGGGTTACGTAAACGGCTGCGGTGTTATGCTCTTCGATGATTTTGCGCATGCTTAGCAGCACATCCACCTGTGTGGTCACGTCAAGCGCGGTTGTCGGTTCGTCAAAGACGATCATATCGGGCCGCGCTGACATGGCCATCGCGGTCATGACCCGCTGCAATTGCCCGCCCGAGACCTGATGCGGATAGCGGTGACCGATGTTCTTGGGATCTGGCAATTGCAATGCTGCATAAAGTTCAACGGCGTCTTTTTTCGCCTCTGCCTCGGTCTTAATGCCTTTGGAAACAGCGCTTTCTATGGTCTGGTCGATCAAACGGTGCGCCGGATTGAACGAGGCGGCAGCGGACTGGGCAACATAGGCCACGCGCGAGCCCCACAGGGTGCGTTTTTCAGCCTCAGTCGCCGCCAGCAGGTCGATGCCGTCAAACATGATGCTGCCGCTGCTGATACGCACGCCGGGCTGGGCAAATCCCATCGCCGCAAGACCCAGCGTTGATTTACCGGCGCCGGATTCGCCAATCAGCCCCATCACCTCGCCCCGGTGCAGGGTCAGATCAACGCCCTTGATGATTTCGTGCCAGCGCTCGTCTGAAAATCCTTCGATTTCCACATCGCGCACTTCCAGCAGTACGTCACCTTTTTTGCTTGTCCCGCTCATTCTTTTAATCCGCTGGTTTTATGTAAGAACCAATCGACCACAAAATTAACAGCCACGGTCAGCAGGGCAATCGCCCCCGCCGGCAGCAAGGGTGTCAGACCGGCCTTGATGTCAAACTGGGCAAATTGGATCAGCGAAGCGTTCTCGCGCACCATTGAACCCCAGTCAGCCGTGGGCGGTTGGATACCAACGCCAAGGAAGGAAAGGGCGGCGATGGTCAGGAACACGAAAGAAAAACGCAGGCCAAATTCAGCCACCAGGGGTGGCATGATATTGGGCAGGATCTCGCGGCGCATCACCCAGCCAAGGCCTTCACCGCGCAGGCGGGCCGCTTCCACATAGTCCATCACCACCACGTTTAACGAAACCGCCCGTGCCAGACGGAACACGCGGGTACTGTCCAGCACCGCGATAATGATGATCAGGCTCCAGATGGTTGAACCAAAGATTGACAACAGCATCAGTGCGAAGATCAGGCTGGGAATGGCGATCAACACATCAACGATGCGGCTGAGCACCTGATCAACCCAGTTTTGCGTAATCGCCGCCATCAGGCCAAGCGAGCCGCCAATCGCAAAAGCCAGCAACGTGGTGGCAACGGCAATGCCAATGGTGTTGCGCGCGCCATATATCAGGCGGGTCAGAACATCGCGGCCAATCTGGTCAGTGCCAAAAAAATGCCCGTCACCCCAAGCGGCATAAGGCGTCACGAATACCTGCGCTTCGCCATAGGGTGCCAGCAACGGAGCAAATACCGCCACAAACAGGTAAAGAAACACCACAACCATTCCAAACCAGGCGGTGGGTGGCGCTTTTTTAAGGTCGATCCAGGCCCGTTGCCGCCAGGAGCGTCTGATCCTTGTCGCACCAACCTCTGAGGCGGCGGAATAGGCTGTGGTTTCTTCGCTCATCTTGGGTGCAGCAACCTTGGATTTGTGACAATGGAAATAATATCAGCCAGCAGATTAAGCAGGATGTAGGTGGCGGCAAAGATCAGGGCGCAGGCCTGTACCACCGGAATGTCGCGTGCTGACACGCTGTCAACCATCAGCTGGCCAACGCCGGGATAGACAAACACCACCTCGACCACCACAACGCCAACCACCAGATAGGCCAGATTAAACGCAATCACCGTGGCAATCGGGGCCCAGGCGTTGGGCAGGGCGTGTCTCAGAATGATCTTGCTTTGCGACGCACCCTTCAGCTTGGCCATTTCGATATAGGGCTGGGCCAGCAGGTTGATGATCGCCGCCCGTGTCATGCGCATCATATGGGCCACAATCACCAGCGTCAGGGTCATGGAGGGCAGCAACGATTTGATAATCCGCTCGCCCATTTCCATTTCCGGGGTCACGTTGGCCAGTGACGGCAGCAGGCTGTAAAGCGATGTTAAGAACAGGATCAGGATATAGGCCACGAAGAATTCAGGGAAAGAAATCGTTATCAACGTGGATGCGTTGACAACGCGGTCATAGATCGAATTGCGGTAAAGCGCGGCGGTAATGCCCAGGAACAAGGCCAACGGGACTGCGATGATTGCCGTCATGCTGGCAAGAAACAGGGTATTCCACAGGCGGGGCGCAATCAAAGCAGACACTTCGCGGGAGCGATCCACACCGGATGAGGCGCGCCCTGAGAATGATTTGCCAAGGTCGCCCTGCATCACAGAGCCAATCCAGTCTATGTATCGCAGAAAGGCCGGTTGATCCAGGCCAAGCTCGCGGCGAAACGCGGCAACGGTTTCCTCGGTCGCCGCCTGCCCAAGAACCGCTTCGCCGAAATCGCCGGGCAGCAGTTCGATGGAGCTGAAAATGATGATTGAAACCACGAACAGCGTCAGCAACCCCAGCCCAAGGCGCTTTAGAATCGTCAGATAGACCGGATGCACGTGCCAAATCCCCCCTTTGTCACGACCTTCGCGACCATAACACCAAGGCCGAAACATCATTATCCGGCACGCGGTCGCGTGTTCTTGAAAAAAGGCTAGTCAAAGAAAATGGGGCTGTAAAGGACAAGATAATTTAAAGCGTTGCAATTGGCGGGGCTTTGGCCGTGGTCCAAATTGTGCGAAAACCGCAGTTAAGTCGATGTCCAATGATTATGTGCTGCGACAAAATGGCTTGATCTTGAAGCGTATTTGTGGCCTGCTTGCGGCGTTGGCATCTGCTGCAAATCGGTGCCCCAATGTTAAAAGCCTGAATTTTCAAGGCAACAGTAAGCGCCTGTGCTTTTGTGGGCGCAAACCCGGGAGATGAAATATGAAAAACAGATATCTTAGTAAGCAGAAAGAAAAACTGCTGACCGGCCAGATTGACCGGCGCCAGTTTGTGATGTCAGCCCTTGCGGCCGGGGTGGTTTTACCAACCGCGCTGGGCATGGCTGATAAAGTTGCTGCGGCGACGCCCAAAAAAGGTGGTAAGATGATCGTGGGCAGTGCGCACGGTTCCACCACTGACTCGCTTGATCCAAGCACGTATGAAAACGGGTTCTCGACCTCTACCAGCTATCTTTACGGCAACGGGCTGACAGAAGTTGACAATGATGGGTCACTGGTTGGCGATCTGGCCGAAAGCTGGGAAGCCACGGCGGATGCGGCCACCTGGCGTTTCAAACTGCGTTCCGGCGTTGAATTTCACAATGGTAAATCGCTGACGGCGGACGATGTTATTGCCACCATGAACATCCACCGCGGAGAAGACAGTAAATCAGCAGCCAAAGGTCTTTTGGAAGCGGTTACAGATATTTCCGCGGACGGGGATACTGTGGTGTTCACTCTGACTGATGGCAATGCCGACTTCCCCTTTATTGTCAGTGATTATCACTTGCCCATATTAGCCTCCAAAGACGGTGTTGTTGATCCGCTGGGCGGAATGGGCACGGGTGGCTATATCATCAGCGGTTATGATCCCGGCGTTCGTGTAAAAGGCAAACGCAATCCCAACTATCACAAAGAGGGACGCGCCCATTTTGACGAGGTTGAAATCCTGTCGCTGCTGGACGTAACCGCACGGCAAAACGCGATCATGAACGGCGATGTGAACGCGATTGACCGCATTGATCCAAAAACCGTGGCCCTGATGGCGCGTGCACCAAACCTCAATATCCTGGAGGTTACCGGTACGTTGCACTATACCATGCCGATGCGTGTGGACGCCCCGCCGTTTGACAATTACGATCTGCGCATGGCCCTGAAACTGGCGGTCAAGCGTCAGGAAATGGTCGACAAGATCCTGTTGGGTCATGGTGTAATGGGCAACGATCACCCGATTTCGACCGCCAACCGCTATCACGCCGATGATTTGGCGCAACGCGAGTTTGATCCAGAGCAGGCGGCTTTCCACTACAAGAAATCCGGTCACAGCGGCACCATACAGCTGTCTTCATCTGACGCGGCCTTTGCCGGTGCGGTTGACGCAGCGCAGTTGGTTGCGGCCTCGGCCAAAGAGGTTGGCATGGACATCGAGGTCGTACGCGAGCCCAAGGACGGCTACTGGTCCAACGTTTGGAACAAGAAACCCTGGAGCGTCAGTTACTGGGGTGGCCGTCCAACCGAAGACTGGATGTTCTCGGCCGCTTATGTGGACAGCACGGAGTGGAACGAGACCAACTGGAAAACCACGGAAGATGCCAAGAAGTTTAATGGCATCGTAATCGCTGCGCGGGCTGAACTGGACGATGCCAAACGGCGTGCGCTTTATGTTGAGGCTCAGACCCTCATTCATAATGACGGCGGGGCGCTGGTTCCAATGTTTGCCAACTACATCATGGGGATCGATAAGGCCGTTGCCCATGACGAAGCCGTGGCTGCAAACTGGGAACTGGACGGTGCCAAATGGTCCGAACGCTGGTGGTTTGCTTAATCGCAGCGGCTTGAAAACAAAACCGGCAGCAGGGAAATCTGCTGCCGGATTTTTTCTGCCGGTTTTGAAGTTTGGCAGGTTTTGTGTTCAATCTGAACCATAGCACTTTTGCCAAACGCAATCCGCTTTTGGGTGTCCTAACGGTTCAGGGAGCACTGGCCAATTCAGGTAGAACGCAAATTTTCTATAGCGTGTTTCTTGGTTGCATGAAACCACGGCCCTAGGCGCAACGCCTATCCGGAATCATATGGGCAGAACAGTTCGGGCATCACAATTCTGTTTTGCTAAAACGCAACCCGCTAGGTTTACAACCGGCGCAGGATCGGCCGAATGCGGTAATCTGAAATAAGCAATCCCGCGCCAGAAGGCACCGCCAACCCGCGCCAGTAGGCACCGCCAACCCGCGCCAGTAGGCACCGCCAACCATTTCCAAATCGGCCCGCCAAATCTTCCGTAACCACCTGAAATAAAACCGATAATGAGGTCCAATTTTCCGGTCCATTGGTGCACCGGTCTACTGGTCCACTGATCCCCCGGTCCACTGATCCACCGGTTCATTGGTCCACCGGTGTACCGGGTTGCCGGTGCCTATCGCGCTGGTTCCACAGCACTGAAAAGTGGCAACATCCATGTTATTTTAAGAGGGGCGCTGTCCGCTCCCGCACCGCCGGTTTAACCGGTAAAAGGCGCTTCGCTCTGTCGGCAAAAGGATTTTGAAAACCGTTTCACAGTAAATTCATATTTGCTTTTCGCGTTGATTGAAGATGTTGCGATTTGAAAAATTCAGACCATATTTCGTTTGATTTTATCTTCCACATCCCGCGCATAAATCAACTTTTCATTTTCATAGGCTTCCAGCCGTGCCGTCAGATGAAAATCGGTTTTGTCAGACCACATACGGGCGTGCGTTTCCGTTCGGGTCTGCCAATCACCGCGCCCGGTGGTTTCAGTCCAGTGTGTGGTGCCCGAAGCGCACAGCGGATCATCCGGGTGAATGCGCCAGGTTTCACGCGCAACGGAACCGCTGATCAGGCCGTGGTCCAATTCCCTGGCCTGACCAAAATCATCTTCAATCACCAATACAATTTCACCGGTGGTCAGATCGTTTTCCACGCGTCTTATGTGATTGCCTTGTCGCAAGATTTTGATCCGGCGGGGCGGCGCTGATTCAGGGGTTTCAAAAGCCCATAGGTTCTGATCGGCCAAAGGGCGGGTTGGCAGGTGCAGGTTTCCGGCGTGCAAGGTTACAGTTCCGGCCTGTGGCGATGGCCAGATCAGCGGCCAATAGGCGTTTGAAACCGCCAGCCTTAAGCGGTGGCCCTTGGGCAGGCGGTAGGCAATGTGATCAAGTTTCAGCGAAATATCGTAGGATTTGCCGGGCTTCAGTTTGACCGGACTGGCGTGTCCGTTGCGATGCGCAAGATTAAACACGCCGTAAGTTATGCGGGTAGAGGCGCCGTCTGGATGCACATGGCATAGACGCACGGCAATCTGGGCTTGTGCTGTATTGGCCGAAAGCTTCAGATTTACCTGTGGTGCCCCGAAAATATCCTGATCCGTGGCTGCCGCCGGGCCGTCAAAACACGCCGACAGGGCGTCGTCGTGGCGTTGATCTCCGGGCATTTCCGGCCCCAGCCAGATCGCGCAGTATTCGCCGCCCATCATGCCGCAGTGCTGTGGCGAGGCAATTGGTGTCGGTGAAGACAAAGCACCAGAAGTCGTCAGACCCCTGTCGGTACAGCGTAAAATCTGCATTCTGACATCATCATCCGGGCTTTGGTGTTGCGCCACCCAACGACCGGTGCGGGTTTCGTACCACGTCTTTGGCCGCACCCCGTCCATGATGTAAGCGCGGTACGCCGGATCGTTTTCAACCCCGGTGTCCAGTCCTTTCAGCCAGTGATCCCACCAGCGCAGGGCCTCCTGCAAAAAACCGATCCGCGGTTCCGGCACGGCAAAATGCGGATATTTGTGAACCCAGGGACCGATGATGCCTTTTACCGGGGCCGTCAGGTTTTCAACCAGCGCCGGCACAGCGTTTTTATAAGCATCCCCCCAACCGCCGATGGCCAGCGTGGCGGCTTTAATAGCTGCGTAATCTTCGCAAACCGAGCCATGTTGCCAATATTCATCGCGATTTTGGTGGCGCAGCCAGACGCATGGTAAAAACGGCTCGTTTTTCAGCCGATCAAGCCACATCTCGCGCCAGTTTTCCCCCACCAGTGCCGGGTCGGGCGGGCGTGATGAATAGGCCCACATCGTGGCACCCCAGCCCAGGTTTTCATTCAAAAGGCAGCCGCCCTTATAGTGGATGTCGTCAGCAAAACGATCAACGGTCGAGCACAGCGTGACGATCGCCTTTAACGGCTCTGGCTGCAATGCCGCCGTTTGCAGCGCGTTAAAGCCGCCCCAGCTGATCCCCATCATACCAACGGTTCCGCAGCACCAGGGCTGGCGGGCGATCCAGTTGATCACCTCTACCGCGTCGCTGAGTTCCTGCGTGGTATATTCATCCGTCATCAGCCCTTCGCTGTCACCATTGCCCCGCATATCCACCCGCAGGCAGGCATAGCCGTGTCCGGCAAAATAGGCGTGGGTCAGCGCGTCCCGCTCTGCTGTTCCGTCGCGTTTGCGGTAGGGCAGGAACTCCAGAATGGCCGGAACGGGATTGTCTGTGGCATCTTCGGGCATCCAGACCCGGGCAGACAGGCGACAATCATTGCCGACCATAATCGCCATGTCCGGTGTTTGGACAACCTTGTTGGGGAAATCGCTGACGATCTTCATTCTGGTCTGTCCACCCTTTAACCTGATGCGATGAAACTGCAGAAGCACAAAAGGATCAACTGCCAAATTTCAGATGATTCAATTTCTTGTATGTCCCGGCTGCCAAATGTAACCTTTTTTCGGTGATCAAAACGGGCAGAGAGGGCGGCGGATGTCAGGAAAAGACGATGGAAACAAAAATAACCCCTCTGCTGAAACCCTGACAGCACAGGCCCTGGGCCGCGTTGACAGCACAACCAAAGCGCTGGTGCCGCCGCTGCATTTGTCAACCACCTATGAACGCGATGCGGACGGCGGATACAGTTCCGGCCGCGGGTATACCCGACCGCATAATCCAACTTATGACGAACCGGAAAAGTTGTTGGCGGCCCTTGAAGGCGGCGCTGATTGCCTGTTGTTTTCTTCCGGCATGGCCGCGGCCACAGCGGTTTTTCAGTCGCTGCTGCCGGGGGATCACGTGGTGGCTTCAAAAGTCATGTATTGGGCGCTGCGCAGCTGGTTGATTGATTTTGCCATGTCATGGGGGCTGGATGTAGAGTTTGTTGATACCGGCGACCTGCAAGCGCTGAAGGCCGCCATGCGCCCGGGTAAAACCCGACTGGTGTGGATTGAAACGCCCGCAAACCCCACGTGGGAGATCACGAATATTGCGGCGGCAACAGACATCGCCCACGCGGCACGGGCGGTGGTGGCTGTTGACAACACCGTGGCAACGCCGGTTCTGAGCCGTCCACTGGAACTGGGGGCGGATCTGGTTATGCACTCGGCGACCAAATATCTGAACGGTCACAGCGATGTTCTGGCCGGGGCGCTTGTGTGCAAGACACCAAATTCGTTCTGGCAGCGGATCAAGGCGTGGCGACGGGACAGCGGTGCTGTTTTGGGGCCGTTTGAGGCTTGGCTGCTGCTGCGCGGAATGCGCACATTGTTTGTGCGGGTCCGGCAAGCCTGTGCATCTGCGATGACCCTGGCCCGGTATTTGCAGGGGCATCCGGCGGTCAGCCACGTTCTTTACCCCGGTCTGCCCGGATTTCCCGGCCACGATATTGCAGCGGCACAGATGACCGGCGGGTTCAGCGGAATGATGTCCATCCGCCTAAAATCGGGCGAGGCAGGCGCGATGAAAGCGGCAGCGCAGGTCAGGCTGTTCAAACGGGCGACGTCTTTGGGCGGGGTTGAAAGCCTGATTGAGCACCGCGCCAGCATCGAAGGCCCGTCAACGCCGGTCCCAAAGGATTTGCTGCGCCTGTCAATCGGACTGGAACAGGTTGAAGATTTGATTGCCGATTTGGATCAGGCGCTGACAAAAGCACTGGACCTTGCAGCGGAAGCAGGTGGTTTGGATGAGGTTTCAGGTAAAGAGGACCCTGGGCGCGAGGGCGACAGTACGGCCACGAACATAAAAACCATTCTGCGCGACAAAATCAGCCCAATGCTGGCGGACCGTGGCGGTGACGTTATATTTGACGGCTTTGACAAAGGGGTGCTGCGGTTGCGGCTGGCGGGCTCGCCGGGGGCGGCTGTGCCGGTTGCCGGAAAGATAAGCGCGCTGATCCGCCACTATGTTCCGCTGGTGACGGATGTGAAACTCAGCACGGCACCCACAAATGACGCAGCCGGCGGAACCCTGGACGCGCAAATTCAACAGGTTCTGGATGATTTGATCAATCCGGCGGTGGCAGCGCACGGAGGCGCCGTGGCGCTGGCCAAAGTACAGGAAGGGGTTGCTTTTATTACTTTTTCCGGTGGCTGTCAGGGTTGCGCGATGGCCAATGTCACCCTGCGGCAGGGTGTGGAGGTGCTGATCAAGGAACAGGTGCCCGGGGTTGTTGCGGTTGAAGATCTAACCGCCCATGACGAGGGCGCAAATCCGCATTTCAAAACCCAAAAAGGCCCGGCCTAGCCGCAGGCGACGATGGCCAAAAACCCCATTATCAATCCGCGCCTGCTGCTTTTAACGCCGTCGCGGTCTTACCGTGCGAAGGATTTTCTGGACGCGGCGCGACGGTTGGATGTGGATGTGGTGGTTGGGTCAGATCACCGGCATGCTTTGGCAGAGCTTTCAGGTGATCACACGGTATACTTGGATTTTCAGCGCCCTGAAACCAGCGTGGAAAACATCGTGACCCGCGCGGCCCGCACATCTTTTTCGGCGGTTGTTGGCACAGATGATGAGGTTCTGGAGATTGCCGCGGCTGCTGCCAAGCGATTGAATTTGCGCCATAATAATCCTAAAGCGGTGGCGGCTGCCCGGGACAAATATCAATTTCGCAAGATCACGGCCAAGGCCGGGCTGTTGTCGCCCGGATTTCAAAGGGTTTCGCTGAACAGCGATTTGAACAGGGCTGCACAGAGGTGCCGTTATCCGTGTGTTTTAAAACCCCTGACACTGTCCGGCAGCCGGGGCGTGATCCGGGCCAATTCAAAGGATGAGTTTCTGGCCGCCTGCAGTCGCATCAAGGCAATCCTGCGTGGGATCAACTTGGATGACCCCTATTCGCACGTGATCATCGTAGAGGATTATATTGACGGATTCGAAGTTACCCTAGAAGGTTTAATACTAAACCATGTGCTGCACGTGCTGGCGATTTTTGATAAGCCAGACCCTTTGGACGGGCCCTATTTTGAAGAGACGCTGTACGTGACGCCATCGCGGTTGCCACAGGACGTGCAGCGCAATATTATCGATCAGACAAAGGGTGCGGTTGCGGCCCTTGGCCTGAACCACGGGCCTGTTCATGCCGAGCTTCGGGTCAACGAAACCGGCGCGACCCTGATAGAGCTGGCTGCGCGTTCCATCGGCGGCCTGTGTTCACGGGTGTTTGAATTTGGTGGGGATTTCACGCTGGAAGAGTTGATATTGCGCGACGCGCTGGGTCTTGACCTGCCGCAATTCACCCCGCCTGACACCGCCAAAGGCGTCATGATGATCCCGGTCCCAACAGCCGGTATTTTGACGAAAATATCCGGCGTTGAAGACGCCAAAAAAGTGCCTAACATCAAAGATGTGGTTATCAACGCCCGCCCGGGTGAAACCCTTGTGCCACCGCCGGAAGGCG
>CAYZQS010000069.1:11834-13606 GCA_964480735.1 uncultured Rhodobacterales bacterium
GATGTGGTTATCAACGCCCGCCCGGGTGAAACCCTTGTGCCACCGCCGGAAGGCGGGCGCTATCCGGGGTTTATCTTTGCTGCTGCCGATACCGCCAAAGAGGTTGAAGCGGCCCTGCGAAAGGCGCACCAATTGCTGCGTTTTGAGGTGGGGACCAGCAACTCACAATCCGGCGCAGAAACCCGTCAATAGATCGGATACGCCGAACACAGACGCGCCGTCAGGTCTTTGGCGGAATGAATAGCGCTCTCGGTGTCGCCCCTGGCCTTTGCGTGCACCAATTGGGCAATGGATTGGCCCAACAGCACAAACTGATCTTCGCCCAGACCGCGGGTTGTTGCGGCGGCGGTGCCCAGCCTCAAACCCACCCAGTCTGCGGGTTTTGGGTTATCAAACGGCACCGGATTTTTGTTGCTGGTGATATTGGCCTTTGCCAAAGTATCCTCGGCCTGCTGGCCGCGCAATCCAAGCCCCAAAAGATCAAGCAGCACCACATGCGTGTCAGTGCCGCCTGACACCACTTTGATCCCGTTTTTTTGCAACTGATCCGCCAAGACCTTCGCGTTGGTCACAACCTGTGCAGCGTAAGATTTGAATTCCGGTTGCAGGGCTTCGGCAAAACAAACCGCTTTGGCAGCCAAAACCTGCGTGTGCAAGCTGCCCTGAACCCCCGGAAATACCGCCGATTGCAACCGCTTGGCAAATCTGCCGACCCGGGACAGGATCACGCCGCCACGCGGTCCGCGCAGGGTTTTTGTTGTGGTGCAGGTGACAATATCAGCGATTGCCACAGGTGACGGATGCGCCAATCCTGCCACCAACCCGGCGAAATGCGCCATATCAACCAAAAACAGCGCACCACAATCATCGGCAATCCGGCGCATGCGGGCGAAATCAATACGGCGCGGATAGGCCGAACCACCGGCGATCAACAGTCGCGGACAGATTTCGCCGGCTTTTTTGGCCAGCGCGTCATAGTCAATCAGGCCGGTTTCCCGGTCCACGCCATAGTTATGCGCTTCAAACCAGCGGCCTGAAAGATTGGCGTTCAGCCCGTGGCTTAGATGCCCGCCTGCCGCCAGATCCAGCGACAAAACGCGGTCTCCCGGCTTTAGCAGGGCAAAGAACACCGCCAGATTGGCCTGTGAACCGGAATGGGGCTGAACATTGGCATAATCACAGCCAAATAATTCGCAGGCACGGTCTATTGCCGCCTGCTCGGCAATATCGACGTATTGGCCGCCACCGTGAAACCGTGCGCGTGGATAACCCTCAAGCGTCTTATTGGTCACGCTGTGGCCCAGGGCATCCAAAACCGCGCGGCTGACAATATTTTCAGAAGCGATCAGTTCAATCTGGTTTTGCTGTCGCTGCGTTTCAGCCGACAGCGCGTCGGAAATCAGGGGATCGGTGGCCGCAAGTGTTCGGGTAAAATGGTTGGACATCATTCGCTCAATCTGTGTGATTAAGCGATTATGTTCACGTCAGCCCACGCGCCGCAATCCGGTTTTCATTCCGCCGCCTGACTTTGTGCCTGCCATTTGGCCGTATCGCCAATTGTAATTTTTCCATCCGCGTGCAGCGTGACCGTGTCACCGTCAACGATTGCCGCTTGTCCGATGGTGCCGACGATCATCGGGATGTTATGTTCCCGCGCCACAATGGCAATGTGGCTCAGCCAGCCACCCACCTCGCTGATCACACCGGAGGCACGCAGGACATACGGCAGCCAGGCCGGATGCACCAACGGGCAGACCAAAATATCGCCGTCA
>CAYZQS010000070.1:0-11413 GCA_964480735.1 uncultured Rhodobacterales bacterium
CTAAATTGAAATCTGCAACAATCCGACGGCAATAAACCACATGACAACGCCAATAATAACGTCCAGCACCCGCCAGGCCCGCACCGACTGCATCAAAGGTGCCAACATTCGGGCACCGTAGCCAAGCCCAAAGAAGAAAGTAAACGATGCACTTACAGCGGCGAGCGCGAACAACAGTTTATCGCCGTTTGCCGGATATTTTGTGGACACCGCCCCGATCAATCCAAGCGTATCCAGATAGACATGCGGATTTAACCACGTCAGGGCTGCACCCACCACCAATGTGGCGGTCAACCCCTTGCTTTGGCCCGACAATTCCATGTGGTATTGTCCCTGAATGGCGGCCAGAAACCGCCGCCAGCCGTAGATCAGCAAAAAACCTGCGCCCCCGATTGACAAAATGCCGGGGGCCGCAGGAAATATCGTGACCGCGTAGCCAAATCCGGCCACGCCCAGCGAAATCAAAACGGCATCAGACAGCGCGCACAGCAAACACAGGGCAAACACATGCCGCCCAACCAGCCCCTGTCGCAGCACAAAGGCGTTCTGGGCACCAATCGCCAATATCAAAGAGAACGCGGTGAAATACCCGGTGGCGGCAACCGAAATCATTTGTCAGCGCCGCTGCCTTTTGTTTTTATGGGTGGAATAAAGACTTCCATTTCTTCTTTGGTATGCGGGCGGACAAGTCCCGCGGAAATCACCAGTTTGGCCGCGCTCTCTACATCCATATCCAGAAATATGATGTCTTTTGTTGGTACAAACAGCAAAAAACCGGACGTTGGATTTGGTGTGGTGGGCAGGAACACGCTGTGAAATCCGCCTTTGGCAGGCAGTTTGTCCAGCACTTCGCCTTTGGTTTCAGTGGACACAAAAGCCACCGCCCAGATACCTTTGCGCGGGTACTCGACCAGACAGGCGTGTTCAAACGAACTGTTGGACTGGTTCAGGATGGTCTCAACAATCTGTTTCAACCCGTTATAAATCGAACGCACCACCGGCATCCGGTCAACCAGCGCCTCGGCCCGGCGTAAAATTGCCCGACCAAAGAACCCTTTGGTGACAGCGCCGATAAATATGGTGAACAAAAGGAAGACGATTACGCCGTAGCCTTTGACGTCGATGCCCAAATAACGACCGGGCTGATATGCCTCGGGAACCAACGGCAGAACGAAACCGTCGATAAATCCAACAAATGACCAGGTGAAATAAAACGTCAAGAAAACCGGCGCTACCACGATCAGCCCGGTCAGGAAATTCGCCCTGATATTAGAGAAAAATCTGGCGCGGCGTTGGGCGCGATGCCTTTTTCTTATGGCGCGTTTGCTGTTTGGCATTGGGACCTGATCACATAATTCCGGTCTAATTTAGTTAGTCATACAGCCCATGACAATGGCTGTGTATCACAATCAGGCTAGCCCGACCTGGAAAGTTCAACCGCAATTTGCGCCGCCAGCCGGGCGTTATTTTTGACCAGCGCAATATTTGCCTCAAGTGACCGCCCCTTGGTCAGATCAAATATCCGGGACAGCAAAAACGGTGTTACGGCTTTTTGTGATATGCCTTTGGCGTCAGCTTCGCGAATGGCCTGCGCTATGATCGGCTTAAGTTCTTCGTGTGGAATTTCGTTAACGGTTGGGATCGGGTTGGCCACCAACTGGCCACCGGGCAGGCCAAGTTTGCCCCGCATTATATGGGATTTGGCAACATCCGCGGCACTGTCCATGCGCAAAGGGCTGCGAAGGCTTTGGCTGCGCGACCAAAAAGCCGGAAAATCATCCTGACCAAAAGTAATCACCGGAACCCCCAGCGTTTCCAGAACTTCCAGCGATTTTGGCACATCCAAAATGGCCTTCACCCCGGCTGAAACCACGGTGACAGGGGTTTTTGACAGCTCCTGAAGGTCCGCGGAAATATCAAAACTGTCACCTGCACCACGATGCACACCGCCAATACCACCCGTGGCAAAGACCGAAATTCCCGCCAGATTGGCGGTGATCATGGTGGCTGCAACAGTTGTTGCGCCGGTTTTTCCCAGTGCCATGCAAACGGCCAGATCGGCACGGCTGAGCTTTAGGGCATCCGGTGTCTTCGCCAGCGCTTCCAGTTCCTGCGCACTTAACCCGATGCAAAGGGCGCCGTTCAAGACTGCAACAGTCGCGGGCGTCGCACCCGTCGCACGCACCTGTTCTTCGACCTCTATCGCCGTCTCAAGATTTTGCGGGAACGGCATGCCGTGGGTGATAATCGTGCTTTCCAGCGCCACAATTGGTGCTTTGTCGGATTTGGCCCGGGCAACCGCGTCTGAATATTTCAGCAATGCAGTCATAGGGGCGTGTCACTTGATATATAGCTTGCCGTGGCGTTTAGAGCAGATTGAAGCGCTTCTTTTGGCGCTTTCCCGGCGACGTCGGCTGCGATATGTGCCGCCATCATCACATCTCCGGCGCCGGTCACCCGCAAAACGTGAACACCCGGCGGTGTCAGCGTGTGTTGGTAATTTTCACCGGCAACAGTTGCCGGTGCCGCGCCGTTGGTTACCAAAACCCGCGCCACGCCCTTGTCTTTCAGGGCAGTCGCCGCATCGGCCGTGTGGTTGAATGACTTGCCACACAGCGTGTTGGCCTCTTGCAGGTTCACATACAACATGGCCGTGCCGTTGCCGACAAAGGCGTTCAGACGGTCAGCTTTGCCCGGCGAGGCAGGCACAACGCGTAAATCACAATCCGTAAACGTTGGATCATTTGCGATGGATTTCAGCAAGTCCGCCGTCAGATTGCCATCCAGAACAACCGGTCCGGTCCAGGGATGATCGGCGTCCGCCAGGCGACCGTCCCGCAATGGCGCC
This sequence comes from uncultured Rhodobacterales bacterium, assembly GCA_964480735.1. Classification (GTDB taxonomy): domain Bacteria; phylum Pseudomonadota; class Alphaproteobacteria; order Rhodobacterales; family Rhodobacteraceae; genus UBA5972. The sequence continues at coordinate 2,849 of CAYZQS010000070.1, forward strand.
AAAATATCGTCGCCGGCGTCTTCCAGCCCGTGCGCATCGGCGATGGCGGCAATCAGCCCACCGGGTGCTTCTACCGCCATATAGCGGTCAGTCGGCCGGGCGGTATTTTGGCAAACAAATTTGGTTTCCAACCCCATTTCGGCCGCAAGAGCCAGCAACTCCCGTCCCTCGACGTCCTGACCCACCGCGCTTAGCAACACCGGGTGCATGCCAAATTTCTTCAAACTCATGGCGATATTCATGGCCACACCGCCGGGCTGACGCTTAATATGCCCGGGAACATCTGCGCCTGGCGGCATATCAATCTGCGCCCGTCCCACGGTATCCCAAAGAACGGACCCGATACACAGAATTTGCGGCTGATCGGTCATGGAATGTTGTTGGTCGGAATTATTGCAGACTGCAAGCGGAATGTTCTGAAACAGCGGACCGAAATAGGGTTTCGGGGCCGTCTATCGGAATATACATCCTGTATTGACGTTAATTATCAGTACCTTATGCGAATTGACTGCTGGCCGGTGCAAACCCGGACGCGGGCTAAAGTGGTCCGGAATGATACCTGTGATACGCCCAAACCAGGCGGTCACGGCGGCCAGATGGCAGTGGAAATTGCACCTGCGCCGCCGGTGATAAGACTTATTTTAACGGGCCACCGGTTTGGGCAACCCAGCGTCCAATCGGCGCTAAATGCTGGGCAAATTCGCGATTACCTGCGGGCGCTGGTTTACCGAATGGCAGTTTAAATCCAACGCTGATCCGGTTTTCCAGCAGATTTGTACCAGCTGAGCGCCGATTGAATGTCGTGACCTCCCAGCGGGCAAAAATCCTTCCACGCTGATTTTTAAGCCGGTGGGTCACAGCGATTGACGCTGACACCGCCAACACCGCATCCGGTGGAATTTTATCAAAATCCATTTGGCCATAAGCTGCGGCCAGTGTGAAATCCACACTGGTTTGGGCGGATAGGGGCGAGGTTGCCGCAACGGCGATAAAACCCGCGTTGGTCAGCGAGTCTTTACCGCGCCCATCCAGGCCACCAGTGTGAAAAATTATCCCCGCCTGCAGGTCAAACCGGGTGTGCGGTGCTGTAAAAGAGGCAATTTCCACCCCTGTAAACAACCTTCGGGAACTGTTTTTTCGCTGCGTTCCCTGTTCCGTGTGCACCGCCCCGGCAAACAGGCCAACATGCCCGTTGGCGGTGGGTACAAGAACGTGCACTGCCCCAAGCAGGCTGTTGTTGTAAGTGTCGATTTGGCTAACATTGCTGCTTTTGAACCAGCGCATATCAATTTGGCCCTGTAATGTGCCAAGCGGAAATGCCAGGCGGGTTTCTCCCCGGTTGAACCCCAGTTTTCTGGCCTCGCCTCCGTTGATTGCACTGCCCGATAGGGTCATGACGCCGGATGACGTTACAACGTCAGCCCTGGCTTGTGTCGAATTGAATTGGCCAAAGCCTGCGGCGCTTGCCGAAACCGGCAAAACCGCGGCAAAGATCAATGCGAATTTGGATAGTTTTGATTTCACTGCTCGTCTCCTTTTGACGGTTCCTGTTTTGGAACCTGAAAAGGCAGACCGACGCCCCCTTGGCGGACCGCTGGACCACCGGGTACGGGATTAGAAATGACCTGTCAGCAGATTGCTAAAATTTTAGATAACTTCAAAGTTAACTGTTGGCAAAAACCAATTATTAACCATCTTATTCAACAAGTTATGCTGATTTTGAAACAATTAACTTTGATCGCGGGCGGACTTTACCGGCTGCTGCCGATCAGCGCGTGACGTTTTTTTCCGGCGGACAGTTTGACCGTTGACGCCAGATCTTCGCGGGAAATCATATGCCCGGCGTCAGTCACCGCGGCACCGTTGATCCGTGCGCCACCGTCCGCGATCAACCGCTTTGCGTCCTTGCCGGAAGAGGCCAGACCAGCCTTTATCAAAGCCTGAACCACGGAAAAGCCGTTCTCGCCAATATCATCTTGGTTGACATCAATGCGCGCCAAATCTTCGCCGACGCCACCTTTTTCAAATACGTCACTTGCGGTTGATGCAGCAATTTCTGCGGCTTTGGCCCCGTGTGCCAGCGTTGTTACCGCATTGGCCAGCGTGATTTTGGCGTGGTTGATTTCAGAGCCTTCCAGCGCACCCAGACGGTCGCACTCGTCCAGATCCAGTTCCGTGTAAAGCTTCAAGAACCGGCCAACGTCGGCATCCGTGGTATTGCGCCAAAATTGCCAGAATTCATACGGGCTGCGCATGTCAGCGTTCAGCCAGACCGCTCCGTTCTGGGATTTTCCCATTTTCTTACCGTCAGAGGTGGTCAGCAGTGACGTGGTTAACCCAAAAACCTGGCTGTCAAGCACCCGGCGGGTCAGGTCTATACCGTTGACGATATTGCCCCATTGATCCGATCCCCCCATCTGCATCAAACACCCGTAGCGGCGGTTAAGTTCCATGAAATCATAGGCTTGCAGGATCATGTAGTTGAATTCCAGAAAGCTGAGACTTTGTTCGCGGTCGATCCGGGATTTCACACTTTCAAAGGCCAGCATCCGGTTGACGGAAAAATGCCGTCCGATGTCGCGCAGGAATTCCAGGTAATTGAGATCGTCCAGCCACTGGGCGTTGTTGACCATCACCGCATCCGTCGCGGCCTCGCCAAAATTAATGTAAGAGGCAAAAACCTGTTTGATACCTTCGATATTGGCGTCAATCGCGGCCGCGTCAAGCAAAGGACGCTCGTCAGCCCGAAACGACGGATCGCCCACTTTGGTGGTGCCCCCGCCCATCAGAACAATCGGTTTGTGCCCGCATTTTTGCAGCCATCGAAACAACATGATCTGGATCAGACTGCCCACATGCAGCGACTTGGCGGTTGCGTCAAAGCCAATATAGGCCGGCACAACACCTTTCATCAGCGCCTCGTCCAGCCCTTGCAGATCAGTGCAATCCGCAACAAATCCCCGCGATTGTAAGACATTCAGAAAATCGGATTTGGGATGGGTGGTCATGGCCGTGTCTTTTCTTGGACTTTGTGCATGGCCTTCTATAGTGCGCGTGTCAGGAAAGGGAAGGGCCATGCCAAAAGACGATGCGATCTGGGCGCTGGGCTGTATGTCAGGCACGTCGATGGACGGGGTTGACGCGGCGATGGTTCTGACTGACGGCATTGAGGTTTTTGAGTTTGGCGCAACCGGGTTTCGCCCGTACAGTGAGAACGAACGTAAAATCATCCGTGCAGCACTTGGCCAGTGGCCAAAGGGTGAGGTGGTGCCGATGGCAGCCGCGGTTGTCGAGGCGGCGCACCTGCAGCTGATCGCACGCTTTGGCGGCGTCGATCTGGTGGGGTTTCATGGACAGACTTTGGCCCATGATCCAGATGGTCGACACACCCATCAAGCCGGCAACGGCGCGGATCTGGCCCGGGCCTGTGGCCATGACGTGGTTTGGGATTTTCGCAGCGCAGATGTAAATGCCGGCGGGCAGGGGGCGCCGCTGGCGCCGTTTTATCATTTTGCCCTGGCGCGGCGGTTGGGGCCGGAACCGGTGGGATTTTTGAATATCGGCGGTGTCGGGAATTTAACGTTTGTTGACGCTGAATGTGCAGGTCCGACAGACACCGGGGCGCTGCTGGCCTTTGATACCGGTCCCGGAAACGCACTGCTTGATGACTTTATTCGTATGCGCACGGGTCTTGCCTGTGATTACGGCGGGGCGCTGGCGGCTGCGGGACAGGCAGACCAGCAGGTTGTCAGCCGATTTCTGCAGCATGGGTATTTTGGGCAACCGGCACCAAAATCGCTGGATCGAAATGAATTTGCTCTGCTTGCTAAAGCCGTGCGCGCGCTGAGTGACACGGACGGAGCAGCAACGCTGAGTGCCTGTTCTGTGGCGGCGGTTGCGGCCGGGTTTGCCGCTGCCAACAAAGCGGTGGCGCGGGTTTTGGTTTGCGGTGGGGGGCGCAAGAATGATCACATAATGGCGCGGCTTGCCGAAAGCCTGCCGGTGCCGGTTGTAAATATTGATGACGTGGGTTTTGACGGAGACATGCTGGAAGCGCAGGCGTTCGCTTATCTGGCCGTGCGCAGCAAAAACGGTTTGGCGCTTACCGCGCCGGGAACCACCGGTGTTAAAACTGCGGTTTGTGGCGGCGTATTAAGCTGTAGTTAAGCGGAGGCGCGTGCCGCGCCATTACCTTTTCTCGACCCCAAAGGGTCTTGGGATGCGCGCCGCGCGGGGATATTTATACCAATAAGAAGCGGGTTATTTCAGGATCGATTTTCCGGCGTAAACGGCGGTTTGTCCCAGAGTTTCCTCTATCCGGATCAACTGGTTGTATTTGGCCAGCCGGTCAGAGCGCGACAGGCTGCCGGTTTTGATCTGCCCACAATTTGTAGCCACGGCCAGATCGGCGATGGTGGCGTCTTCGGTCTCGCCCGAGCGGTGGCTCATCACGCAGGTGAAATTGGATTTATGGGCCATGTCCACGGCGTTCAGAGTTTCCGTCAGGGTGCCGATCTGGTTGACCTTGACCAGCAGCGAGTTGCCGCAGTTTTCTGTGATACCGCGTTTTAGGCGGTCCGGGTTGGTGACAAACAGATCGTCACCCACCAGCTGGATTTTGCTGCCCAAAAGTTCGCTTAGGGCCCGCCATCCGTCCCAGTCGTCTTCGCTCATTCCGTCTTCGATGGAAAAAATCGGGTAATTTGCCACCAGATTTGCCAGATATGCGGCGTTTTCATCTGAACCCAGCACTTTGCCCTCGCCGGTCATGTTGTATGTGCCGTTTTCGAAATATTCGGTGGCGGCGCAATCCAGCGCAAGGTGGATGTCCTGCCCGGGTTTATAGCCGGCCTTTTCAATCGATTTCATGATGAAATCAAGTGCTTCGGTGGTGGAGGACAGGTTGGGGGCAAAGCCGCCCTCGTCGCCGATACCGGTGTTGTGCCCGGCAGCCGACAGTTCCGACTTGAGCGTGTGAAACACTTCCGCGCCCCAGCGAATGGCCTCGCTCATGGTTTCGGCGGCCACCGGCATGATCATGAATTCCTGAATGTCGATGGGATTATCCGCGTGCTCGCCTCCATTGATGATGTTCATCATCGGCACCGGCAGGATATGGGCGGACGGACCGCCCACGGCGCGGTAAAGCGGTTGGGCAGTGGAATTTGCAGCCGCTTTGGCCACCGCCAGCGAAACGCCCAAAATGGCGTTGGCGCCAAGGCGGGACTTGTTGACGGTGTTGTCAAGATCGATCATCGCCTTATCCACCGCCGCCTGATCGGTGGCATCCCGCCCGTCCAGTTCGTTGGCGATTTCCCCGTTCACCGCGGCCACGGCCTTTTGCACGCCTTTGCCGCCAAAGCGCTTTTTGTCGCCATCGCGCAGTTCCACGGCCTCATGCGCCCCGGTCGAGGCCCCTGACGGCACGGCGGCGCGGCCAAAGGCGCCGTCTGTCAGGCTGACATCCACCTCCACCGTGGGATTGCCGCGGCTGTCCAGAATTTCGCGGGCGGAAATGGTTGAAATTTTGCTCATGTGACATTTGCCTTTGATGCTGAATTTGCGCCGTGTTTAACGCGGGTGCCGGTGAAGGGAAAGACCACAGGGTCAGGCTTTTTGCCGGTTTTCACGGGCAAAGGTATAAAGGCCCGACACTATGATGATTGCACCACCCAGTATCGTCCACAGGTCGGGGTTTTCGCGAAACACCACTGCGCCAATGACGATGGCAAACAGAATGCGGGTATAGCGAAACGGCGTGATAACAGCCACATCGCCCATGCGCATGGCGCGGGTGAGGGTGTAATATCCGGTAACATCAAGCAGAACCGCACCAGCAAGGGCGGCCCATTCGCCGGAGTCTGGCATAACCGCTGGACCGTTCAGCGATAGCAAAATCGCACCAGCGGGCACAATCGCCAGAAACCCGTAGGTGCCAAGGCGGATTGATGACAGGGATTTCGGCGCGGCGCGGGTGGCCAGATCGCGCATGGACAGGCCGACAACCGCCAGAACCGCAAACAGCGATGCCGTTTCAAATCCGGCCAGACCGGGGCGGATGATGATCAGAACGCCAATCAGGCCAACCGTTATAGCGCTCCACCGGCGCCAGCCAACGGCTTCTTGCATGAATAGTGCCGCACCCAGCGTGACCGCCAGCGGGGTGGCTTGCAGTATCGCCGAAACCGTGGAAATCGGCGTTAAGGCAAGTGCTGTGACAAAACCAAACGTGCCGATCATTTCGCCAAGGTTTTTGATCAGAATGACCGGCGAAAAGAAATCGCGGGTAATAACCGCCTCGCCGCGCGAGATTGCCCAGATGGCAAAGATCAGCGACCCGCCAATGCCGATCACCAACAGGATTTCGCCCACGGGAATGCGCCCCGAGACGCCTTTGATAAACATATCAGCCAGCGCAAAACCGGCCATAGAGGCCACCATCAGCCCGATGCCGCGCAGGTTTTCCATTCGCATGTATCCGAAAAATATACGCCTGTTACCGGCGCGCGGGGCGACGTTGATCAGTCCTTTGTCGCCTTGTCAAGCGGCACGCCAAACAGCTCCATTTTGTGGCCGCGCAGGCGGTAGCCAAGGCGCTTGGCAATCTTTTCCTGCAAGGCTTCCAATTCGGGATCGACAAACTCGATCACCTCGCCCGTCTGAATATCAAACAGGTGGTCGTGGTGTTCACGGTCTGCGTCCTCGTATCGCGCGCGACCGTCGCCAAATTCAAGCCGCGCAAGAATGCCAAGTTCCTCAAACAGCTTGACCGTGCGGTAAACCGTGGCAATGGAAATGCCTGGGTCAATTTCAGAGACCCGGGCATAAATTTCTTCCACATGCGGGTGCCCGTCAAAGCCCTGCAGCACTTGCGCGATCACTTTACGCTGGTCCGTCATGCGCAGACCCTTGGCGATCGTGCGGTCCAAAATGGTGTCTGTCGTCATGGTTGCCCTGTCTCTGGCTGGGCGCCAGAATATGGAAACCGCGACGAAAATCCAACTGGTTTCATGGTCACATCAACCCCGGCTCGCGGCCAAGGCGTTTGGCCAGCGGGGCAACAGTCAGGCCCTGAACGATGATTGAAAACAAAACAACAATATAGGTGGCTGTCAGGATCAAGGGTTTCCATTCGCTGTCAGGCAAAGACAGGGCCAAAGCCACGGATATACCGCCCTTCAGTCCGCCCCATGTCATGATCGGGATCACATCGCGCGGGAAAGACCGGAACGGGCGCAGCATCAGGATGGGCACGGATACGGCTGTAAGGCGGGCCACCAGCGACAGCCCGATGGCGATGGCGCCCGCTTTCAGCGCATCCATTGAAAAGGCCACCGCCAGCACTTCGACCCCGATCAGCAGGAACAGGATGGCGTTCAGGATTTCATCGATCAATTCCCAAAATGCGTTCAGGTAATCGCGGGTTTGTTCTGACATGCCGTGCTTCATGCCAACGTCTCCGATGAACAATCCCGCGACCACGGCCATAATTGGCCCTGACATGTGCAGGGTAACCGCCAGTTCGTAGCCGCCAAAGGCCAGGCCAAGGGACAGCAACACCTCCAGCGCGTAATCGTCTATGCGTTTCATCAACTGGAAGGTCAGCCAACCCAATATGCCGCCAAGAACCGCTCCGCCAACCGCTTCCTGCAGGAACAAACGCAGGGCCTCTGTCAAGCCCGAGGCATGGCTGCCCGCAGTGGGAAAGGCAATGCCCGCGAGCACCAGAAAGAATACGTAGCCAACGCCGTCATTGAACAGGCTTTCCCCGGCGATCTTGGTTTCCAGCGTTTTGCGCAGTTTGGCCTGCCTTAGAACGCCCAAAACAGCCACCGGATCGGTTGGCGAAATAAGCGCCCCAAACACCAGCGCCACCAAAAGCGGCATGCCGGTGATCCAGCTAAAGCCAACACCCGCGACGATAGTGGACAGAGCTACGCCAATGGTGGCCATCAGTGCGACAACCCATGCCTGGGCACGCAAATCGCCCAGTTTGACGTGCAGCGCTCCGGCAAAAAGCAAAAGCCCCAGCATGCCTTCCAGCAGGGCGTCGGAAAAACCGATGTCCTTTACAAACGCGCGCAGTATTTCTGAAATGCCAAGATCGGGCAGGATCCAGTTCAAACCCATAACGCCCAACGACGCCATCAGCGCCACAACCAGAATGCCGATAGAGGCGGGCAGGCGCAAAAAGAAATAGTTGAACGCGCCAAACAATCCGGCCAGCACAATCAACAGGGCGGCAACTTGTAAAACTGTCATGTTTTGCCTGCTGGTTGGTTTTGCTGGCGTCCCATAACATGACTTTTGTGGGTTTTGAATGCGCAATCGGGTTGACGACTGTGGCAAATGGCTTTCTGTCTGGTTCTGAATAATGGGAGAAGCGTCATTCGCAAAGGCCGTATTGATCTGTTTGGTGCCGTGGTGCTGGTTTTGTTTTCCATGTCGCTGGGCCTGAACCAGGTGTTGATCAAGCTGGTCAACGGTGGGTTGCATCCGGTGTTTCAGGCCGGCATCCGCTCGGCGATTGCGCTGATCGTGGTGCTGCTGGTCATGCGCTGGCGG
>CAYZQS010000070.1:11513-13408 GCA_964480735.1 uncultured Rhodobacterales bacterium
CGGCATCCGCTCGGCGATTGCGCTGATCGTGGTGCTGCTGGTCATGCGCTGGCGGAGTGTGCGGCTGGTGTTTGACGATGGATCGCTGTGGCCCGGTATCTTGTGCGGCACGGTTTTTGCCATAGAATTTGTCTTCCTGTTCATCGCCCTTGATCACACCAGCGTTGGTCGGGCGTCGGTGATATTTTACTCCATGCCCGTTTGGCTGGCGCTGGCCGCGCATTTTCTAATTGCCGGGGAGAAAATGACGATGCGGCGCGGCATCGGGCTTGTTCTGGCCGTCGCGGGCGTCGGATTGGCGATGAGCGGCAAGACGGTCGGGCAAGCGTCACTGCTGGGGGATGTACTTGCACTGATCGCCGCGATGCTGTGGGCGGTTATTGTGCTGATTGTACGCACGACCAGCTTGGGCAAATCAAAGCCGGAGCAACAGCTGTTATATCAACTGGTGGTTTCTGCCGCGTTGTTGTTGCCACTGTCGTATTTCGCTGGCGACTGGTTGCGCGATCTGCAGGTCTGGCATCTGGGGCTGCTGGCGTTTCAGGCCATTGGTATCGTCGGTATCGGCTTTTTGGTCTGGTTTTGGATCCTGTCGATCTATCCGGCATCGGACATGGCGTCGTTCAGTTTTCTGTCGCCGGTTTTTGGAGTGCTTGCCGGATGGGTGATACTTGACGAGGCCGTAGGCGTGTCAATTATCGGGGCTTTGGCGTTGGTGTCAGTGGGGATCGTTTTGATCAATTACCGGCAAAAAACACCTAAAGCCGCGCCAACCGATCTGTCAGAAGGTTAAAAAAGCCGTCCGCATCTATGCCGCCCATAAAGGTAACATTGGCGCGGCGTCCGCTGACCCGCCACCAATCAGCAACCGTCATGCCCAGCGTCAGGTTTGAAGCCGTTTCAATTTCCACGTTGATGTGACGGCCCGTAAACAATTCCGGTAGCAGCAGATAGGCAATCACCGTCGGGTCGTGCAGCGGCGCACCGTCTGAGCCGTATTTTTCGCGGTCAAAACGCTCAAAGAAATCGGTCATTTGGGCAACCGCGACACCAACCGGCGTTCCCAGCGCCCGAAAGGCGTCGTTGCGGGCCTTGGTCACCAGCGCTTTGTGGGTGACATCCAGCGGCATCATTACAATGTCTACGCCGGATTTCATTACAATATCAGCGGCTTCCGGATCAACGTATATGTTAAATTCCGCCGCCGGAGTAATATTACCACCCTCAAAATACCCGCCACCCATCAGGACAATCTGTTGAATTCGCGGGGCAATGTCAGGCTCTTTTAGCAGAGCATTGGCGATGTTTGTCAGCGGGCCAAGCGGGCACAGGGTTACCGTTTTGCTTGGTTCGTTGAGCAGGGTTTCAACTATGAAATCAACGGCGTGGCCGTCTTGCAGCGGCATCGTCGGGTCCGGCAGGTCCGGCCCGTCAAGCCCGGTTTTGCCATGCACATGTTCCGCCGTCACCAGTTTGCGCGACAGGGGTGCGGCGCAGCCGGCGAAAACTTTTGTATCCGTCCGCCTTGCCAGTTCGCAGATGATCAGCGCGTTCTTTTGCGTCAGTTCCAGCGGCACATTGCCGGCGACCGCCGTGATGCCAAGAACATCCAGTTCCGGACTGGCAAACGCCAGCAGGATGGCAACCGCGTCGTCCTGCCCGGGATCCGTGTCGATGATAATTTTTCGCGCCACTGTAACTGCCCAAAGCGGTGAATTAAGCCACCAAGCTGGCAACATCGGCCGGACTTGTCCAGCCTAGAGCCGCGTCCTTTTTATCTGAATCAGCGGAGCGGCTCTATCCTTTTGATCTTGCGCGCAATTTATTCCGAAAACCGGTGCCCACTTTTCGGATTGCGCTTTAGTTGTCAAAATTCACTTGTTCCACCAGCCGCA
>CAYZQS010000071.1:0-3990 GCA_964480735.1 uncultured Rhodobacterales bacterium
CGCGCCAGCCACCAAATGAGGGCCTTTGAGGACCGGTTTTTGACCATCGGACTGCCGTACCGGGTGATCGGTGGACCGCGGTTTTACGAACGGATGGAGATCAGGGACGCGATGGCCTATTTTCGCGTGGTTGTTTCGCCTGACAATGATCTGGCCTTCGAGCGGATCATCAACACACCAAAGCGCGGTATCGGGCCAAAGGCGCTGCAGACAATCACCCAAAGGGCACATGGTTTGGGTGTGTCACTGCTGCACGGTGCCAGGGCGCTGGTCAAAGATCAGGCGCTGGGTGGGAAGGCCGGTAAAGAGCTGGCAGCGCTGGTTGCCGGATTTGAACGCTGGTCAAAAGCTGCGCACTCCGAAAGCATCAGCCATATCGAACTGGCCGAAATAATTCTGGATGAAAGCGGCTATACCGATCACTGGAAAAACATGAAAACGCCGGAGGCGCCCGGGCGACTTGAAAATCTGAAAGAACTGGTGAAAGCGCTGGATCAATTTGAAAATCTGGACGGATTTTTGGAACATATCTCGCTGATCATGGACAACGAGGCCGAAGACGCGACTGAAAAAATCTCTATCATGACCCTGCACGCCGCCAAAGGGCTGGAGTTTCCGGCGGTGTTTTTGCCGGGTTGGGAGGACGGGTTGTTTCCCTCGCAACGCACGATGGATGAAAGCGGGTTGAAAGGTGTCGAGGAAGAGCGGCGGCTTGCCTATGTGGGCATTACGCGGGCAGAGGAATTATGCACGATTTCCTTTGCCGCCAACCGCCGGGTATTCGGCCAATGGCAATCGTCCCTGCCGTCGCGCTTCGTGGACGAACTGCCCGGAGAGCACGTGGAGGTTTTAACACCGCCGGGACTGTATGGCGGCGGATTTGGGGCTGCCGGAGGTTTAAACAACACCGGTTCATCAGAACTTAACGAACGGGCCGCCAACGCGGACGTATATAATTCACCGGGTTGGAAGCGCATGCAATCGCGCGTTTCTATGCGCGGTATCAGTCAACCACGCGAAGCCAGCGGATTGGTCATTGATCTGGATGCAATATCCAGTTTCGGTCTTGGCGACCGCGTTTTTCACCAAAAATTCGGCTACGGTGCAATCGTTGGTATCGAAGGGGACAAACTGTCGGTGGTTTTTGAAAAAGCCGGTGAGAAAAAAGTGGTGGCCAGCTATGTGACAGGCGCGGAGGATATACCGTTTTAGTATCATAATACCGAATAAAAACGGCGGCGCGAGGGAGGGCGCGCCGCCGTTTGTCGTAAAAACCCACGGGAGGGAGGGTGTTTTACAAGTGGTTAATTTTTCCGGCCAAAAACGACGTCATGCGACACGCGGTCAATCATTGTGCGGTTCAGCCCAAGATCAGCCAGATTGCGGTCAGACAATTTGTGCAGCTCATTCCGGGTTGTGCGATATGCCATGTGGTTGGCAACCAGCTGTGCAAAGGCGGCCGAGAATGTTGAAATTGAACCAGCGATGCCGGTGAACGAGGAGGAGGATTGTGCTGCGTGTGCCATGTGATTGCCGTTTGATCTGGTGTTCAGGATTACGTGAATTAAATAGGGGTATTTCGCACATGAACAATCCACAGAAACCGAATTTCCGCTATGCGCCCGGTGCATGACGCCGGTTAATCGTCCAGCGGATTTGGACTGGGACAAACGGCCTTGACTTCGTCCAACGCTTTTTGCGGCGTGGCATTCGGGCAGAACGCCTGATAGCGCTCAATACGAAATTCGGCGATGGCGGACTGGCCGCGGTCTGAAACCAGCCACAGGGCAAAACGTCTGGCCAAATCTGTTTTCACATGGCTGTATCTGGCCGGATTTACCAGGATTATGCTGTATGGATTAAACAGCGTGGGATCACCGGAATAAAGCAGCTTCAGCGCACCCTTGTTGCCGAATGTGATCCAGGTGCCTCGGTCGGTCAATGTATAGGCGTTGATTGACTGGCTCAGGTTCAATGTCGCGCCCATACCAGAGCCGGTCTCCAGATACCATTCACCGGATGGAACAACCCCTGACGCCGCCCAGATTTCCCGTTCTTTCTTATGCGTGCCGCTGTCATCGCCACGGGACGCAAATTTTTGCGCGGCTTTTGCAATCGCCAAGAAAGCCGTCGGTGCCGAGGGTTGCGCCGCAACCATTGCCGGGTCCGTGCCGGGGCCGACAATGACAAAATCATTATACATGACATCACGCCGCTCAATGCCAAATCCGTTGGCTATAAAGGCCAGTTCCGATGGGCGGTGATGGACCAACAGCGCGTCCGCATCACCATTTTCAGCGATGCGAATGGCCTGCCCGGTGCCAACCGCAACCACACGTACCCCGATGCCGGTATCAGCAAAAAACATTGGCAGGATATGATCAAACAGCCCCGAATTTTGCGTGGATGTGGTGGAGGCAAGCGTGATAAACTTTTCAGCAGCCAGCCCAGGCACCGGCAGTAAAATCGCCATGATGGCCAAAATACGGATCACAACTGACCCCCTAGGTACCGCTGGGCGGCTTCACTTTTTGCGTCTTTGAAAAATGCGGCGGCGGGTGCCTGCTCCACCACCTGGCCGCGCTCAAAAAAGATAACGTCATCTGCCAGTCTTTGGGCCTGTGGCAGATCGTGGGTTGCCATCAGGATTTTCGTACCCCCGGATGAAATGTTTCGCAGGCTTTGTTCCAGATCAATGGCAAAGGCCGGATCAAGATTTGCCGCGGGTTCGTCCAGAAACAACACCTCTGGCTCTGTGACCATTGCACGGGCAAGTGCCAGCCGCTGCCGTTCACCGCCAGACAGGGTTGCCGCCGGTGCGTGCGCCTGATCCTGCAATTTGGACATGGACAGGGCATTGGCCAGCAACTGCGCTTTTTTCTCTTTTGTAAACCTGCGCGCGGCCAGCGGCAGGGCGATGTTTCCAGCCACCGAGCGGCGCAGGATCGGGGTGTTTTGAAACACATATCCTCGCGTGTGGCGGGTTTCAGCCGCTGGTTGATCCTGCCAGTTCACGCGGCCCTTTGTCGGTAGGATAATGCCGTGTGCCAATGCCAGAAACAGGCTTTTGCCCGCGCCGTTTGCGCCAAGAATGACCGTAATTCCGGAGGTTTCCAGGCTTAGATCAACCGGACCAAACAGCCGTGCGCCCTGCGCGTGAAACTCAGCACCCGTTAACCGCAGTTTCCGATCCACTAGCGCGTCACCTCGTAGCGGCGGCCAAACTGTCCAAGTGCATGGATAGAGCCGTTGATAGCAATGGCGATCAAAAGCAGGATCAGACCCAGCGCCATCGCCAGCTCAAGATTGCCTTTGGAGGTTTCCAACGCAATTGTTGTTGTCATCACCCGTGTCAGGCCGTTGATATTGCCCCCAACGATGATAACCGCACCCACCTCCGCCAAGGCGCGGCCAAATCCGGCCAGCCACGCCGTCATGATACCGTACCGCGCGTCCCAGATCAGGGTGCGCAGCTTTAACAACGCACCCGCATCAATGGAAATCAGCAAGGTCTCGTATTCACGTTTTAAGGGCAGAACCGCTTCGCGGGTTAATGCCAGTATGATCGGTGTAATTAAAATCGACTGCGCGATGATCATGGCTGTTGGTGTAAACAACAGGCCCAATTCGCCAAGTGGTCCGGCGCGGGACAACAGCAGGTAAACCGCCAGCCCCACAACAACCGGCGGTAGGGCCATCATTGTGGTGGACATGACCACCAGCACCCCGCGCAGCGGAAACGACCAGATCGCCAAAGCCGCCCCCAGCGGAATGCCGATAATCGCCGCGATCAGCGTTGCAGAAACCGAAACCCGCAACGACAGGCCGACGATCTGCATCAATGCAGCGTCAAAGCTTACCAGCAGTTGCCAGGCCTGGTTTAAGGTTTCCAATTCAGATCTCTGCAATGTCCGGCCAATGGCCGTATTTTTCGTCTTGTCGGTTTAATTCGGAGAATCAGCGATGGCAATGCGCCGTAATTGCGCAGGA
>CAYZQS010000071.1:4090-13219 GCA_964480735.1 uncultured Rhodobacterales bacterium
GTATCCCTAATTCCACGATGAGAACGGGCAGCAACGGGCACCAAGACCCGAAAACCCAAGTCAGGTTTCATACAGGCACCCGCTTTCATCAAGAAGATCCGGCGCGTTCGCGAGCAGACACCCCCCCAGGTGGCAACGAAGCCGGACCGGTCCACAAGATGGGACGAGGGCGGCGGGTAGAGCAGTGGCAGCAGCTCTCCCGCCGTTTCCCATTTTAAGGACCTTGGCAGGTTAAAAGGAGCGCGGCTTAAGTGGCACGCAGGTTCAGAGGCGAAAGCACCCACAAAGTGGATGCAAAAGGCAGGGTGTCAATCCCGGCTGCATTTCGCCGTGTTCTGGAGGACGGTGATCCGGACTGGACAGAGGGCCTGAACCCCAATCTGGTTATTGTCTATGGCGATGAGTCCCGCGATTTTCTTGAAGGCTATTCCATGGACGCGATGGAAGAGGTTGACGAAAAAATCGCCAAGCTGCCTCGCGGTTCCAAGGGACGTCGTCGGCTGGAGCGGATGTTTTCAGGGCAAGCGGTGCCAATCAGCGTGGACGAGACCGGACGGCTGGTTCTGGCGCCAAAACTGCGTGACAAGGTGGGCATTGAAAACGAAGCCTTCTTTATCGCATCTGGTGACACATTTCAGATCTGGCAGCCGGACGCTTTTGTAAAGCATATGGAAAGTTGGAACGACGATTTGGAAGACGGCGTTGATCCCCTGACATTGCTGGACGGCGAACAGGAGGGGTAAGGAATGGCGCGTCCTCCAAGCCGTGCTGAAATTCCTGCGCATATTCCGGTTCTGCTGCAACCCATAATAGACGCGATTTCGCCGGTAAAAGGCGTTTGGCTGGATGGTACATTTGGTGCGGGCGGGTATTCGCGGGCCTTGCTGGATGCTGGCGCAACCCGGGTTTTGGCGGTGGATCGAGACCCCAGCGTTTTCACGCGCGCTGAACGCTGGGCCTATCAATACGGCGAACGGCTGGTGCTGATTGCCGGAGAATTTGCCCAACTGGATATGATTGCGGATAACGCGGGCGCTTTGCCACTGGACGGCGTTGTGCTGGATATTGGCGTGTCCTCGATGCAGATCGACGAGGCGGATCGCGGCTTTTCATTCATGCTGGACGGTCCCTTGGATATGCGGATGGCACAAAGTGGCCCTACCGCGGCTGATATTGTCAACAAAGCCGGTGAAACCACACTGGCCAATATCCTGTTTCAATATGGCGAGGAAAAAGCCTCGCGCAGGATCGCGCGGAATATCTTGAAATCCCGTGCTGAGGCACCGATTACCACAACACGGCAATTGGCGGCGATTGTGCAAAGCTGCATGGCCCGGCCAAAACCCGGGCAAATCCACCCCGCAACCCGCACCTTTCAGGCGCTGCGCATCGCGGTGAATGATGAGTTGCGACAACTGGTCAACGGGCTGGTTGCAGCCGAAAATGCGCTGGCCCCCGGCGGCATTCTGGCGGTTGTTACGTTCCATTCTCTGGAAGACCGCATTGTAAAACGCTTTATGCAGGCCCGTTCAGGGACCGGACCCAAAGGCAACCGGTTTGCACCGCAGGTGGAACTGGAGGCACCAAGGTTTGAACAGGTGACCCGCAGACCGGTAAGTGCCGCCGCCGACGAGATCAGCAACAATCCCCGGGCACGTTCAGCCAAATTGCGCATCGTGCGGCGGCTGGAGGCCAAAGCGGGCAAAGTCAATCCGCATGATCTGGGCCTGCCGCGAATTGCGGCGGAACTGGTGCTCTGATGAGGGGCATGTTTTACGCATTGGGTGCTGTTGTGGTGATCGCGCTGGCCTATTGGGCATACAACGAAAACTATGCCACCCAAGGCGCTTTGCGTCGTGTCGAGACCCTGCAAAGTGAGATTGGCACCTCGCTGGAAACGCTGGGTGTTTTACGGGCGGAATGGGCTTATCTAAACCGGCCGGATCGGTTGCGGGAACTGGCTGATCTCAACTTTGAAACGTTGCGCCTGATGCCGCTTACGCCGGATCATTTTGGCGATGTCCAGCAGGTGGCCTTTCCACCGCTGGTTTTGGACGATCTAAGTGAACCTGTTGATTTATCTGCCGAAATCTATCCACTGGACGCATATTGGCCATGACCCGAACCCCGTTGCGACCATTGGCCAGAATTCTGCCCGCAAGGGATAAGGGTGAAAACCCCGATCTGATCGAAGCCGAAAACCTGCGCCAGCGACACGAAGATATACGGGACCGGGACCGCTTGCGTGCTGAAAGCCGCCTTTTGGTTCTGTCACTGGCATTTCTGGCGGCTTTTATGGTTGTGGGTGCCCGTATGGGGATGCTGTCGTCACTTGCGCCCACTGAACCCTCGGCAGGCAACGCCAATGTGGCGATTGTCACTCAACGCGCCGATATTGTGGATCGAAACGGCTCTATTTTGGCCACCAATCTGATAACCAATTCGCTTTACGCCCAACCGCCGCAGATGATTGATAAAGAGCTGGCGGCACGAAAGCTGGCTGAGATATTTCCCGACCTGAACGCCGACAGATTGCTGAAACGCTTTACCAGCGGGCGAAAATTTATCTGGATCAGGCGCAAGATTTCGCCGGAACAGCGCCAGCTGGTGCATGATTTTGGCGAACCGGGTTTGCTGTTTGGTCCGCGTGAAATGCGGCTTTATCCAAATGGTGCGTTGGCTTCGCATATTCTGGGCGGGGCGAGTTTTGGCCGCGAAGGCGTGCATTCTGCAGAGGTGATCGGCGTTGCGGGTGTCGAAAACCGGTTTGACGAATACCTGCGTGATCCGGCAGAACTTGGCGCGCCGCTGCAACTGTCCATCGATCTGACCGTTCAGGCGGCAACCCGGCGGGTGTTGAACGGCGGTATCAAGCTGTTGAATGCCAAGGGCGGTGCCGCGGTATTGATGGATGTTCACACGGGCGAAGTTCTGTCGATGGTCTCTTTGCCTGATTTTGACCCCAACAACCGCCCAAATGTTGCCACGACGGCTGACGCCTCTGACAGCCCGCTGTTTAGCCGGGCGTCGCAGGGGCTGTATGAACTTGGGTCCACTTTCAAGATTTTTACGGCGGCTTTGGCCATAGAGAATGGCATCGCAAATCCGGACACGATGGTGAACACACGCGGACCGATTAAATGGGGCAAGTTCAAGATCAGGGATTTCCACGATTATGGCGCGTCACTCAGCCTGACCGATGTAATCGTAAAAAGTTCCAACGTTGGTTCGGCCAATCTGGCCAAAGAAATCGGTGCTGCACGGCAGCAGGCATTTCTTGACAGTATCGGTTTGTTTCAGCCGGTGCCGATAGAACTGGTCGAGGCGGGGCAGTCGCGTCCCCTGCTGCCCAAAATCTGGTCCGAACTTTCGACCATGACCATTGCCTATGGTCACGGCCTTGCTGTCAGCCCGCTGCATCTGGCAGCAGCCTATGCAACCATAACCAACGGCGGGTTTGTGGTGAAACCGACAATTTTGAAAAAACAGGGCCAAACGGTGATCGGTGAGCGGGTGATTGCGCCGGAAACATCCGCCGAATTGCGAAAAATGCTGCGCGGCGTGGTGGTGCGGGGCACCGCCACTTTGGGCGAGGTGGAGGGCTATTACGTAGGTGGCAAGACTGGCAGTGCCGACAAACCCAACCCCAAGGGTGGGTATTACAGCGATCGTGTTGTCGCAACATTTGCCTCGATTTTCCCGGCCCATGATCCAAAATATGTTTTGGTGGTCACTCTGGATGAAGCTGCGGAAACTTCGGGTGCAACACCCCGGCGCACGGCGGGCTGGACAGCGGTGCCGGTGGCCGCTGAAATAATCCGCCGCATTGCGCCACTCCTTGGCATGCGGCCCGATGTTGAACCCAAAGACGAACTGAACTACATGCTGACCGGCAATTGAGGGTCGCGAGAGTTGCGTCGCGGCGCGTGAAAGTGCGGATGGAATGAGCGACGATCAACCCCGGACCATGACGCTGGACCAACTGGGTTTGCCAGGTGATGGTGCGGTTAAAATTACCGGAATATCGGTTGACAGTCGCCAAACCAAAGCGGGCCATCTGTTTGCGGCTTTGCCGGGCACCCGGTTTCACGGCGCAAAGTTTATTGCCTTTGCCGATCGCATGGGGGCTGTGGCGGTTGTGACAGACAAAGCAGGCGCAAAGCTTGCCAAGGACGACCTGAACCGCAGCCAAATGGCGGTGGTTGTTGTTGACGATCCACGTCTGGCACTGGCCAAAGCGGCAGCACTTTGGTTTGGGCGGCAGCCCGAAACCATGGTGGCGATCACCGGCACCAACGGCAAAACCTCGGTGGCCAGTTTTACCCGGCAAATCTGGGACGCGCTGGCGCTTAAAGCGGTCAATTTTGGCACCACCGGGGTTGAGGGTGCGGTTTCGTCGCCGCTGGCGCACACGACACCGGAACCGATTACCCTGCACGCTTTGCTGCGGGATTTGGCCGACGATGGTGTTACCCACGCCGCGATGGAGGCGTCTTCGCACGGGTTGGCGCAGCGTCGACTGGACGGCGTACGCCTTAGCGCCGCCGGGTTTACAAATTTCACGCAGGATCATTTGGACTATCACGCCGATTTTGCCACTTATTTCGCTGCCAAATCCGGGTTATTTGAGCGGGTGCTTTCACCGGGCGGCGCAGCGGTTATCAATCTTGATGATGAAAAATCTGAGGCCCTGCTGGACATAACAACACAAAAAGGCCAGGCGGTTTTGACGACGGGCACCCACAAGCGTGCGGATCTGCGCATTTTGGGCCAGCGGTTTGATGCCACGGGTCAGGAATTGCGGTTTGCGTATCTTGGCACGACGCATTTGGTACGCCTTGATCTGATCGGCGGGTTTCAGGGCGCGAATGTTATGGTGGCGGCGGGTTTGGCGATTGCCGGTGGAACAGATAAGGACAGGGTTTTTTCTGCATTGCCAAATCTGAAAACGGTGCGCGGTCGCATGCAATTGGCGGCCACCCGCAGCAACGGCGCGTCAGTGTTTGTCGACTATGCCCACACGCCGGACGCATTGAAAACTGCGCTTACCGCGCTGCGCCCTCATGTCATGGGCCGTCTGGTTGTTGTTTTTGGTGCGGGTGGGGACCGTGATCGCGGCAAACGCCCGCTGATGGGGGCTGCGGCAAAAGAATTTGCCGATGTGGTTTATGTAACAGACGACAATCCGCGCGGCGAGGTGCCTGCTGACATCCGCGCGGAGGTTTTGAAAGCCGTGCCGCAGGCCACAGAAATCGGCGACCGGGCGCAGGCCATTTTGGCGGGCGTTGATGCGATTGGTGCAGGCGACGCTTTGCTGATTGCAGGCAAGGGACACGAAACCGGCCAGACCATCGGCGATGACATTTTGCCTTTTGATGATGTGGAACAGGCCAGTATCGCGGTGGCGACGCTGGACGGGCTGGGCGCATGATCGCCTTGTGGACATCGCAAGAGGCTGTCGACGCAACCGGTGGCCGGTCAACCGGCAACTGGCAGGCCAGCGGCGTTTCAATTGACACCAGAACATTGCAAAGGGGCGATCTGTTTGTCGCGCTAAAGGATCAGCGCGACGGCCATGAATTTGTGATGCAGGCCTTTGAAAAAGGTGCGGCGGCCGCCTTGGTGGAGCGCGTGCCTGAAGGAGTGCCAGACGATGCGGCGCTGCTGATCGTGCCAGACGTCTTGGGCGCGTTGACGGACCTTGCACAGGCTGCCCGTGCGCGCACCAAAGCAAAGGTCATCGCTGTCACCGGTTCTGTCGGCAAGACATCAACCAAGGAAATGCTGCGCAGCGCGCTTGAAAAACAAGGTGCCGTGCACGCGGCAGAGATGAGTTTCAACAATCACTGGGGCGTTCCCCTGACGTTGGCGCGGATGCCTGTGGACACGCGGTTTGCCATCGTTGAGATTGGCATGAACCATCCCGGTGAAATCGCTCCGCTAAGCAAAATCACCAAACCCCATGTGGCGGTGATTACAATCGTCGCCGCGGCGCATATGGCGGCGTTTGGTTCGATCGAAGAGATTGCAACCGCAAAAGCCGAAATATTTGACGGTTTTACCGGTGACGGCACGGCCATTTTGAACCGTGACATCGGCACCAGCGAACTGTTGCGCAATGCCGCGAAAAAAGCCAAAGCGGATATCATCGGATTTGGCCAAAACGCGGCGGCGGATTTCAGGCTGCTTGATGTTATAGCCCAGCCAAACGGTTCTACCGTCAAGGCCGCGATCAGAAATCACACCCATATATTCAAACTGTCAGCCCCCGGAGAGCATTTTGCAGTGAACGCACTGGCTGTTCTGGCGGCGGTGGAAGCTGTGGGTGCGGATGTTGCGGTTGCAGCGCTTGATCTGACCAACTGGCAACCGCCGCAGGGGCGGGGCCGTCGCAGCTGGATCGTGCTGGACACGGTGCGCACCGAGCAGCGGCTGGAGCTGATAGACGACGCTTACAATGCCAATCCCACCTCGGTTGCAGCGGCGTTTCAGGTATTGAGCGCGGCAACACCTGTCGACGGATTGGGCCGCAAACGCGCCGGTGGACGGATTGCGATGCTTACCGACATGCTGGAACTGGGCGGGGAGGAAATTCAAATTCATCGCGATCTTGCAACCCTTAAATCGCTGGAAACATTTGAAAAAATCCACTGCGCCGGACCGCTGATGCGCCATTTTCACGAAGCATTGCCAACGCAGGTACAGGGAGAATGGCACGAAACCGCCGAATTGCTGGCGCTGCGCGTGCATGACTTGCTGGATGCGGGCGACGTTGTCATGGTTAAGGGGTCCAAAGGGTCAAGGGCTTCGGTGGTTGTTGACGCCATCAGGAAATTAGGCCACAGCGGGCAGGGCGCAAAAAGAGGGACCGCGTGAATGCTGTATTTGCTCAGCCAGTTGCAGGAGGGTTGGGATGCTTTCAACGTTTTCCGTTTTATCACGGTGCGGGCGGGTGGTGCGTTTTTCACAGCACTGGTGTTTGGATTTCTGTTCGGTCAGCCGCTGATCAACCTGCTGAAACGGCGGCAGAAAAATGGCCAGCCGATCCGCGACGACGGCCCTGAAAGCCATATTCTGGATAAGGCCGGAACCCCGACAATGGGTGGTGTTCTAATCCTTGGGGCGTTGGTGGTCGCGACTGTTTTATGGGCCAGATGGGACAATGATTATGTCTGGCTGATCCTGTTTGTGACCGTGGCATTCGGGCTGGTTGGCTTTGCCGATGATTACGCCAAGGTCAGTTCCAACAGCTCCAGCGGGGTGTCCGGCCGGGTGCGGTTTGGCGCCGGTTTGGTCGTTGCATTGATTGCCGGGTACTGGGCGGCAACCGTGCATCCGGTTGAATTGACTAATCAATTGGCGGTTCCGGTGTTTAAGGATGTGCTGATCAATCTGGGGGTTTTGTTCGTGCCCTTTGCGATGATCGTGATCGTCGGGGCGGCCAATGCGGTGAACCTGACGGACGGGCTGGACGGGCTGGCCATTATGCCGGTGATGATCGCGGCGGGTGCGCTGGGCGTTATCGCCTATGCTGTCGGGCGTGTTGACTTTACCGAATATCTGGATGTGCATTATGTTCCGGGCACCGGAGAGATACTGGTTTTCTGTGCCGCGCTGATCGGCGGTGGGCTTGGGTTTTTGTGGTATAACGCCCCGCCGGCCGCTGTTTTTATGGGCGACACGGGCTCGCTGGCCCTTGGCGGGGCGCTGGGCGCGATTGCGGTTTCCACCAAACACGAGATCGTTTTGGCCATCGTTGGCGGGCTGTTTGTGGTGGAAGCCATGAGCGTGATCATTCAGGTTTTGTATTTCAAAGCCACCGGCAACCGGGTGTTTCTGATGGCACCTATTCACCATCATTTTGAGAAAAAAGGCTGGGCCGAAAGCACCATCGTGATCCGGTTCTGGATCATTTCGCTGATCCTTGCGCTGGTGGGGTTGGCGACGCTGAAACTGCGGTAGAGGCCGGATTTGGCCGTATGGTTTTGATAGGTGATTTCCCGATCGGAACGCGCTGATTTTTGACTGATTTTCACCTAAAACAAGGGCTGCGCCCGGCCTGGAGGGCAGCGAAGCGCCCTCCGTGGGGAGGTCACCTGTCGGCGATTGCAAGCAATCACCTGTCGGCCTGCGGGGCGCTGTCCGGGCAAGGGGCCCGGACGGGGGTTAGGTTCGAAACTGTGCCAATACTTTTAATTGTTTTTGACTCTGCTAAGATACCCAAAATTGTACGGGAGTGAATAATGTCAGAATTATTTTTTGAATGGAGCAGTTGGGTTTTTGGATTGGTCGGTGTGCTGCTGGCTTTGGGGTGGATTAGATCGCGAAAGAAATCCTCTCCAGATTCAAAAGCCAAAATTTCAATTAAAAACTCTCCGGGTGCGGATGCTGTTGGGCGCGACCGAAATGCTGGCAGTCGCAACTCTGAACCACATGAAGCCGAAATAGAGATCAAAGACAGCGAAAACGCCAAAGCGACCGGACGCGATGATCGGCAAAAATGAAACTGATCTGAGCGCGGAAAACTCGCCTGACGCCACTTTGGTTGGGCGGGATATGCACGGCATATCGCCCGCCGCCCACGAACGCATGCTGAACAAAGCGCTGGCCGATTTGCGGTCCGATCTGGAGGCGAAATCTTCAGCAGACAGGCGGGCGGATCAGGCGGTGCTCGAATTGATGCAAGCGAAGATTGCCGAGTTTGAGCGGCGGCTGGCCGATCCTGCGGCGGCTTTTGCTGAATACACCGCCAAGATCACGCAACTGGAAAAACTGCTGGAAGACACCACCGGCGCCACCGCTGATATTGGCGAGAACCGGATCAAGGCGGCGCAAGCGGCGGCGGAGGCCGGGGATTTTTCCGAAGCGGATACGATTTTTGCCGAGGTGGAGGCGTTGGAGGCCAAGGCGGTTAAACGGGCGGCAGAGGCTGCCTTTGGCCGGGGCTTGATTGCAGAGGAACAGGTGCGCTGGGGCGATGCTGCGGATCATTTTGCTAATGCGGCGCGGTTGCAGCCAAACTATGACACGCTGATCAAAGCCGGCACTTATTTGTGGCGGGCGGGGCGGCACGGGGACGCAATCAGAGTTGAGGAGGAACTGGTCAGTCTGGCCCGGGCGGAATTTGGC
>CAYZQS010000072.1:0-2034 GCA_964480735.1 uncultured Rhodobacterales bacterium
TTATTGCGATGGGGCATTTAGTGATCAGATTTATTTATGGCGACAGTCTTTGGAACCACGTAGGTTTGGCGGGTGGTATGTTTCGTGACCGGGCGGCGCAGTTTCACGGTCGAATGGGCTGGGACGTTGCGGTTGATGCGGCAGGCGAGGAGCGGGACGAATATGACGCGCTGAACCCGCTTTACGTAATCCGGCAGATGCCGGACGGCAGCCACGGGGGGTCTATGCGATTTTTACCGACGGTTGGCCCAACGATGGTGAACGATCATTTTTTGCATCTGACCGATGGCGTGGCTGTGTGTTCACCATTGATCTGGGAGTGCTCGCGATTTTGTTTGTCCGGGCGCGGGCAGCACGAACAAGGCCTTTCAGCCGCGTTGATGCTGGCGGGTGCAGAGATCGGGCGGCGGTTTTATCTCAATCATGCTGTCGGTGTTTTTGACGCAACGATGATCCGGCTTTACCGCAATCTTGGGTGGGTGCCCGATATTATCAGCGAAAAAGGAGCAAATATTGCGGTTGGTTTGTGGGATTATGGCAGCGTACCGACTGCCCGTTTGCAGAAAAAATCGGGTCTGACCACGGACAGGATACAGGGTTGGATGAACGCTGATCTTGGCGCTGGCAAAAAGCGCGAAAATTCCGCCTGATCGCTCTGGTGCATGGGCTGGCGCGGGGCTAGTCTGGCAAAACCAACAGGGCGCCGTTTATGCAGTTTTCCGAAGACCAGGCCACGGCCTACGATCGCATAGCTGAGGCGCTGCTGGCGGCGGGTGTTGATTTAAACAACGGCACGACAACGTCGAATTCGGCGTCCTCTAAAAGCAGTTTGCTGGCGGTGTTGGGCAAAGCCGGTTCCGGTAAAACCATGTTGCTGGCGCATCTTGTTTCACAGCTGGAAGAGGCTGGTGTTGATGTGATCAGCGGTGATTATGAGGCCAAAAGCCACAAGGACCGGCGCACGTTGGCAGTGTTGGCACCGACCAACAAGGCGGCGTCGGTTTTACGGGCGCAAGGCGTGGCGGCGACGACCATTCACCGGATTATCTACACACCGCTTTATGATCCGGAATACGAGAAGATTGCCCAGTGGCTGGCGGGCAAGGGTGAACGGCCAAAGGTTGAGGGGCTGACGGAAACGGCGCTGGACCGGGCAAAGCTGTTTTACAAATCCAACAAATCCATACCGGGTGCGTTGGCGGCCGCCGGGTTGCGGGGCTCTGATTTTATCATCGGCTGGGCCCGGCGGGATGATCCGCTGGACATTGCGCTGGTCGATGAAAGCTCGATGCTGGATGACCGGCAGTTTGACGATCTGCAGGAGATATTCAGCAATCTGATCCTGTTTGGCGATCCGGCGCAACTGGCCCCCGTAGGGCAGTCCGGTGCAATGGCGTTTGACAATATCAAAAAGCAGCGCACCAGTTTTTTAAGCCGGATACACCGGCAATCGACGGATAATCCGATTCTGGATCTGGCCCATGCGCTGTCTGATCCGGACCTGACGTTTGAGGCGTTTGAGGCGCAGATACGCGCGGCTGCTGACACCGACGCGCGCGTTGTCGTGGCGTCGCGGGTAGACAGCACAATGATGGCACGCTCGCCGGTTTTGGTCTGGCGAAACGCCACGCGCATAAGGTTGATCCATGCGTTTCGGGCCGCCTATGGTGCGCCTGGCGACGAATTGCTGCCGGGCGAGCCGCTGATATGTGACGGCATCGAGCTGCCCCTGAAACACCGCAAAAAGCGGGTTGATCTGGAGGCGCGCGGGCTGATCAAGGGGGCGCAGGCGGTCTATTTGGGGGCCGGACGCAAGCCCGGATTTTCACGCCTGCATGTGTTTGGAACGGAGGATCCAAACGTAAACGCCGCCACGATAATCAAAATCGAGGCTCCGGGGCAGGAAGAACCGTTCATCCCTTTTGCCGCCCGCATGGGAGCGGCGTTTTTGCATGGTTCGGCTGTGACCATTCACAAAGCCCAAGGATCGCAGTGGCGCGACGTTCAGGTGTTTGCACCGGATATTTACGCCGC
>CAYZQS010000072.1:2134-13179 GCA_964480735.1 uncultured Rhodobacterales bacterium
CGTTTATTGCCTGGGACAGAATGCACATGATTTCGAACGCGATTGACATGCCAAGCCATGCGGTGCCGCCGGTTTGATCAAAAGGTGGTGAAACCTCCACCAGATCAGCGCCGATCAGATTGACCCCCTGCATGAGACGCACCAGTTGCTGGGCCTGAAAGCTGGTGGGGCCGCCGATTTCCGGCGTGCCGGTGCCCGGCGCATAGGCCGGATCGATAAAGTCGATGTCAAAGCTGCAGTAGGTTGGCCGGTTGCCGACGATGTCGCGGGCCTGGGCCATGACGTCGTCAGGGCCACGGGCGAACAGTTCTTCTATTTCGATGATGGTGACACCGTTGGCGCGGCCAAATTCGATGTCTTCACCGTCGTACATGGTGCCACGAATGCCGATCTGAATCACCCGTTTGGGATCCAGCAGCCCCTCTTCGATGGCGCGGCGGAACGGCGTGCCGTGGGTGTATTTGAAGCCGCCGAAATAGCTGTGGAACAGATCGGTGTGGGCGTCAAAGTGGATCATGCCAAGGGGGGTATTTTTGGCAAGGGCGCGCAGGATCGGCAGGGAAATCAGGTGATCACCGCCGATGCTCATGGGGGAAATGTTATGGGGGGCGAGGTTTTCATAAAAGGCGGTGATGCGGTTCAGGCTGTCCTGCAGATCGGCGGGGTTTGGGGCAACGTCGCCAAGATCAGCACAGTTGGTTTGCGCGAAAGGATCAACGCCCGTGGCGGCATTGATACGCCGGATCATGGTGGAATAGTCGCGCATCTGGCGTGGGCCGTGGCGCGGGCCGGGGCGGTTTGTGGTGCCCGCATCCCAAGGCACGCCGATCAAGCCAAGATCAACGTCTTTGTACCTTTCGTGACCGGGCGCAAGATGTGGCAGGCGCATGAAGCTGGGCACCCCGGCAAAGCGGGGCAGGTCCATGCCGGAAACCGGTTGGAAAAACGGATCGGAGGTGTGGGTCATAGAGGATCTCGCGAATGTGGTGTGTGTTATTGTTAGTGGCTTCCTGTGGGGCTGAAAAGGGCTTAGGGATTGGGCAGGTCAGGAGGGATCATGGCGAAGACGATCATTATTACCGGCGCGGGGTCCGGCATCGGCGCTGCCACGGCAGTGCAGTTTCTGGAAGCGGGATGGAACGTCGGGTTGATCGGACGGCGGCGCGAGACATTGGACGCTGTTGCGGGCGGGGAACCGCAGGCGTTGGTTTTGCCCTGTGATGTGACTGTTGAGGCACAGGTTCAGGATGCGGTTGACGCGGCGGTGGCGCGGTTTGGCAGGCTGGACACCCTGTTTAACAACGCCGGGATTTTCACACCGGGGGCGGCGATTGATGAAATCCCGCTGGCCGACTGGCAGGCCAGCATTGATGTAAACCTTACGGGCAGTTTTATCTGTGCCAAGGCGGCCTTTGGCGCGATGCGGGCGCAGGACCCGCAGGGCGGGCGGATCATCAACAACGGCTCGATCTCGGCCCACGTGCCGCGGGCCAATTCAACACCTTATACCGCCAGCAAACACGCGATGACCGGGTTGACGAAATCAATCTCGCTGGACGGTCGTGCCTATAACATCGCCTGCGGGCAGATTGATGTGGGCAACGCGCGGACGGATATGGTGGCAGCGCTTGGCGAGCGGGCCAAAGCTGCGGGTGAGGAACCCGAAGCGACGATGGATGTGGATCACGTGGCCAAGGCGGTGCTGCATATGGCCGAGTTGCCGCTGGAAAGCAACGTGCAGTTCATGACGATCATGGCGACCAGCATGGCCTATATCGGGCGGGGTTAGGTCAGGCGCAGCAGGCGGAACACAGCGGAGGCCGCCCAGCCCGCGAAAATGGCGATGGTCAGGGACAGCAGGCCGTATATCAGCGGCCGTTCGTGGGCCAGCGAGAAGATAAACCGCTCCAGTCCGACTTTGCGCACCGCAATGGTGGTTTCAGACACGTCAACCACCTGTTTGTCCCGCGTCAGGATGGTGCGCACACGGTAGTCGCCTTCAACCAGATTGGACGGCAACGCGATGCTGGTGCGAAACAAAGTTTCCTCGCTCAGATCAACCGTGCCGATGTCGTGTATAAACAGGCCGTCGTCTTCGCGGATGCGAATAACCGCCGCTGTGAAATCGTTTGCCCCGGTAAAACCTTCCGGCACATTCACCGGCTGCATCGTGTTGTTGATGCTGACGTGGTAAAGGCGGTTGAACCCCTCGCTTAGCAATTCATCCAGCGGGCCGGTCGCGGCGACGGCGTAAAAGCTGGGCGCGCCGGAAATTTCAACGGCATCCTTGTTGGCCCAGATGCCAAACACCCGTTGCTTGCGGCGCACCACGATTTGTTCAGACGGGCCGGTAACCGCAACGATGACCTGCAACGGTGCCTGACCCTTTACTGCTTGATCGCGCTTGACCGCACCGAAGATCAGAATTTCAGAGCCGTCAAAATTGGCGGTAATGGCAACGCGGTTTTGGCTGAGGCCCAGTACGATTTTTTCTTCAGCAGCGAGTGGCGTGGCAAGCGCCAGCAGGATCAGGATCAGACGCAGCATCTAATGACCCCCCGCACCGATTGAAAACGGTTCTGACGGGGTCAACAGCAGGTCAAGGCCCAGTTTGAAACACACACCAAGGACCAGAATGGACAAAAAGATGCGCAGTTGCTCGGCTTTCATTTTGACGCCGATACGGGTGCCGACCTGCGCGCCGACCACACCCCCAACCAGCAGCAAAACCGCCAGCATCATATCGACGGTAAAGTTGGTTGTGGCGTGCATCAGCGTGGTGAATGCGGTGACGAAAATGATCTGGAACAGCGAGGTGCCGATCACCACCTTGGTGGGCATCCCCAGCAGGTAAATCATTGCAGGCACCATAACAAAGCCACCGCCCACACCCATGATCGCAGCCAGAATGCCAACAAGGACACCAACAAGAACAGGGGGAATTGTGCTGATATAAAGGCCCGAGGTGCGAAAGCGCATTTTAAGCGGCAAGCCGTGCATCCAATTGTGGTTCTTGCGTTGGATAAGTTTGACGGTCGCAGTTTTTGACCGCCTGATCGAACGCAGGCTTTCCAAAAACATCAGTCCGCCGACGATGCCCAAAAACACCACGTAGCTGAGCGTGACCAACAGTTCGACCTGACCGATCTCTTTCAGCGCCTTGAAGATTTGCACGCCCAATGCAGCCCCCACCAGCCCACCGACCAAAAGCACCGTTCCCATGCGAAAATCGACGGTTTTGCGTTTTACATGGGCCAGCACGCCGGAAAAGGACGAAGCTACGATAATGTTCGCCTCGGTCGCCACCGCCACCGCCGGGGGAATGCCGATGAAAAACAGCATCGGTGTCATCAAAAACCCGCCGCCAACCCCAAACATGCCGGACAGGATACCAACCATACCGCCAAGGCCAAGCAACAGGAATGCGTTTACCGATACTTCGGCGATGGGCAGATATATTTGCATGATGCGTCCATTAGTCGTGGAGTGCGATTGCATTACATCGTTTGAATATGAAGGTTTAGTGGATTCGCTGCGACAAATCGGAGCGAAAGATACCTGGGATCATGTCGACTTTTCCGGTCACAAGTTTGTTTCGTTGCGCGGCCTCGCTAACGCTCTTTGACATAAGGTTGCCCAATCGCTTTGGGCGGTATGGCCTTGCCGATGAAACCGGCCAGAATGATCACCGTCATGATGAAGGGCAGGGCCTGAGTGAACTGCACCGGAATTGTGAATATGCCAAAGACGTCGATGTTGGGGTAAAGATTTGAAATCGCCTCGAGGAACCCAAACAGGAAACACGCGCCCATCGCCTGCACCGGCCGCCATTTGGAAAAGATCAGCGCGGCCAGTGCGATAAACCCGCGCCCTGCAGTCATCTCTTTACCAAAACCGGCGGCTTGGGCGGTGGACAGATAGGCGCCCGCGATACCGCACAGGATGCCGGTGATGATCAGGGCCTGAAAGCGCATTTTCATTACGGATATGCCGGCGGTATCAACAGATTCCGGGTTTTCACCGACGGCCCGCAGGCGCAGCCCAAAGCGGGTGCGTTGCAGCACCCACCACGTAAGGGGCACAAATGCAAAAGCCAGATAGACAAGGGGTTTGTGGCCTGAAATCAGCTCGGAATATATCGGGCCGACAATGGCCACATCCGCCAGTGCATCGGCAAATGGCAGGGTTATTTCGGTAAAGCGGGCGTCTCCGGCAAGTGTGGGCGTTTGCCCGCCACGCTGGTAAACCGCATGGCCAATAACCACGGTAAGGCCCGACGCCAGAAAGTTGATGGCAACGCCAGAGATGATCTGATCGCCTCGGTAAACAATAGATGCAACCGCGTGGATCATCGAAAACGCAAGCGAGGCGGCACAACCGGCCAAAACCCCGACCCACGCGCTGCCGGTTTCATACGCCACAGCCGCCGCCACAAACGCCGCGATCAGCATCTTGCCTTCAAGGCCGATGTCCACGACTCCGGCGCGTTCTGAAAACAACCCGGCCAGACAGGCCAGCAGCAATACCACCGACAGGCGGATTGACATGTCCATCGCCAAAATAACCTGGAGGAAATCCATCAAATCGCCCCTTTACGCTTTTGCATGGCAATGAACATGCGCTCCAGCGGATAGCGGGTCATGTTGACCAGCGCGCCGGTGAACACGATAATCAGGGCCTGAATGACCAGCACCATCTCGCGGCTGATGCCGGGCATTTCCCACAACAGTTCAAACCCGCCCTGATTGAGCATCCCAAACAGCAGCGCCGCCAAAACGATGCCCACCGGATGATTGCGGCCCATCAAACCCACGGCAATGCCCATAAATCCCGCGCCTTCGGTGAAATTCAGGATCAGGCGCTCGGCCTCGCCCATTACCACGTTGATCGCCAACATCCCGGCCAGACCGCCGGATATCAGCATGGACACAATCGTCACTTTCACCGCCGATATACCGGCGTATGTGGTGGCGGTTTCAGACTGCCCAAAGGCCCGGATCTGATAGCCAAGGCGCGTGCGCCAAATCAGCACCCACACCAAAAAGGCCATGATCAACGCCAAAAAAAAGCTGATGTTCGCCGGGGCGGATTTGGAAAACTCAACGCCAAAGGGTGCCAGCATTTCGTGAAAAGTGGGCAGGTGGGCCCCGGCCGGAAAGGCCACTGTTTCCGCTGATTGCTGGCCCGGTTTTTTCAAAACGCCATTCAGCAGATAGATCAGAAAGGCCGCACCGATGAAATTAAACATGATCGTGGTGATCACGATGTGGCTGCCGCGTTTGGCCTGCAGATAGGCCGGAACAGCAGCCCAGGCCGCGCCCATCAGGGCGGCGCCGATAATGGCAAACGGCATGGCAATTGCCCAATGCGGCCACGGCACCGCCAGCAGGACCAGCGCTGCACCAAGGCCTCCGAATGTGGCCTGACCCTCGCCACCGATATTGAACAGCCGTGCGTGCATGGCGACGGAAAAGGCCAGGCCGGTGAAGATGAAATTGGTTGCGTAATAAAGGGTAAAGCCGATCCCCTGCGTGGACCCCAACGCGCCCTTGACCATGAAATACACCATATCAAACGGGTTTTCACCGATGGCCAGAACCACCAGACCGGCAACGATAAAGGCCAGCGTTATGCTGATAAGGGGCACCAAAACGACATCAGCCCAGCGTGGCATCTTTTCCATCAGGCGGCCCCTTTTTGCTCGTTCACGCCGGCCATCAGCAGGCCCAGATCTTTTTCACTGGTCTTTTTAGGATCGCGTTCTCCCATGATGTGGCCGTCAAACATCACGGCGATGCGGTCTGACAGGGACATGATTTCGTCCAGTTCGACGCTGACCAAAAGGATCGCCTTGCCCTGATCGCGCAAGTCCACAATGCGCTGGTGGATAAATTCAATCGCGCCGATGTCCACACCGCGTGTGGGCTGGCCCACCAGCAGAAGATCAGGGTTCCGCTCGATCTCGCGGGCCAGCACCAGTTTTTGCTGGTTGCCGCCGGAAAAGCTTTTGGCCTGCAGGCTGGGGTGCGGCGGGCGCACGTCAAAGCGTTCAAGTTTGGC
This sequence comes from uncultured Rhodobacterales bacterium, assembly GCA_964480735.1. GTDB lineage: Bacteria > Pseudomonadota > Alphaproteobacteria > Rhodobacterales > Rhodobacteraceae > UBA5972. Next base: position 8,195 of record CAYZQS010000072.1, read on the forward strand.
CTGCGTTTCGGTCTTGATGGCCGCGTTGTCCATCAGCAAGGTGTTTTTTTGGTTGGCCGGATCGTTGTGATAGCCAAACACCATGTTTTCCCAGGCCATGAATTCCATGATCAGACCTTCGGCCTGCCGGTCCTCTGGTACATGGGCGATGCCACGGGCGCGGCGTGACTGGCCATCGGATTTGGCCCCGGTCAGATCAATTTCCTCGCCTTTGACGGACACTTTACCGGTTGCGGGCATATAGCCGCCAAGGACTTCCAGCAGGTGCGTCTGACCGTTCCCGGCCACGCCCGCGACGCCAAGAATTTCACCGGCGCGAACCTCAAGCGAAACGCCTTTAAGCCGCTGCACACCAAATTCGTCAACGACCTCAAGATTTTCAATCTTCAGCACCGTTTCGCCGGGTGTTGCCGTTGGCTTGTTGATGCTCAGCAGAACTTTGCGACCGACCATGCGCTCTGCCAGGTCTTCCGGTGAGGTGTCAGCGGTTCTGACAGTCGACGTCATCTCGCCGCGGCGCATCACGCTGACGGTATCAGTCACATCCATGATTTCGCGCAGTTTATGCGTAATCAGAATGATGGTTTTGCCTTCATTTTTCAGATTGCGCAGGATGCGGAAAAGATGGGTGGCCTCAGCCGGGGTTAAAACGCCCGTGGGTTCGTCCAAAATCAGGATTTCCGCCTGACGGTACAGCGCTTTCAGAATCTCGATCCGCTGGTGGTGACCGACGGACAGCTCGTCCATCACCGCGTCCGGGTCGACGTTCAGCTCGTATTCCTTTGAAAGCGCCAACAGCGTTCCGCGGGCCTTGTCCAGCGAATCTTTCAGCAGCGGTCCGTCTTCGGCCCCAAGGATGACGTTTTCCAGCACCGTGAATGTTTCGACCAGCTTGAAATGCTGGAAAACCATCCCGATACCGGAGGCAATTGCGGCCTGACTGTCGGGGATTACGGTTTTCTGTCCGTTGATAAAAATCTCTCCGGCGTCGGCTTTGTAAAATCCGTAAAGGATCGACATCAGCGTGGATTTGCCGGCACCGTTTTCGCCAATGATCCCGTGAATGGCCCCTTTGGCGACTGAAATTGAAATATCTTTGTTGGCCTGTACGGGACCGAACGCCTTTGAAATACCAACCAGTTCAATGGCTGGGGCGGCAGTTTCCTGCCGCCCCGATTTCATTTTATCGCTCATTTAAGATGCCCTTAGCTTGCGGGGCAGCTGTCGCTTGATGTGTAGTCATGCACTGTAATAGAACCGTCAACGATGCCAGCTTTTGCCGCATCAACCGCCGCTTTGATGTCAGCGGTGAAGACATTGGCGTTGTACTCGTCCAGCGCGTAGTCGATACCACCGGTGGCGATGTCCATTGTGATATTGCCGGTTTCCAGATTTTCGCCCTGCGAAAATGCTTCGTATACCGCGTTGTCAACCCGCTTCAGCATTGATGTCAGAACCGAGCCGGGATGCAGGTAGTTTTGGTTCGCGTCCACACCGATTGACAGGATGCTTTCGTCAGCAGCGGTTTGCAAAACACCAACACCAGTACCACCAGCAGCAGCATAAACCACGTCCGACCCTTGTGCGATCTGGGCTTTTGTCAGTTCAGCACCCTTGACCGGATCATTCCATGCGGCAGGCGTTGTGCCTGTCATGTTCTGGATCACAGTTGCGTCGGCATTTGCAGATTTAACACCCTGAACATAGCCACAGGCAAATTTGCGGATCAGCGGAATATCCATGCCGCCCACAAAACTTACAGTACCGGTTTTAGAGGCCATCGCGGCAGCGATGCCAACAAGGTAAGATCCCTCGTGCTCGGAAAAGCCAACACCGCGAATATTTGGCTGGCTCAGCCAGTTGACGTCGATAATGGCAAATTTGGTGCCGGGGAAGTCCTGAGCAACCGCATCAAGGGCTGAAGCAAAACCAAAGCCGGTCATCACCACAGGGTTAAACCCGTCTTCGGCAAACCGGCGCAGGGCCTGTTCGCGCTGGGCTTCGGATGTCAGTTCAATTTCGCGAAAAGTGCCGCCGGTGTCAGTGGCCCAACGCTGCGCGCCCTCAAAGGCGGACTGGTTGAATGATTTGTCGAATTTACCGCCCAAATCATAGATAATCGCCGGGTCGGCCAGAACTGCGGTTGCGGATATCGCAAGTGCGCTGGCGGTTCCAAGAATTGTTTTCATGAAGGTCATTGTTTTCTCCCATAGTTTTATTTGGTTCGGATAATTGGATGGTCAGCAGAAACGCCCATTCAAATACCCAGATCGTTGAAAGACCGTACGCAATTAAGACCCATTGCCGCAATTGGGGTCAACCTGTTTTTGGTGGTTATTGTCAGTTTTTTACCGAACAATCAAAAATTTTGCGGCGTTCAGTTGGAAATTGGAAAGATTGGCGCTGAGATAATGGTTAAATGTGCTTTGACAACACCAGCGCGTCAACGCGCTGACCCGTGGGAGTTCTGTAGTATATTTTACGTCGTCCGGTTTCGGTGAACCCGGATGTCCGGTACAACTGGATTGCTGCCTTATTGTTTGCTGCGACCTCAAGAAAAATAGTCCGAACCGCGCTTTTTCGCAGAGAAATTTCAAAGTTTGCCAGCAGTTTGGTGCCCTTACCCTGTTTGCGCAGGCCGGGTGCCACAGCGATTGTCAATACTTCCGCCTCGTCACCGGTCACGCGGCCCAAAATAAATCCGCAATCAACGTGACAGTGAACTGTACTGTCTGACTGCAGCAAGGTGGCAAATTCCACTTCTGACCAGGGTCTTGGCGTATCAAAGCACTGCGCATGCAGTTCCGCCATCTGAAATGGTGTCACGGCAGTATAACCGGTGGAGGTTCAGAAGATGGGGCGGCGTCGGCCATGCGGATGTACAGCGGTGCGGGCCGGGATGGGTTTCCAATGTAGCGCGCGGCGGCAATCCGGGCGATGGCAACGGCCAGCGGATATTTGGCCGTGGCAATGTTTGCGCCGGCATTTCCAGCGATTGCCGGCATTGCTCCGACCAGCGAGACCCCCTCCGGCAAAAGGCGATCCGGGATTGTATCTTCAATTGTGTCAGTTAGCGGCGGTTCCGGTTCATTCAAAAGTTGCACATAGGTCTGATTGCGCCGGGCATCCACACAGGCAAGCACCGGGCGCGTTAAGCCCACTGCCTGTGCTTCAAAAGTGGATACACCAACCGCCGGAATGTTCAGCGACAGCGCCAATCCACGGGCGGCAGAGACCGATATTCGAATGCCGGTAAAATTGCCGGGGCCGGTGCCAACGCCGATGGCAGAAAGGTCAGCCCATGATTTATTTGCGGTGTTCAGAACTTCTTTTAGCAGCGGGAAAAGCCTTTCGGCCTGTCCCTTGTGCAGAGCTTCATATTGCTGTGCCAAAATGTCAGGACCCAAAACCAAAGCGACCGCGCAATGCGCGGCCGAGGTGTCAAATGCCAGTACAAGAGGGTCAGGCGGCAACCGGTCGAACCTCTGTCACTTCGGGAATATAGTGGCGCAGCAGATTTTCGATGCCCATTTTCAGGGTCATGGTGGAGGACGGACAACCAGCGCAGGCGCCTTTCATGGCCAGATAGACCACGCCTTTTTCAAATCCGTGGAAGGTAATATCGCCACCGTCCTGCGCCACCGCGGGGCGCACGCGGGTGTCCAGCAATTCTTTGATCTGGCCAACGATTTCGCTGTCTTGCCCGTCGTTATCTGTGTGCGCGGCCTGATCGCTGCCTGCGTCCATCACAGGTTCTCCGGATTGGAAATGCTCCATAATTGCACCCAAAACGGCGGGTTTCAGGTGGTTCCAGTCAAGGCCCTCGGCCTTGGTGACAGTCACGAAATCGCTGCCAAAAAACACGCCCATTACGCCGGCAGTGCCAAACAGACGCTTGGCCAGCGCCGAATTCTCTGCTGATTTTGGGTTTGGAAAATCTGCTGTGCCGTTTTCCAACACGGTTTGACCCGGCAAAAACTTTAACGTCGCGGGGTTTGGCGTGGATTCGGTTTGGATAAACATGGGCGGTTCCTTTTAATCCTGAGGGATATATGTCGTTCCCAAGTGTTTTTGTCAAGAACCTTAGAAGCATTCTAAAGTACAGGCGTGCGTCTTACGAAACCGCCTCGATTTTCTCTTTTGACAGGCTGCCGGGTACAATCGTGACCGGCACCGGCAGGTTGCCGGATGATTTGGTCATATATTTTACCAGTGGTCCCGGACCCTCGCCGGTGGTGGCCGCACCCAAAACCAGCACGCCGATTTCCGGATCCTCGCCAATATACTGCAGAATTTCCTTCACCGGCTCACCTTCGCGGATCACCAGATTGGGCGTGATGTTCTGTTTGTCCCGCATGATGTTCGAAAATATTTCAAAATGCGCCTCGATGCGCTCACGGGCCTCCTGACGCATAATATCGGCCACGCCGATCCAGTGGTTGAACTCTTCCGGCGGAATAACCGCCAGCATGGTGACGCCCCCCTCAACCCTTGCCGCGCGGGCACCGGCATAACGAATGGCGCTGAGGCATTCGGTTGAACTGTCCATGATGACCAGAAACTTGCGCATGGGGTGTCCTTGGTGGTGAGAACCTTATGATTGCCGAACTGACAGGCATACGCAAGCGGATGTGCGGAATTGCGACATGATGCGCCGGTTGGCCGTCATTTCGAAAGTGCCCAGTCCCAGTAAAGCTGGCGCGCCAGTTTGGCGACCGGGCCATGTTGGTAGTTGGTGTCGTCAAAGGCGGCAACCGGGGTGACTTTGGTCATATTGCCGGACATGAACACCTCGTCCGCGTTATGAAAATCCTCAAAGCTTAGCACGGTTTCATGCACCGTATGCCCGTCCCGCCGCAGCAGGTCCAGATGCCGCGCCCGGGTGATTCCGGCCAGAAACGTGCCGTTGGCGATGGGGGTGAAGATCTCGCCGTCCTTGACCATGAAAATATTGGCGGATGCGGTTTCGGCCACGTTGCCCATCG
>CAYZQS010000073.1:0-4536 GCA_964480735.1 uncultured Rhodobacterales bacterium
CTTTTAGCGGCCTGAATTGCTGTGTAAGACAGGCGTTGACGGGGCAATCGTGCCCGAAACAGCTTATAGAAGGGGCATTGTAATGGCTTTTGAACTTCCCGATCTACCCTATGCGCATGATGCGCTTGCCGCAGGTGGCATGTCCAAAGAAACAATGGAATACCACCACGATCTGCACCACAACGCCTATGTGACCAACGGCAATAATCTGATTGCCGGTACTGAATGGGCCGACAAGTCGCTGGAAGAGATCATCACCGGCACTTATGACGCCAGCGCGACGGCGCAAAACGGCATTTTTAACAATATTTCGCAACTGTGGAGCCACAACCAGTTTTGGGAAATGATGGGGCCAAACGGGCGTGATATGCCAGGCGAGTTGGAAAGCCGGATCGCGGATGCCTTTGGTTCTGTTGACCAGTTCAAAACAGATTTTGGGGCGGCAGGAGTTGGCCAGTTTGGTTCCGGCTGGTGCTGGCTGGTGGCGGACGCTGACGGGTCGCTGAAAATCACCAAGACAGAAAACGGCGTCAATCCGCTGTGTTTCGGTCAAACCGCGCTGCTTGGATGTGACGTCTGGGAACACGCCTATTACATCGATTTTCGCAATGTGCGCCCCAAGTACATCAGCAATTTTCTGGACAATCTGGTGAACTGGGAAAACGTGGCTGAGCGGCTGTCCAACGCCTGAAATGGGCTGAGGCCGGCGTATCTAAGCCGAAATCAACATCTGTAGCCCCGTCAATTGGCGGGGTTACTTTTTTGTAAGTCAGATTGCAATGCTGTGGCCAGAGAGGCCACATCCGGAACAACGCGCATAAAATCCCGAAAACAGCCGTCGGCAAAGCCCCGCGCGATCATATGGTCGATCAGATCAACCAACGGATCCCAGTATCCGTTAATATTCAGCAGATAAATCGGTTTTTCGTGCAGGCCAAGCTGTCGCCATGTCATCACCTCGAACAGTTCATCCAAGGACCCGGCACCGCCCGGCAGGGTGACAAGCGCGTCAGAATTACTGAACATGATCATTTTGCGTTCGTGCATGGTTTCAGTGACAACCAGTTGCGTCAGATCGTTCTTTCCGACCTCACGTTCCTGCAGATGCGCCGGGATTACGCCAAAGGTTTCGGCACCCCTGGCTTGCGCTGCGCGGGCAACTTCGCCCATCAGCCCCACATCCCCGGCACCGTAAACCAGCCGCCAGCCGTTGGCTGCCAGCGCATGGCCAACGTCTTGGGCGGCGGCCACAAAGGCGGGGTCGTCGCCGCTGCGGGACCCACAAAACACACAGACTGAATGCCCCGGCGTCGGCATAAACCCTCTTGAACAAGAACATATGATTGGAAAATGCTTAGCGGAGTTGCTATATTAAGTGCAAGACGGGAATCTGGACGCTATATCAATTGTGTTGACGCGAATTTTACCGCGCAGATGTTGCCGTTAGGAACGATCAAATGGCCTTGTTGTCAAGTTTCGGATTGTTGTCAAAACCTGCAATTGTTGCCGGGTCCGCGGCGGTTTGTGTGGCGGCGGCTGTGGGGTCCTATATTCTTATTTTTGACGCCGAGAACACGCCGGTTCCGGTGGTTCAATCCGCTGGTGAAACAACGCCGCCTGTCGAACTTGCGGTCGATACCTCCGGCCTGCGGATAAGCCCCTCTGAGGCGGCACCAAATGTTTCGACAGTGGTATTGGGAAAGAAATTTGGCACCACCGATGAAACCGGCGGCACAGCACCGGACGTGGGAACCGAGGTTGCAGCGCTGGCCAATCCCGACACGGGCACGGCAGAAACCGCGATTGTCGGTGACGGGAATGATTTGGCAGTCTCTGCCACGGTGGTTGGGGGCCAGGTTGTCGCCAGCGCGGATACGGACGCGGTACGTCTTGATACGGCCTCTGCCGGTGTTCCGGTGGTCGGCGGCGGGTCACCTGAAATATCCAGCGCCACGCGGCCCAGCATTGATCTGGTGCGCATAGACAAACTTGGCGCTGCCGTTGTTGCCGGAAAATCCGAGCCGGGGCAGGCCTTGCAGGTGATCATCGAAGGCGTGGTGATTGCAGAGGTCAAGGCCGACGACAAGGGGCGGTTTGTGGCCTTGTTTGACGTACCTGCGTCCCAGGACCCGCAGATGCTGACATTGCTGGCTAGTGGCGCGGACGGCAAAGCCGTCTTTTCCAGGGAAAGCGTTGTTGTCATGGGGCGCGAGGTTGTAACCACCAACGCGCCGGATGCGGATTCTGTTATTGAAGTGGTCGAGGATGTTGCACCGGCGGTGATCATTGCCTCTGAAGAAGGGATAAAAGTCGTCCAACCCGTCACCTTCAGCGAACAGGCACCCGAAGCGCTGGCCAATATAACAATTGATCTGATTTCATATGATGAAAGCGGCGAGGTGATACTGACCGGACGGGGCAGCGCCGATAAACATGTGCGCGTTTACATCAATGATCAGCCGATCAAAACCGAAGAGATCGGCGCGGATGGATCGTGGAAACTGGCATTGCCGGAAGTTGACCCCGGGCGGTACACGCTGCGGGTTGATGAAATTGACAGTGCGGGGCAGGTCACATCACGGGTGGAAACACCGTTTCAGAAAGAACAGGCAGAAGATGTGCGGCGCACCGCAAGTGCTGCCGACCTGAGCGAGGCAAGCAGCGGCGAGCGACTGCCGGAAATTGACAAGGTGACCATTCAAACAGGTGCCACCCTGTGGGCGCTGGCCAAGGCCAATTACGGCGATGGTGCTTTGTATGTTCAGATTTTTCAAGCCAACAAAGAGTTTATTCGCAACCCCGATTTGATATACCCCGGCCAGGTGTTCACAATTCCTGAATAATCCACTGGTCATTGGCGGTCTTCATTCCTATCTAAACCAAACCACACCAAATATCGGTTCACCACGTGCGCCGGTGTCCATTTGTTGTGACCCAAACCGGACAGACCATGACGTCAACTGACAATGAGTATAAAGCGCAACAGCGCAGCGGCTGGCGTACCATCCGCAAAGTGGTGCCCTATCTTTGGCCAAAAGATCAGGGTTGGGTCAAACGCCGGGTGATCGCGGCGATGCTGCTGATTGTAATTTCCCGCGCGGTGTCAGTTGCCACGCCGTTCTTTTACAAAGGCGCGGTTGACGCGCTGGCGCCCGACGGGGGGTCTGGCGAGCCGGTGTTTATGCTGGTGGCGGGGGCGGTCGGGCTGACCATCGCATATGGCGTTGCCCGGCTGATGGCGGTTGGGTTTGCCCAGCTGCGTGACACGGTTTTTGCCCGGGTGGCCCAGCGGGCATTGCGGCGATTGGCGCTGGAAACCTTCCAGCATATTCACGCCATGTCGCTGCGGTATCACATTTCCCGCAAAACCGGCGGTTTAAGCCGGATCATCGAGCGCGGCGTTAAGGGCGTGGAATTTTTGCTGCGGTTTTTGTTGTTTTCAATCGGGCCGCTTATACTGGAACTGCTGTTCATCTCGGTCATTTTGTTCCTGATTTTTGACGTGTGGTATCTGGCGATCGTTATGGGAACCATCGCGGTTTACATCATATTTACCTTTCGGGTGACCGAGTGGCGCGTGCAAATTCGCAAGGCCATGAACGATTCAGACACCGAGGCCAATCAAAAGGCCATCGACAGTCTGCTGAACTTTGAAACCGTCAAATATTTCAGCGCCGAGGAACGCGAGGCGTTGCGCTACGACGCCTCGATGCGGGATTATGAACGGTTGTCCTTGCGGACGACCTATTCGCTGGCATTTTTGAATTTCGGGCAGGCGGTGTTGATCACGGCCGGTTTGGTCGGTGTTATGGTGCTTGCGGCCATTGGCGTGCAAAGTGGTGATTTGACGGTGGGCGATTTTGTAATGGTCAACGCTTATATGATCCAGATCACCATGCCATTGAATTTTCTGGGCACGGTTTACCGCGAGATACGCCAGTCGCTGGTGGACATGGGTGAAATGTTTGATCTGCTGGAGCAACCCGCAGAGGTGAAAGACGCAACCGGTGCGAAAGATCTTAAAATCAACGGCGGCGATGTTGTCTTTGCAGCGGTTGATTTTGGCTATGAGGCGGACCGGATTATTCTGAAGGAATTTTCTCTGGATGTGAAAGCCGGGCAAACCGTGGCGGTTGTTGGCCCATCGGGGTCCGGCAAATCAACGCTGGGGCGGTTGTTGTTTAGGTTTTACGATGTCGGTAGCGGGTCGCTGAAGATCGACGGGCAGGATGTGCGGGAGATTACGCAGAAAAGCCTGCACAGCCAGATCGGAATTGTACCGCAGGATACCGTTTTGTTTAACGACACCATCGGCTACAACATCGCATACGGGCGGCCCAAAGCCAGCCGCGACGAGATGATCGCGGCGGCCAAGGCGGCAAAAATCCATGATTTTGTTGTGGGCTTGCCGGATGGCTATGACACGACCGTGGGCGAGCGCGGGCTGAAGCTTTCAGGTGGTGAAAAACAGCGGGTCGGGATTGCGCGCACCTTGCTGAAGAACCCGCCGATATTGCTGCTGGACGAGGCCACATC
>CAYZQS010000073.1:4636-9641 GCA_964480735.1 uncultured Rhodobacterales bacterium
GTTTTTTTGGTGTGGTTTTCTTTTTGGCGCGGGGTTTGCGTTTTGGTTTTGGCGCGGGTTGGGGCGTTTCTTCTTCGGTCAGCTCCAGTTTGGGTGTTGTGGGTGCCGCTGTTTCCTCCACATCAAAATCCCAGGTGATTTGCGGCGGTGCCGTGCGCCGTGCGGTTTTACGCATGCGCAGATCACCGGCCAATGTGCTGCCTCTGCCAAAAGACAGAGCGAATAGTTTGCGAGACGACGTATAGGCACCGGAAGTGATCCAGACCCGCAGGGCCAGCATGGACGGCGTGAACACCAGCGTCAGAACCGTGGCGATGCCAAGGCCAAACACCACGGCGGTTGCCAGCTGTTTCCACCAAAGCGCGGTTGGTGCATCAATCGAATACCCCCCCTGAAAGAAATTAACCGACAGGCCGAACATCATCGGCGCAAGGCCGGCCATTGTGGTGATGGTGGTCAAAAGGACCGGCCTGATGCGGGCTTCTGCGGTGCGGACAATCGCCTGAAGACGCGGCATGTATTTGGAATATTCCTGATAGGTATCAATCAAAACAATGTTGTTGTTCACCACAATCCCGGCAAGCGCCACCACGCCGGTGCCGGTCATGATCACCGAAAACGGCTGGGCCATCACCAGCATGCCAATCAGAACCCCGGTTGTGGACAGGACCACCGCCAGCAGAACCAGCACCGAATTATAGACAGAGTTAAACTGTGCCAGCAGGATCACGAACATCAGCCCCAAAGCGCCGATGAAAGCCTTGCCCAAAAATGCCATGCTTTCGGTTTGTTCCTGCTGATCTCCGATCCACGCATGGCTGACGCTGGCGGGCAGGGGGTTTTCGTTGGCGACCCAATCATCAATCAGCGCGATGCGTTCATCAGGGGTGATCGGTTTGCCTTCTTCGTTCAGCAATTTTGGCGCGATATCAGCTTTTACATCAAAATAACGTTCGGTATTGTAGCGGTCGATCTGGCCAAGCGAGCGCACGGGTTTGCGGGTTATGAAATTGGACAGCGGGATCAAGCCGTCGCGGGTGCGGAGGCGCAATGTATCGATGGTGGACAAAAGGCGGTCTTCTTTTGGCAGGCGCACGCGGATGTCGATTTCCTCGTCTGAACTGTCAATGCGCATGGTGTCCAGCAGCAGCCCGCGGGTGACCAGTTGGACCATCGCCCCCACCGTGACCACATCCGCACCAAAGCGGCCGGCCTTTTCCACGTCGATGTCAATCTGCCAATCGATACCGGGCAGGGGGCGGGTGTCTTCAATCTGGATCAATCCGTCGGTGTCTCTGAATTTCTCATTTACGATTTCGGCCGCAATCAGCAGGTCTTCCCAATTGCCGCCGGTCAGACGCATATTCAGCGGTTTGCCGGATGCAGGCCCCATGTCGGCATTCAGCAGGTCTATTTGAATGCCCGGGATGGTCTTGAGGCGGGATTCAATTTCAGCCACGATTGCCTTGCCGCTGCCCCGTTCGTCCCAGGGTTCCAGTTCAATCTGCACCTGACCGATGGCGTCAAGCGGGGCAATGGCGCCGCCGGTGTTTTGGTTCAAGCCACCCGAACCGGCAAAGGAAAAAGCGCTTTCCACTCCTTCCACCGACAAAACTTTTATCTCGGCCTCACGCACCAGCGCGTCTTGTTCGTCAAGCGACAGATTGCCCCGCGCCCGGATATAGGCGATGGCGCGTTCCGGTTCCGTATCAACGAAAAACTCGACCCCGTGGTTGTTTTCGCCAAAATAGTTGAAGACTGACACAACGATAAATCCGATGGCAGCGATACTGACCAGCGGCATGACCGGATTGCCGGTGATGGCGTGGATCACCCAGCCAAACGGGCTGCGGCGGTATCCGGCTTTGATGCGGCGTTTGCGCGGGATGTGCTTAAGCGATCCCAGGGTGACGGAAAGGCCGACAGTGCTGAGGATGAATATCACCGCCCCCGGGAAAAATGCAAAAGAGTCGGGCAATCCGGCAGCAAGGCCCGGAATATACGCCGGATTGATCGTCTGCATGGCACCAACAAAGGCAGCAAGGGCCGCGGTGCCAAACAAAGCGGTGCGAAACAGAAAATGACGGCTGCGCAGGGCGTCGGATGTGGTGGCCAGAATGCGCGAAAACCGGCCGGCCACACCGCCGATCACCGGCAGATAAACCAATGCCACCACCAGCGAGGCCGACAACACAAAGATCAGGGTAACCGGTAGCATGCCCATGAATTCGCCAGGCACACCGGGCCAGAACAGCATGGGTAAAAAGGCGCAGATCGTGGTGGCGGTGGAGGATACAATCGGCCAGAACATCCGCTTGGCGGCGGCGGTATAGGCCTGCATCGGCCCCACGCCGTCCTGTATGCGTTTATCGGCGTATTCCACCACCACGATGGCCCCGTCCACCAGCATGCCAACCGCAAGGATCAGGCCGAACATCACGATGTTGGAAATCGATATCCCCATGACCGCCAGAATTGCGAAACACAACAGAAATGAGGTGGGAATGGCAAAACCAACCAACAGCGCAGAGCGGGTGCCAAGGGCGGCCAGCACCACCATCATCACCAGCGCAATCGCGGTCAGGACCGATGCTTCCAGCTGGTTGACCATGCTGTCAACATTGGTGCTTTCGTCCATCGCAAGGCTGACGGTCACGCTGTCTTTCAGTTCTTTGGGCCAGCCCGCCTGCACATCTGCAACCGTTGCCCGCACCAGCGCCACCGTATCAATCAGGTTTTCGCCTTTGCGTTTGACCACCTGCAGGGCCACGGTGGTTTCTCCGTTGTACCGCGCTGTACCCACACGGTCGGCAAAGGCGAGGCGAATGTCGGCCAGATCACCAAGGGTGATCACCCGGTCGCCGTCCACCTTGACCGGCAGGTTGTAAACATCCTGTGGCTCGTCAAAGGCAGAGGGTATTTTGACCGCAAAAGAACCGCTTTCGGTTTCCACCTCGCCTGCCGCAATCAACTGGTTGTTGTTGGTCACCACGTTGATCAACTCGCCCGCCGTGACGTTATAGGCTTCCAGCTTCAGCGGATCGATCACCACTTCCAGCATCTCGTCCCGGTGCCCGGCCAGCCCTGCCTCCAGCACCGGCGTCAGGCTTTCGATACTTGTCTGCATATCCTTGGCCACGCGCAACAAGGTGCGTTCGGGCACTTCGCCTGACAGCGCGATAACGATAATCGGGAATTGCGAAAAGTTGATTTCGTTGATGGAAAACTGATCGGCGCCTGCGGGAAATTCCGCTTCGGCCTGCCCAACTTTGTCGCGCACATCGGCGATCACTGCCGCTTTGTCCCAGCCAAATTCAAATTCCAGCGCCACACCGCCATAGTTTTCCGCCGCCGTTCCGTGCAGTTTTTTCAGCCCGTCAATGTCGCGCAGCTTGTTCTCCAGCGGTTTGACGATCAGCTTTTCGCTGTCTTCCGCTGAAATTCCCGGGAAGGGTACAGAGACAAACAACGCCGGAATATCAATATCCGGTTCACCCTCTTTGGGCAGGCCGATATAGGCAAAAAGTCCCGCGCCCAAAGACAGCAGGACAAAGGCAATAACCATGCGGGCACGGCTTCCGGCCCAGTCGACAATGCCGATCATTGGCTGGCCTCGCGGTACGTTACCGTTACCCGGCGTCCGTCAGTGACGTATTCCTGACCGACGACGATCACGTCAACCGCATCCGGCAAACCGCTGAGCCACACGCCTTCGGTTGAATCTCTGATGATTTCCACGGCTATAAACCGTGCGATTCCATCTTTGACAACGCGCACACCCAACGTGCCGCTGTCGTCCAGTGTCAGGGCGGATTGCGGCAGCAAATGCGCCTGCTCGCCCGCGAAAGTGATGAATATTTCCGCTGTGCTGCCGTCGCGGATTTCCAGCTCGGTGTTGGGTATTTCCACCTCAACCTGAAAGGTCCTTGTGGTTTGGTCAGCGGTTCGTGACAGGTAGGTCACCTGTCCGGCAACCGTGCGCCCGTCGATCAGGCGCGCACCGGCCAGCGCGCCCAGTTGCACTCTGGCAATATCCTGTTCCGGGATAAACCCAACCAGTTTGATTGGATCAAGCTGAACGATTTTGGCGCAAACGCCGCCGGGCTGTAGCAAGGATCCGTTTTCCGCGGTGTCGGTTTCCAGCAAACCGGCAAAAGGCGCGGTGATGCTCAGGCGTTCTATTTCCTTCATCGCCCGTTCGACTGACGCCAGGGCGGCCTCAAACGCGGCATTGCGCGATGTGACCGCCGTTTCAGAGCCAAATCCCCGTTCTGCCAGGGTTGTGGCGTTGCTGGCATTTATTTTGGCTTCGGCCAACCTTGCCTGAGCTTCGGCCAATGCAGCCTGACGCGTGCCGCTGTCAAGTTTGCACAGCAACTGGCCTTCGGTGACAAACGTGCCTTTGCTGATGGGTTGCGTGACCACCAGACCGGATGTTTCTGCACGAACGTCGATGTGCCGCGCGGCCTCTGTTCTGCCACGCAGAACGATGCCGCTGTCAACTGATTGTGCTGTGGATTTCAGCGCCAGAATGGATATCGCCGGACGATCCTCGACCGCGATTTTTTCGACCTGAACTTCAACAATTTCCGCGACCGGTTCGCCGGTGGCAAAAGCAACCATCTCTTCACGCGCAAAAATGACGAAATACAGCACAAAAGTTACCGCCAACGCCGTCAAAATTGGAAAAATTCGCATATCTTTAACTTCAATCTACCGCATGTGGACCGGCTGGTTCACTTTTGCAAACACCTAGTCTTTTGTTCACTCCGAAACAAGTGAGGGCAAAAAATAAACCTGTGCCTGTGTACTTTCAGTCCATTTGGACCATCCGCTGGCAAAAATGTGCCCAAACGTGGGCTTGGCAATCTGCCGGACTTCGGGTTAAGAGGTGCCAAATGACGCCAATTATTCAGGTTGGAGACTGCCTTGAGCGAAGCTGAATCATTTATCAATGAGGTCACCGAAGAGGTGCGGCGCGACAAGCTGTTTATCCTGTTTCGCA
>CAYZQS010000073.1:9741-12789 GCA_964480735.1 uncultured Rhodobacterales bacterium
TGACGTTACTTTTCTCCGCAATTTTGGCTGTATTGGCGGGCTGCGCCAAGAAGGAAGAGATTTTCGAGGGCCAGCGATTTGATGTGCGAACAGCACTTTCTGACACCATCCCGTCCGATGAATTTGTTCAGGATGCAGCCGGCAGCCTGAACCTTGAAGTTACCATAAAACTTCCGAAACAACAGAATTCCAACAGCTGGACCCACCGCAACGGCAGCCCGGCGCACAGGATTGTTCATCCGGCCCTTGGCACCCAGCTGACGCGATTGTGGTCAGCAAGTATTGGCGCGGGCAATGGCCGCAAGCAGCGTATATCGTCAGACCCTATTGTCGCTGGCGGGCGAATTTTCACGATGGACAGCCAGTCGCAGGTGCGGGCAATTTCGCCGATAGGGGCCGTGCTGTGGCAAAAAAGCCTGACGCCGCAGTCTGACAAGGTTGAAGAGGCGTCCAGCGGCGGGCTGGCCTTTGGTGACGGCCTGTTGTTTGCCACCACCGGATTTGGCGAACTGACGGCAATTAACCCCGAAGACGGCAGCACCGTGTGGCAACAAACGATGGATGCGTCGATTGCCGCACCGCCGGTGGTCAGTGGGGGACGGGTTTACGTGATCTCGCGCGATAATCAGGCCTGGGCGCTGGATACAAAGAATGGCCGGATCAAATGGCAGCAGCAAAGCAGCCGATCCGATACCGGCCTTGTGGGTGGCGCGGCACCGGCCATTGCCGGCAAGTTGGTGTTGCTGCCGTTTGGGTCTGGCGAGATGGTTGCCGCCTTGACACGCAACGGTGTTCGGATCTGGAGCGTTGCGGTCTCTGGTTCCCGTCGCGGGCAGGCGCGGTCTAACATCGGGGACATCACCAGTGATCCGGTGGTCAGCGGTGGGCGGGTTTATGCCGCCAACCAAAGCGGTCGCGTGGTGGCGGTGGAGCGCCGCACCGGCGAGCGGATTTGGACCGCCAACGAGGGGGCATACAGCCCGGTCTGGCCGGTTGGCGGATCGGTGTTTTTAGTGTCTGACGCGGCCCAGATTGTGCGCCTTGACGCGCGCAACGGCGAGGTGATCTGGGCGGTCGATCTGCCAAAGTTCAAGAAAGAAAAAACCCGCAAAGATTCCTTCACTCACTTTGGTCCCATTCTGGCGGGCGGTCGGTTGCTGGTGGCCTCCAGCGACGGGTTGCTGCGCAGCTTTGATCCGGTTTCAGGTGCGTTGGTGTCCACCGTCGAAATCCCGTCCGGCGCGGCATCACAGCCCGCCATCGTGGATGGTGTTTTATACATTCTGTCGCAAAACGGCGAACTCCACGCTTTCAAATAGGTTTGAATGCGTGTAGGGGGCTGGCCTAGCCTGTCCTTTGGAATAATCCATGTCGTTTACCCTTGCCATTGTGGGCCGTCCGAATGTGGGCAAATCCACCCTGTTTAACCGTCTGGTCGGCAAGCGGCTGGCGCTGGTTGACGACCAGCCCGGGGTCACGCGCGATCTGCGCGAGGGCGAGGCGCGGCTTGGCCCCTTGCGCTTTACCGTAATTGACACTGCGGGGTTGGAAGAGGCCACAGACGAAAGCCTGCAGGGCCGGATGCGGGCGTTGACCGAACGGGCCGTGGGCATGGCCGATGTCTGCCTGTTTATGATTGACGCGCGGGCCGGTGTTACACCGGCTGATCAGGTGTTTGCGGATATTTTGCGCCGGTCGGCGGCCCGTGTGATACTGGGCGTCAACAAATCGGAAGGCCGCGCCGCAGAGGCCGGATATTACGACGCATTCTCGCTTGGGCTGGGCGATCCCATTCCACTGTCAGCAGAGCACGGCGAAGGCATGAGCGATCTGGCCGCCGCCCTTTCACCAGTGGCACAGGAAACCGCCGACAAAGATTTTGCGCCGGAAACGGATGTGGATGTTTCAGAAGATGGCGACGAAGGGGAATACACAATTTCCAAAGCCAAACCGCTGCAAATTGCCGTGGTCGGTCGGCCGAATGCCGGTAAATCAACACTGATCAACAAAATTTTGGGCGAGGAGCGCTTGCTGACCGGCCCCGAAGCCGGCATCACGCGGGATTCTATATCGGTCAACGCAAGCTGGTACGACACACCTATGCGGATATTTGATACCGCAGGCATGCGCCGCAAGGCCAAAGTGCAGGAAAAGCTGGAGAAACTGTCGGTCAGCGACGGTCTGCGGGCGGTGAAATTTGCCGAGGTGGTGGTGGTGCTGCTGGATGTGCAAAGCTCGTTTGAACAACAGGACCTGCGCATTGCCGATCTGGCCGAACGGGAGGGCCGCGCGGTGGTGGTGGCCTTTAACAAGTGGGATTTGGAGGGCGCCAAGCAGCAAAAGCTGCGTGATCTGCGAGAAAAATTTACCCGCCTTCTGCCGCAATTGCGTGGCGCACCTATGGTCATGGTGTCAGCCAAAACCGGCAAGGGACTGGACCGGTTGCACGCCGCTGTTTTGAGCGCCCATGACGTTTGGAACCGCCGCGTGCCCACGGCACGATTGAACAACTGGCTCAGCGCGATGACGATTGCCCATCCGCCACCAGCACCCGGTGGTCGGCGGATCAAATTGCGGTATATGACCCAGGTGAAATCCCGCCCGCCAAGTTTTGTTTTGATGTGCTCACAGCCCGATGCCTTGTCCGCCAGCTATACCCGCTATCTGGTCAACGGGCTGCGCGAAAGCTTTGAGATGCCGGGAACGCCAATCCGCCTGTTCTTGCGCTCTCAAAGCGACAAGAACCCCTATAAGGACCGGAAAGAGAAGAAAGTTACCAAACTGAACAAACATCAGGAAGGTCGCTGGCAGGGCAAACCCAAATAGGCAGATGTGCGGTTCCGCTAAACGATTTCAGCGATGATTATCTTTGAATTGATCGGGGCGCGGTGATTTTAAGGAAATATTAGAGCGCCGGACGGAATATCTGCACCGCTCAGCTGTCGCAATTTTACCAAAGATTTGTGCTGCGGTGCGCAAGCGTAGCGGGGCTACGGGCAAGCGACGCAGCGCATGGATTTGGTAAAATTGCAACAGCCCCAAGGGGTT
>CAYZQS010000074.1:0-4590 GCA_964480735.1 uncultured Rhodobacterales bacterium
TGGCGACCCCGAGAGGATTCGAACCTCTGGCCTGCCCCTTAGGAGGGGGCCGCTCTATCCAGCTGAGCTACGGGGCCGATGCTGTCTTGATAGCGTAAAACTGCCGTGGGCCAAGCGGATTGTTGGCCGATGGCGCAACAATAATTGTGGTGCGCGCAAATAGACGCCGCGCCGTGAAGGCGCTAGGCTGCAATTGGCAACAGTTGATCAGAGGGCCGGAACATGAACATCTGCGTGGCCGGTGCCGCCGGTGCCTTTGGGCAAAAACATCTTGATGCGCTGGCGAAAATTGACGGCGTGAATGTCACATCGGTCGTCGGCCGGGTGTTGGAAGCCACGAAAGCATTCGCCAAACAGCGCGGCATTGATCATGCGACCATCGATCTGGCCGAAAGCCTTGCCCGTGACGATGTGGACGCGGTCATACTGTCAACACCCACCCAGTTGCACGCCGCCCAGGCCATACAGTGCCTGCGGGCCGGTAAGCACGTGATGGTCGAAATTCCCATGTCAGACAACCTGCACGACGCGCAAAAGCTGGTGCAGGTGCAGGCGGAAACCGGGTTGGTTGCTATGGCGGGGCATGTGCGCCGCTTTAATCCCTCGCATCAGTGGATACACAATAAAATCTCAAACGGCGAAATTTCGGTTCAGCAGATGGATGTGCAAACCTATTTTTTTCGCCGCAAAAACATCAACGCCGCCGGAAATCCGCGCAGCTGGACCGACCACCTGTTGTGGCACCACGCCTGTCATACCGTTGATCTTTTTCAGTATCAGACCGGCGAAAAAGTGTCAGAGGTTTATGGCGTTCAGGGCCCAAAACACCCGGAACTGGGCATCGCGCTTGACATGAGCATTGTCATGAAAACCCCCAAAGGCGCGATTTGCACTCTGTCGCTGTCATTCAACAACGATGGCCCGCTGGGCACGTTTTTTCGCTATATCTGCGACACCGGCACCTGGATTGCCCGGTATGACGATCTGGTGGACGGGCGCGAGGTGCCGGTTGATCTGTCCGGTGTGGCGGTCAGCAACAATGGCATTGAACTGATTGACCGCGAGTTTGTCAGCGCAATCCGCGAGGGGCGCGAACCCAACAGTTCTGTGACGCAGTGCCTGCCGGCAATGGTTGTTCTTGACCGTATAGAACGGATGTTGAGCGAATAGAGGTTCGTTTCCTAACTGTTTGTTGGAACCGGCAAAAAGCAGATCAACCGGCAAAACTGAAATGAAACCCATACCCGCCCTGTGGCAGTGGAAACACGATCAGCCCCAAAGAGCCGGGCACCTGTCCGATCTCGATGGCGTCCGTCCAGAACTTAAAATCGGCGCTGTTTTCAGAGTTGCGCGGAAGCCCGTCATCGCCACAGGCGAATATCAGTGGCATGGTCTGCAGCAAGGCGCGGCGCTGGGGTGTCACAAAAAACGGATCCTTTTTGTCAAACAATTTCCATTCGATGAAATTGCCGTTCTCGTCGGTTTCTCCATCAGACATCAAAACAAAATCCGGTTTGTTGTATTTGTTTACATTGGCCCGGTCCTGTTGAATGATTTGGCGAAACCCGCTTAGTCTTGCACCGCTGGAATTGACGATGTCGCGCTCTGTTATCTGGGTGAAATAGGAGGCCAGAAACTGCACCGGCTGCGCGTAAACGCCTTCTCTGTAAATGCCGCTCTCACCATCAATCCTTTCAATGCAGGCCTGCGCATCTGCAATTGCCGGCGTGAAAAGAAGCGCTGCCAAAACCACAAAAAGCGGACTGCGGACAAAATTAAACATCAGATCAATTCTCCGGATCCTAGGGACAATGCAATTAATTTGGCATCTGGTTTCAACTAATTATATCAGCCTATGGTCTTTCCCGCCGGGTGTCCATATTTTGGCAATGGTGCCGCTGACAGGACTCGAACCTGCTACCCCGTCATTACGAATGACGTGCTCTACCAGCTGAGCTACAGCGGCGCCGGTGTTGTTCTATCAAGTTTTGAATGCCAACTGTAGCGGTATTTCTATGCTTTTTGCGATGGCAGGCCCGGCAAAACGGGCGGGTCATCCATGATGCCGTCCATATCGTTTGCCATTTCGTCGCCGCCCGCAATGGAAACATCCTCGGCAGACGGCTCCTGCTCCCGGCTGTCTTCCAAAGACCCGACAATCAGCGGCAGCAATTCGGTGGACCGGCCCTGCGCCTCGTTGCCCGGCGGCGGCGTGTCCCATTCAAGCGTATCAAAATGTGAACAATTCTCACACACCGGCGCCCAGGTGCCGTGAATATGCTTGCACGATCCGCAAATCCACTGTGGTCCGCGTGATGCGTTCAGCGCTTTGGTCAGCCAGCCGCGCACCACGTTGTCAGGCGAGCCCTCGCCGCGCTCTATGGCTGCCATGATCGTCAGCGACCGCGTTGTCGGTTCGGTTTCCACCAAGTCCTGAATGGCGGACCGCGCGGCGGAGTAATCTTCGTCCACCAGCGCCAGCTCTGCCGTCAGCATTCTGGCCTCAGCCGAGTTTGGCGCGATTTTTAGCAAAGACTGAAACCGCGTGCGGCGCTGTTTTGCTGTTTCATCCGGTGCAATATCGGCAAAAGCTGCGGCTATATCCGGATGGGGCAGCGTTCCCCATGCGCGGCGCAAGGCTTTGGCCGCGGCCTTGTCCTGCCCGATTAAAACCTGCATTTCGGCAACCAACACAGCGGCCGGGATAAGTTCCGGTGATAATTTATTGGCCTGCAAAGCAGCGGTTCGGCCCTTTTCAATCTCGCCCGCCTCGATCAGTTCCCGCGCCTCGGCCAGCGCCAATACCGCGTCCCGTCTGGTGTGCACATCTTTTGGCAACGTCTTGGCCCGCAACTTGGCCTGCAGCGTTTTTCGCGCTCCTGCCCAATCTTCAGTGTCCGATTGCAACGAGAACAAAACGTCCATTGTTTTTTCGTGCCGGGGCCGCAACGCAAAGGCTTTTTCGGCCAGCTTCAACGCTGTTTCGGTTTCACCTGCTGCAAGTTTTTGCTTTAAAATGCCCTGCACGCCGACAAACCGCGTACGGTCATCGCCCAGCAGTTTTTTATAATAACCCAGTGCCCGCGTGGTTTCGCCGGTCATCTCTGCCGCCTGCGCGCTTAACAACAGGGTCAATTCCGGCTTGCCCAGATATTTTTCCGCCTTGGTCGCCTTGGCGATCGCCAGCTTACCCTCGCCGGAGGCCAGCGCCATCATGCCGTCGGCCAGTGCCTCGTATCCCCGCCGTTCGCGGTTGCGGTCGAAATACCGCGAAATTGCGGTTTCGTCTCCGTTGAAAAACCGAAACACCGCCACCAGCAAGCCAAGCACCCGCAGCCCAAACCAAACCATCAGGAACAGCAAGACCACGCCAATGACACCAGCAAGCGGGGAAAGATTGAACTCCAGATTGCCAACGGCGATCCTGACTTCGCCGCCTGTTTCAATGATAAATCCAGCGCCAAATGTCAGCGCGGCAACCAGGGCCACAAACGCAATTATTTTGAAAAGCGACCAGATCATTTGGCGTAAAGTACCTTACTCATCCGGGCCCAGCGATGCTGTTAAACGCTTAAGCGCGGTTTGCGCCCGCAGTCGGTTCTGCGCATCTTCCAACCAATCCGCCATTGCCGCAACGGCGTCATCCGGCAGTTTCTTAACCAGACTGACGGCCAGTTGCAGCTTGCCGCGCATCAGCGCCGCCTCTGCCTGAGACAGTATCGCATCCGGATCATCCCCCGGGCGCTCTTGCAATGACCGCGCACTGATCTGGCTTTTGATATAAGCGCTTAACTTTGAGGCCACGCCGTCACCGGCCTGCGACTGCAAGGCGATTTTAAGGGCCACGCGGGCGGAGTCTGGAAATTCCTGTTGCAGCAGATAAAGCGGCTTTACACCGGTGCCCGCATTGTCTGTTAAGGATTTTGCAACGGTAGCGCCTGACAGCATTTCAATCCGGGCAATCTGTGTGCCATACGCACCGCCGTTTTCAATAGCGCCGGCAAGTCCGGCCAAAGCCACAGACAGCTCGGCCCCTTCATTGCTGCCTTGCGATTCCTCAGCCAGCGTCACGATTTCAGCCTGCGTTGCTGTCAGATCAGATTGCGCAAGCGCCACCTGCTTTAATTCCGCCGCAAGCCCGGCGTTTGCCTTTTGCTGCGCTGCCAGTTCGGCCTGCAGTTTTTGCAGGTCCTGATCATAGCGCGCCAGCAAATCCTGCGCTTCCATACTTAGGCCGTCACCGCCATCAACCGCCGGTTCCTGCAATCTTGCCTCAACCGTATCCAGTCGCGCCTGCAACGACAAAAGGGATTCATCGGCATTTTTTAGTTTGGATTTTACTTTGGCATCCGATAAATTAAGCGCCGCCCGCAGGTTTTTCATCTGCTTTTGTACGTCTTCCAGCGCCGCTGTATCCGCACCACCATCAAGTCCGGCAATTGCATTTTCAAGTCTGGCAAGCCGCGCCTCGTTATCAATCTGCAAGGCCTCCACCGACGCGGCAGAGGCAACAACGGCTGCAGGCCCTCTTGTCAGCCTGCCCACAACCGAAACAGCTATGGCAATAACAATAATTGCCGCCGCGGCGAT
>CAYZQS010000074.1:4690-12536 GCA_964480735.1 uncultured Rhodobacterales bacterium
CCCCGGTGGTCGGTTTCTTGGTTGCCACGATCCCCGCTCCTTCTGCCGTCTACGCAAATAGATTTAATGCCTGACCCAATAATTTAAAGATAGCGCAAGGCGTTGGCACCAACAAGCACCGTTGGGTTGCGTTAAAGGGATGCACTCAGGCACTTGATCATCGCAGCACCATTCGGGGCGGCGGCGATGGTGACCTTGTGAAACCTGGCGCTGTCCAGCTTGTCGGCAACTTTCTGGCTGATGCAGATCGCCCGCACACCGGACAGATCAGTTTGCAGTGTCTGTTTGGTAAAAATTTCGGCTGTGCGCGGCGAAAACAGCGGCAGCAGGACGGGTGACGCATCTTGCAGCACAGCCAATGCCTTTTCCGTCATTGGCTGTTCAATCTGGTCATAAAGCACAAGCTCACGCGCCTTTATCCCCCGGTCTTGCAGCGTCTGCGCGATGTTCAGGCTGATGAACCGTCCGCGCACATGCAGAAACGTTCCGGCGGCGGGCGGGTGTTTTCCGGCAATCAACCTGATCAGATCATCCGCGTTTCCATTCGCTGAAACCGCCGAAATCCCAAATCCCCGGGCCATATTGGCAGTTCTTTCGCCAACGCAGTAACTTGGTATATCGCGCCGGGTGTATTGAGACGCAAATGCGTTTACCCCGTTCACCGACGTAAAGATCAGATGACCCACACCTTGCAAATCATCCACAGTCTTAACCGCGGCAATCTTCAGCAACGGCGTGATTTCAATGCCAAGATCAACGCCAAGGCGCTGGCGCAAATCCCCGGCAAACTGCAACGCCTGTGCCTTTGGCCGGGTGATCAAAATGGTTGTGGCGGGTTCGCTCATAGTCCATCGGCTTGCTGTTGATTGGCCTAGGTGTTACCTGCGTCCCCGCAACCGTGCAAGAACATGACACTATGAAACCACCCCTTGCCTTTCTTGGAATTGAAAGCAGCTGTGACGAAACAGCCGCTGCCGTGGTGCGCCAAAACAGCGATTTTTCGGCTGATGTTTTATCAAGCGTGGTGTTTGGGCAAAACGACCTGCACGCCGATTTTGGCGGCGTCGTCCCAGAGATCGCCGCCCGTGCCCATGCAGAAAAACTGGACCTTTGTGCAGAGCAGGCGCTGGAAACGGCCGGCCTTGGTCTGCTTGAATTGGACGGAATCGCCGTAACGGCGGGGCCGGGGTTGATTGGCGGCGTTCTGTCGGGCGTCATGTTTGCCAAGGGCCTAAGTGCGGGGTCCGGATTGCCGCTGGTCGGGGTAAATCACCTTGCAGGTCACGCCCTGACGCCGCGCATGTGCGACCAGTTGGATTACCCGTATCTGATGCTGTTGGTGTCAGGCGGCCACTGTCAGTTCCTGATTGTGTTTGGACCTACGGAATTCAGCCGCATCGGCGGAACCATTGACGACGCCCCCGGCGAAGCCTTTGACAAAACAGCCAAGCTGCTGGGTCTGGATCAGCCCGGCGGCCCGGCAATAGAGAGTGCAGCCGGTTCCGGGGACCCTGCGCGTTTTGATCTGCCGCGCCCATTGCTTGATCGGGCCGGGTGCGACATGTCTTTTTCCGGTCTCAAGACCAGCCTGCGTCGCGCCCGCGACCGGTTGATTGCCGATCAGGGCGGGCTGAAATCCGGCGATGTCCACGATCTGGCTGCCGGGTTTCAAGCGGCGGTCAGCGATGTGATATGCGAAAAATCCCGCCGGGCAATGTCGGTTTTCCGGTCCAGAACAAACAGTAAAAACCCGACCTTCGCGGTGGCCGGCGGGGTGGCCTCAAATCTGTTTCTGCGCAAAAACCTGCAAACCGTTTGCGCCAGCAACAATTTTCAGTTCAACGCGCCGCCGCTTCGGTATTGCACAGACAACGCCGCGATGATCGCCTGGGCCGGAATCGAAATCTATCACAGTGGGCACCGGGACAATATGACATTAACAGCACGGCCCCGCTGGCCACTGGACACAACCAGCGCGCCCATGCTGGGATCTGGTAAAAAAGGAGCCAAGGCATGACTGGGATAGCAATTGCCGGGGCCGGTGCATTTGGAACCGCTTTGGCGATCACCCTGGCCCGGCAAAACGACGACGTTATCCTGTGGGCCCGCGATGCCAAAAAGGCCACCCAATTGCAGACCGAACGCGCCAACACCAGGTACCTGCCGAATGTTCCATTTCCACACGCCCTGAACGTCAGCTCCGGCGCCATCGTATTTTCATCAGCGGCAACCACATTGCTGGTGATCCCAACACAACAGCTTCGTGGATTCCTGCAGGATCACGCAAATGAACTGTCCCAGGGCGCGTGTGTTTTATGCTGCAAAGGCGTGGAGGCAGGCACCGGGTTGCTGCCCGGTCAGGTGCTGCAGGAATTCGTTCCAAACGCCAAAACTGCGATTTTGACCGGCCCCGGGTTTGCCGCTGAGATCGCGATGAACAAGCCAACAGCACTGACCCTTGCAAGCACCGGTTCCGTTGCCAAATCCCTGCAAAGCCAGCTGTCCACACCCACTTTCCGTCTTTATCTGTCTGACGATCCGGTTGGCGCACAGCTGGGCGGCGCCTTGAAAAACGTGGTGGCCATCGCCTGTGGCATCGTTATGGGGGCACAGCTTGGCGAAAGCGCGCGGGCGTCGTTGATGACAAGGGGCTATGCGGAAATTCTGCGCCTCGCTGTTGATATGGGGGCAAAACCGGCAACCCTCGCCGGCCTCAGCGGATTTGGTGATCTGGCGCTGACCTGCACCTCTGAACAATCACGGAACTTTTCGTTGGGCTACCGGCTTGGGCGTGGTAAAAACCGGCAGATAGGCAAAACATACGAGGGCGTCGCCACCGCGCAGGCGGTGGTCGAACTTGCAGAGAAACGCGGTATCGATATGCCGATCACACAGATGGTGGCCGGGGTTTTGCGCGAACAAATGACCATAGAACAGGCGGTTCGTGCCTTACTGTCCAGACCGCTGAAACAGGAATTCTGATCCCGCCGCCCGGCACAACAAAAAGGACATGCGATGGCAAACTGGCTGTTTAAATCAGAACCCAACGACTGGAGTTGGGACGACCAAAAGGCCCGCGGTGACGTAGGCGAGGAATGGGACGGCATCCGCAATTATCAGGCCCGCAACAACATGCGGCTGATGCAGATCGGTGATCGTGGGTTTTTTTATCACTCACAAAAAGACAAGGCTGTGGTTGGCATCGTGACGGTTTGCGCCCTTATTCATCCCGACAGTACAACTGACGACGAACGCTGGGAATGTGTTGACATCAAAGCGGTTAAAGACATGCCAACCCCGGTGACCCTGCAAATGTGTAAAGCAGAACCGCGCCTTGCTGATATGGTTTTGGTGAACAACACGCGCTTGTCAGTACAGCCGGTTTCAGACGCTGAATGGGATATCGTCTGTAAGCTTGGCGGGCTGTAAATCAGGGGCGTCTGCGTCCAAAATTCCCCATCCGGTTTCACCTATGCCCAAATACTCAAATCCCGTCAGTGTCCAGAATCGACGACCCGTCACAGACGCGCTGCCCGTTCACAGCTGAAAGCCTCTACCAAAGCATTTAGAGCCCTTCAAACATCAGCGGCGCTGCGGCAAACAGCACACCAAACTGCTTGCACCAAATGGCAACAGAGCCAAAATCACCGGGATTAATCTCTGCCGGAATGGTATAATTCTGATCGCCGATATTGCCCTTAAGCGGCCCCAGCGAAACCCATTCTACCGCCTTCACATCGGCAGAAGACTGTGGATCCGGTGCCTTCACCAGTATCACTTTCAGATCCGGCCCGTTGGTCACTTCAAAGGCTGACAACGTCAGAATGTTGGAGCCGCCGCCTGACTGCACAATCTTCACCTGACCCGCCCCGCGGTGCACCGCGTCGGCATCGTGAAAATTGCCGCTGGCCACATCCGTGACAACCAGATCGCTGGGCAGACTTTCAGAAACAACAACATCGATCCACAACGGTGACGCCAAATACCAAAACGCGTTACCGGCAATAAAACCGATTATGAAAACCGGAATTGAAATTCGCAGAAAACGACGCATAAAAGCCCCCATTGGCGAAGAAAAGATAACTTAGAAACGGTCGCAATTTCTCCATTATAAGGCGAATCCATCGAATAAAAATACCCACAAGATGTAGAGGATCGCACAACATAGGTGGATTTCACCGTTATGACGTGACATATAGACAGTATAAATTCGAATAGGAGGGATAATGGAATATTTAGGAGTAATCGTCGCCGCAGTTGCCAGCTACGCATTTGGTGCGGCCTGGTATATGATCTTGTCCAAGCAATGGCTGGAAGCCGCGGACCTTAAGGCAGAAGACATTGACCGGAAAAACCCCACGCCATTTATCATTTCATTCATTGCCGCCGTGGTTGTGGCCGGAATGATGCGGCACATGTTTGCCCAGGCCAATATTGTGGATGCCAGCAAAGGCTTGTGGTCGGGATTTGGATTGGGTGCTTTTATCGCCGCGCCGTGGATCGTCACAAACTATGCATTTGCCGGTCGCTCCATGCGGCTAAGTTTTATCGACGGTCTTTACGCCATCGTTGGCTGCACGATTATGGGTCTTGTCCTGACACTGTTTTAGAGCCCTTCACCCTTATTCATAAGCTCCCGGCCTGCGCCAATTTGGCCCAGGATCAAGCTGTTGTTCGCAGCCGGTAATGGAGTACCTGCAAGAACAACGGCGCGGAAATTGGGGCAAATTGGCGTGGGTCCCGAGGGGATTTCACCCGGATACGGCATCCGTCGCCCCATTGGCCTTGCACGATATTCATATCACGCTGCGGCCAATAATACGACGGGCTACCGTATCTGGAAGAAACCGGGTGATTATGAATAAGGGTGAAGGGCTCTAATGCCGGAATGCGGGGCCCCAGCCTCTGGGAACCCCGCACCACCCCACTGGCGCCGCCCTAAGCGCTCTGCTCGCCCGCAAAATAATGGCCATGCCGTGTTACCGCTTTCGCCGCGCTGGTACAAACGGCAACTGTGGACAATATGTCCTTAAATCAACCAGTTAAGGTTAATTCGCGATCCGGCGGGTGGGTTTAATCATCCGAAAGACGCACGCCTTCCGTATAGCCGTGGCGGTTGTCTTCGTCGTATTTCGCATTCAACCGATTGCCGTTGTCGAATATCTCATCCGCGTTCACACATTTTGCGTCTTCAATTTGCCGCGCCGCACGAAGCGTGATGTCCGCATGGCCATTCTCGTGTTTGATCAGCGCGTCCATCATCCTGTCCCACCGGCTGAGCAAATCGTCTGACAGCGAATTGGGCGATTTTAATTTTGGGTAAATAAATGTCAGCTTCACCGAAAGTTTGCAGTCAGAAGACCAGTTCACCCGCCACTCTGTCCGGGCCCAGCGTCCCTTGGGGCCCAGCGCGCCCATCTGATCTTTTAATTCACGCCCGGATTGGCCCTCAATTTCGTAAAATACGATTTTTTCAGTGATTTCCGGCTCGCCAAAAACCGGGGTCGTCAGGCCGATACACAATACAACCGCCAAAGCTGCGGAATTTACTGCTCGTTTGCCCAAAGGCAGCATCAGTAACGGTAATGCTCGGCTTTAAATGGCCCCTTCGCACCCACACCGATATAATCAGCCTGCTCTTTTGACAATTCGGTCAGCTTCACTCCGATCTTCGCCAAATGCAGACGCGCGACTTTTTCGTCCAGATGTTTGGGCAGGATATAAACGTCGTTTTCATATTTGCCGTCGTTGGCCCACAGCTCGATCTGCGCCAGCACCTGATTGGTAAAACTGGCGGACATCACAAAAGACGGATGCCCGGTGGCGTTGCCAAGGTTCAACAGGCGCCCTTGGGACAGCAGGATCATCCGGTTGCCGCTTGGCATCTCGACCATATCCACCTGATCTTTGATGTTGGTCCACTTGTGATTGGCCAGATTGGCCACCTGAATTTCATTGTCAAAATGGCCAATGTTACCAACAATCGCCATGTCTTTCATGGCGTGCATATGTTCGATGCGGATCACATCCTTGTTGCCCGTGGTGGTGATGAAAATATCCGCATCGGCAACTGCGTCTTCCAGCGTCACCACCTCAAAACCGTCCATCGCCGCTTGTAGCGCGCAAATCGGATCCACTTCCGTTACTTTCACACGCGCACCCGCACCGCGCAGGCTGGCGCTTGATCCTTTGCCCACATCCCCATAGCCGCAAACCACTGCGGTTTTACCCGCCATCATGGTGTCTGTGGCGCGGCGGATACCATCCACCAGCGATTCTTTGCAGCCGTATTTATTGTCAAACTTTGACTTTGTAACGCTGTCATTCACATTGATCGCCGGAAACGGCAGCTGGCCGTTTTTGTGTAATTCATAAAGACGGTGCACGCCGGTGGTGGTCTCCTCTGAAACCCCTTTGATGGCGTCGCGGGTTTTGGTGAACCAGCCCGGGCTTTCAGCCATGCGCTTTTTAATCTGCGCAAATATCGCCTCTTCCTCTTCGGATTTCGGCACCTCGATCAGATCGGTCTCGCCCGCCTCAACCCGCGCGCCCAGCAAAACATAAAGCGTGGCGTCTCCGCCATC
The DNA here is from genome assembly GCA_964480735.1 of uncultured Rhodobacterales bacterium. Classification (GTDB taxonomy): domain Bacteria; phylum Pseudomonadota; class Alphaproteobacteria; order Rhodobacterales; family Rhodobacteraceae; genus UBA5972. Next base: position 11,275 of record CAYZQS010000074.1, read on the forward strand.
ATCCAGAATAAGGTTCGCGCCTTCCGGAAACATGAACGACCGGTCAAGATAATCCCAATGTTCAACCAAAGACTGCCCTTTGATCGCAAACACCGGAACACCCGATTTGGCTATTGCAGCGGCGGCGTGATCCTGTGTCGAAAATATATTGCACGACGCCCAGCGCACATCAGCACCAAGTGCAGTCAGCGTTTCGATCAAAACAGCCGTCTGAATCGTCATATGCAACGACCCGACAATACGAGAACCCTTCAGTGGTTGGCTGTCGCCAAATTCTTCGCGCAGGCTCATCAGACCCGGCATTTCGGTTTCCGCAATGTCCAGTTCCTTGCGACCAAAATCCGCCAGTGAAATGTCTTTAACAATATAGTCGTTGCTCATGCCGAACGTCCTTTTTAGATAAGATCGGGCTGCCATATCTTACTCGACAAGGTCTTTCAAGGCGGGGTAAGTTTTTACACCAGCAACCGTAAGAAACAGCCATGAAACACCCCCGCGCCTGGCAACGAATGCTCTCTGGTCGTCGTCTTGACCTACTGAACCCGTCACCGCTGGATATAGAAATAGAGGACATCGCGCGCGGGCTGTCGTTTCAGGCCCGTTGGAACGGCCAGACGATTGGCGAGTTTCCCTATTCTGTTGCCGAGCATTCGATCCTGGTTGAAAGAATATTCACCAAACTCTACCCCGGTGCCCCCATCAAATGGCGGCTCGCCGCATTGCTGCATGACGCGCCCGAATTCGTGATTGGGGATATGATATCGCCGGTCAAGGCTGCGGTTGGTCCCGGTTATAAAGAACTGGACGGCCGCCTGATGGCCGCCATCCACCTGCGTTTTGGACTGCCTGCCACGCTGCCTGTTACCGTGAAAAAACAAATCAAGCGCGCGGATAAAATCTCTGCTTGGCTGGAAGCCACTCAAATCGCCGGGTTTGAACCCTCAGAGGCGGACAAGTTGTTCGGCAAACCGCCCCCGCCTTTGTCCACGACCTTGCAAATCACTCTGCGAGAGCCCGCAACCGTGCGATCCGATTTTACAGCCAAACACGCTGACATTCTTCGGCGATTCTGAATAAGTCCAACTCTTCCTCATTAAACAGCAGGATCAACATGAAACGACGCACATTACTAAAATCACTCAGTGCCGGACTGGTGTCAGGATTCATTCCCTGGACCGGCGCATTTGCCGGTCAACAACCGTTGGTGGGATACCTGCGCACCAACTGGAGTCGTGATCCTTATTCCTACGGGTCTTATTCTT
>CAYZQS010000075.1:0-12512 GCA_964480735.1 uncultured Rhodobacterales bacterium
CCAAGCGCGGTTTTCGGATCGCCGTCAAAAGCCTGAAAGGCAATGGCGTCAAGCCGCCCGCCGCTTTCATCCTGCACCGTCAGGCGAAGATGGCTTTCGCCCACACGTTTGGCAAAGGCAATGCGCTGGGCTGGCAAAGCGAAACGGGGCGCAGATGCGCCCGCCCCAAACGGGCCGGCCATTTCCAGTTGCTGAATCAATTCTATCGTAGCCGCGCGGGGCGCAATCACGCCGTCCAATTGCAGATCGGCAGGCCCGGCCTTGTCTGCGCCCTGTTTTGCCAACAGCGCTGACAGGCGTTGCATGGCCGGTTCCAACTGGTCGCGTGACAGGCTTAGGCCGGCTGCCATTTTGTGCCCGCCGCCTTTTTGCAGCAGACCTTCGCGCGTCAACCTGGCAATTGCCGCCCCCAAATCAACGCCGTTGATCGACCGGCCGGACCCTTTGCCTTCATCACCGTCAAAGCCAATCACAACGGCGGGGCGATTTGCAGTCTCTTTCAGACGCGCGGCAACGATGCCGACGACGCCCGGGTGCCAGCCGTCATTTGCTGCCCAAACCAGCGGGCCGGTCATGTCGCGGCTGCCCGCCTGTTCAAGCGCCTGCAGGCGCACACCGGCCTCAACCTCGCGGCGCTCGGTGTTCAGAGCGTCAAGCCGAGCCGCCAAAGCCGCTGCCTCGTGTTCATCCTGTGTTGACAGCAACCGCGCGCCAAGATCAGATTTGCCAATGCGCCCTCCGGCATTCACCCGCGGCCCCAGCAAAAACCCAAGGTGAAAGGCGTTGGGCGCACTGTCCAAACGCGCGACATCGCCAAGCGCACGCAAGCCGGGGCGCTGGCGGCGGGCCATGATTTTAAGCCCCTGTCGCACCAACGCGCGATTCAGTCCAATCAGCGGCGCCACATCCGCCACTGTTGCCAGCGCCACAAGATCAAGACAGGGCAGTAAATCCGGCGTTTGCTTATCTTGCCTGCGCATCAGACGGTTCAGGGCCACCAGCGTCAGAAAAACCACCCCGGCAGCGCAGAGATAGCCAAAATCACCGCTTTCATCCTGCCGGTTCGGGTTCACCACAGCCGTGGCACCCGGCAGGGTTTCACCGCCCTGGTGGTGATCCAGAACAATGACGTCGGCCCCTTTGGCGGCGGGAATCGGGCCATGAGACAGGGTTCCGCAATCAACACAGATGATCAGCTGGTGGTCTTTGGCCAGCATTGCCATAGCAGCCTCGTTTGGGCCAAACCCCTCGTCGATCCGATCAGGCACATAAAGGGTAACGTTTTGACCAAAGGCGCGAAACCACTGGATCAACAGGGCAGCGGAACAACCACCGTCCACGTCATAGTCGGCAAATATGGCAATTGCCTCACCGGATGTCACGGCATTGGAAATGCGCGAAACTGCGGTGTCCATAGCCTTTAGGCGGGATGGGTCCGGCATCAGCGATTTTAACGTCGGCGCGATGAATTCAGCCGCCTGATCCGCAGCCACGCCGCGCCGTGCCAGCGTTCGGCACAGGATTTCAGGCAGCCCGGATTCCTGCGCGATGGACTGCGCCAGACCTTCATGCGCAAGGTCTAGGCCAACCCAGCGCCGGCCTGACAACGAACGCTCAACCCCCAGAAATGCCGTCACGGTTTACCGTCATTTCGCGGGGTCCGGCCCCTGATGGTGCGGATCAACACATAGACCACGGCCACCCAGCCCAAAAACGCCAGCGCCTCCCATATCACCAAAAAACCGATGTCACCGCCGTCACCCTTGGCGATTGCCACAGCCACGCCGATAATACCGGCGGTCCAGAAGACCAGCCACACAACCAGGAATATGATGATCGGTATTCGTGCTGCCAGCGGCGGTTTTGCCCGCTTCCCGCGGCTTTCACGGACAGATTTTTGCCGGGCGCGGGCGCGGAATTTTTCCACATGGCGTTCGGCGACAGATGGCTCTTTGTTTTCCCCGTCCTTTCCAAACCCAATTTTACGAACCAAGTTGCCCCCTCCTGTGCCGCGCTTCAGGTTTTGCGGCGGCAACGCATGTGCCGAACGTATCCGGTTTTAGAGCGCATCAACAGCGTCTCGGTCGTTAAAAACCCGTCGGCCCGCCGCACGCCATTCAAAAGCGAGCCGTCGGTCACGCCGGTTGCGGCAAAAATCACCTCTGACCTGATCATGTCGTCGCGCGCGTAAATTTTGTTAAAGGCGGTGATACCGGCGCTTCTGCCGCGCATTTTCTCTTTGTCGGTGCGAAACATCAGACGCCCTTGAATTTGGCCTCCGATACATTTCAGCGCGGCTGCGGCAAGAACGCCTTCGGGGGCCCCGCCCGAGCCCATATACATGTCAATACCGGTCCGCCGGGCATCTGCGCAATGAATTACGCCCGCCACGTCTCCGTCGGCGATCAGCCGGATGCGTGCGCCGGTTTCCCGCACTTCACCGATCAATTCCTCGTGCCGGGGGCGCTGCAAAATGCAAACTGTCACCTCGGTCTTTTTGCATCCCTTGGCCGCGGCAAATGTGGTTATGCGTTCTGTTGGGGACATATCAAGGCTGATGATGCCCTGGGCAAATCCCGGCCCGATTGCCAGTTTGTCCATGTAAACATCAGGGGCGTGCAGCATGCTGTGGCGTGGTCCCATCGCCACAACCGTCAGGGCGTCCGGCATATCCCGCGCTGTCAGGGTTGTCCCTTCCAGCGGGTCAACGGCAATATCAACTTCGGGGCCTTGCCCGCAACCGACTTCCTCGCCGATAAACAACATCGGTGCGGCGTCGCGTTCGCCTTCGCCAATGACAATTGTGCCGCGTATATCCAGTTCGTTCAACGCGCCCCGCATGGCATCAACGGCGGCCTGATCCACCGCTTCCTCGTCGCCGCGCCCAATCAGGCCCTCGGTTGCAACCGCCGCTGCTTCCGAGACCCGCGCCAGCCCAAGCGAAAGCATCTGGTCGTTAAATTCGGAAGGATCGGACATTTGAAAACCTGTATTTGTCTTTTCGGCCCAAAGGCCGGTGGTCAGATGATTGTGCCCATCCGGGCCAAGAAAATCAAACGTCTTCGATGCGGATTGTCACGGGATCCTGCAGGCATACATTGGTGCCCCTGATCAGGTCAAGCGCGTGATCAAGCGTGTCGCGCGTGGTCTTATGGGTGACGATCACCATCGGTGCGGCTGCATCATCGTGACTGTACTGGCGCATGCGGTCGATGGAAACGCCGGCGTCACCCAGCGAGGATGCTATTTTAGCCAGCGCACCCGGTGCGTCCTTCAACGACAGGCGCAGGTAAAACGCTGCGGGTGCCGCGGCTTTGGCGGGCTGGATTTCAGCCAGCATTCTGGCCGGTTGACCAAATGTTGGCGTGGAAATTCCGCGTGCGATGTCCATGACATCCCCCATAACAGCCGATGCGGTTGGCCCTTCGCCAGCCCCGGCACCGCGCAGCACGATTTGGCCCACGGCATCGCCTTCGACCACAACCATATTTGTCGCGTTCTCAAGCTGGCCAAGAGGAGACCGTGCGGGCACCAGACAGGGCTGCATGCGTTGCTCCAATCCGCGCCCGGTCAGCTGTGCAACACCAAGCAGTTTGACGCGGTAGCCCATGTCGCGGGCCTGTTCGATATCGGTGATGGTAACGCGCTGAATGCCCTCCAGCTCTACATCGGCGAAATTGACTTTGGTGCCAAAGGCGATGGACGCCAGCAGTGCCAATTTATGCCCCGCGTCGATGCCGCCCACATCCAGATTTGGATCGGCCTCCAGATAGCCCAGCTTGTCGGCCTCTGCAAACAGGACGTTATAGCCCAGACCTTCGTTTTCCATACGCGTCAGGATATAGTTGCAGGTGCCGTTCATCACGCCCATCACGCGATTTATCTTGTTGCCTGCAAGACCCTCTGACAATGCTTTGATAACCGGAATTCCCCCGGCAACCGCCGCTTCAAAGCGCAGCGACAATCCGGCCTCCTCTGCTGTTTCCGCCAAAATCTGGCCGTGGTGGGCCAGCAATGCCTTGTTGGCTGTAACCACGTGTTTGCCCGCGGCAATGGCCGCTTGAACCGATGATTTGGCCGGGCCGTCCTCGCCGCCGATCAGTTCTACAAACACATCGATATCGTCGCGGCTTGCCAGATTGACGGGATCGTCTTCCCAGGCGTAGGCGCTTAAATCGACCCCGCGGTTTTTGCTTTTACTGCGGGCCGAAACCGCCGAAATGACGACCTCGCGGTTTGATCGGGCTGCCAGCAGAGCGGCCTGATTCTGCACGATCTTAACAACACCAACGCCAACGGTGCCAAGTCCGGCAATGCCAAGACGCAGTGGGGACGACATGATTTGGCTCCTGAGAGGCAGGTTGAAGTTAAGATCGTCTGTTATCGGGAATAATTCAGCGGCGCAACAGACAGCTCAACCCGTGCGGCGAAGCAGACGCGCCAGCTTTTTGACCTTTTGATCTTCTGTCAGCGTTGGGTCTTGCAATATGGCGGCCTTGGCACGCAGGCGGGCAATCCGGTAGCGCATGGAATTTATGGCGCTTTCTGTCAGTTCGAAATCGGACAGTTCGCCGTGCAAAATCTGTTTAATTGGCAAAAATTGGGGCCATGCGGTGTTTGCGGAACCCGCGTTCATCGTCGCCGGAAATTCCGGACTCCCGCTGTTTCTTTCACAGGCGGCAAGGCCCGTGATCAGCAGGAATACAGCAATTACCGGGCGCAGCGTTGGCATCTGTCGGAACTTTAACTGGCAACAGCCGACGGTGCAGATCGCCGGACTTACCCGGCAATCTTATGCCATGCGCCGCGTCAGGGGCAAGCCATACCAGCAGCTGCGGGAAATTCTCTGTCAGGAATTATTTGTAGGAATTGAACAAGCGTTCAGTTATATTGGCAAAAAGAGGGGCCAATGGCGCGAAAAACCGGATCACACTCGGAAATCACCGGCCCAAAAGTGCGCGCGGTCGCCCTTGCGCTGTTTGCCCGCCACGGCTACGCCGCTGTTTCCATGCGCCAGATTGCTGCAAAAGTCGGCGTGCAGGCCGGGGCATTGTATCTTTACACAGCGGACAAACAAAGCCTGCTGTTTGAATTGATGCGGTCCCATATGGAAACGTTGCTGGCGGCATGGGCGCAGCAGGATCTGGCGGATTCACCACAGGACCAACTGGAACAGTTCACCAGATTTCACATCCGTTTTCATCTGGACCGGACAGAGGCGGTGTTTGTTTCGTATATGGAATTGCGCAATCTGACGGCGGATAATTTTGCGATTATCGAAGGACTGCGAAAACGGTATGAGGAAGTGCTGGAAAATATCCTGATAACCGGTCAGGCCAATCGGGTTTTTGATGTGCCCGATACCAAGCTGGCCACTTTGGCGGTGATTGCCATGCTGACAGGCGTGAACACCTGGTACCGCGATGGCGGTCGCCTAAGCGCTGACAAGATAGAGGCGATTTATGGCGGAATGGTCCGGCAGGCGGTCGGTCTGCCTGATCAGGCCTGAATTTATCAGGCCGCGCTCTCCTTCAATATGCTGTGTGAAATATGCCATATCCGCAGCCCGTCAACAGACAGGTGCCCGGGCCCCGCGTAGGCACCCTTTAGGACGTTAAATGGCGCTGCCGGATGCCCGAAATCACTGAGGACAAGCGCGGCTGAATCATAATTCTGACTGCCGGAAAATGCACCCGGCACCGCAATCGTGGCCATGCCCAGCGCCGATGCTGCCGCAATGCCTTCGCCGCTGTCATCAATTGCGATGATCTGATCCACAGCACAATCCAATCTGCGCCTTACCATTGCATAAGCACTGCGCAGGCTGACCTCGTGCAAATCCTCGCGGGCCACTGATATTTTGATCCCGTCCAGCATTTCGCGGCCAAAATGATTGAAGATCAGCGTTTCAAATTCCAACCGTCGGGCGGTTGAGCACAGCGCCAGAGTGATGTCGCTTGCCACCGCATCAGCGATCAACCGCGCCACACCCGGGCGCAGCGGTGCAGCCCCACCGTCAAGATAATCCACATAGGTGTTTTCCTGAAATTCCCGAAGCGCCGGTATTTTGTCGTCTTCCTTCAGCGATTTGAACAAAACCGGACTGTGGTTGGTGGCAAAATATTCAATTTCGCGCCCCGGCAGGGCGTTTTTCTGAATGGCGCGGAACATGGCGCGTGTCCAGAACCAGCCCAGGCGAAATTCCTCAAACGCGCGGTTAAAGGCGGCGCGTCGCACTTCTGACGTTTCGGCCAACGTGCCGTCGACATCCAAAACCAAAGCCCTAAAAACCATATCAGTCGCCCTTTTTGAATCACATCAATTGGATTCAAATTTGCGGAGAGATGGTTAAATTGCCGTTACCAAACTCTAATATCAGTTTCCTCGCCGCGTGTCATATTCCAGTTTCAGACGTAAGATGTTGATATTACCACGTTAAAAACTTAAAAATGCTGCCTTGCGATTTATCTTTTGGGGATTCACCGCGCCATCACCACCATTGTCACCAATATCACCAAACACACCCTTCGCCGAATTTCCCCGCTTCTAACTGCGAAGCCAATCACCGAATTGCTTGTCTTGGACCGGGAAACCCCTATTTTGGTGCCGGCCACCGACAAAAACATCACGCGGCAATTGGGATGCTATGATGATCAGAGCTATTCTGACGTTTTTGACAGGTTTGTTTTTTCTCAGCGCCACCGCAGCCGCGTAATATATTGACAGGTTGCTGACGAATACCCAGCAGGCCAGAGAAAGGGTGCAAAACTGTCTGGCGTCTGGATTTCAAGCCTGCGAATTTCCGCGGTCAGTCAGATTGTTGAGTCCCATCAACGGCAAAACTTCGCAAAACCCCGGCCTGTTAAGACGCGAACAGTGACCCGCTGTAGTGATCCCCCCAGTAGCGGTTTAAGCCACCGCAGCAAAATCGGGACAAAAGAACTTGAGTCCCGCCTGATTGCAGGCAAAACTGATTACTATACCGACATAACCGGAGAATTGCCCCTTGTCTGCCGACCCAAAAAAAATCTGCTTTCTGTCTGGTGATATAGAAGTGGCGCAAATCGCCGCGCGCAAATTGACCGATCGGTTTGGCTCTGTTCCGGTTGAAAATGCCGATGTCATCGTGGCGCTGGGCGGTGATGGATTTATGCTGGCCACCCTGCATCAAACGCAAAACCTGAACATCCCGGTCTATGGCATGAACCGGGGAACAGTTGGCTTTTTGATGAATGAATACAGCGAGGACGATCTGCTGCAAAGGCTGGACGAGGCTGAAGAGGCGGTTATCAATCCACTGTGTATGCGGGCAACCTGTGTGGATGGGTCCACCGACAAGGCACTGGCCATCAACGAAGTCTCGCTTTTGCGGGCCGGTCCGCAGGCGGCTAAGCTGAAGATATCCGTTGACGGTAAAGTGCGGCTGGACGAGCTGGTTTGCGATGGTGCTTTGGTGTGCACTCCGGCGGGGTCCACCGCCTATAATTATTCCGCGCATGGGCCGATCCTGCCGATTGGTGCAGATATACTGGCGCTCACCGCTATGGCCTCGTTTCGGCCCAGGCGCTGGCGCGGCGCATTGCTGCCTAAAACCGCGACGGTGCGATTTGAAGTTCTGGAAAGCCGCAAACGCCCGGTCTCAGCGGTTGCCGATGGCAGCGAGGTACGGGACGTGGTTGCGGTTGAGATCAGCAGCGAACCGAATGTGGTGCACAATATCCTGTTTGACCCGGGCCACGGATTGGAAGAACGCCTGATACGGGAACAATTTGTCTGATGGCGCATTACTCCGGGCCTGATCTGTGCAGGCTTTCCGCCTGTGAGGCCGTGCAGATGCTGAAGACAAAGCAGGTGTCGCCTGCCGAGTTGCTGCAAGCCTCGGTTCAGCGCATCGCGGAAGTTGAAATCGGTGTGAACGCCATGCCCACCACCTGCGCTGACCGGGCGATGGCACAGATTGCCGGGTTGACCGATCAGCCGGATGATCCCGGCTGGCTGGCAGGGTTGCCCATCGCAATCAAGGATTTGACGCCGGTCAGGGGCGTGCGCACCACCTGGGGCACCAAGGCGCTGGCGGATTTTGTGCCGGAAGACTCCGATCCGCTGGTTGAAAAACTAGAGGCGCGCGGCGGCCTGATCATGGGCAAGACCAACACGCCGGAAATGGGCGCTGGCGGCAACACGTTCAACGACGTTTTCGGCTATACGCGCAATCCCTGGGACAGGCGCAAAAATGCCGGTGGTTCATCCGGCGGGTCGGCGGTTGCGCTGGCTACGGGCGAAGTCTGGCTGGCGCAGGGTTCTGATCTGGCAGGCAGCCTGCGCACGCCAGCAGCTTACTGCGGCGTCGTCGGTTTTCGTCCAACACCCGGACGGGCAGGTGGCGGCCCGGCACTCATCGCCTTTGAGGGCGAGGGTATATCCGGGCCGATGGCCCGAAACGTTAAAGACTGCGCCCTGTTTTTAGACGCCATGAGCGGTTATGACCCCCTCGTGCCGATGAGTCTGGAAGCGCCAGCGGTGTCTTTTCAGGACGCCGTTCAGGCGGATCCGGGGCAAATTCGCGTGGCCTATGCGCCAACGCAGGGGGGATTTGCAGAGGTTGAGCCAAAGATCGATGCCATCATGCGCAAAGCCCTTGAACTGGCGCAGGGCAACGGCGTTACCCTGGTGGAGGCCTGTCCCGATCTGACGGGTCTGGAGGAGACATACACCACCTTGCGCGGCATTCTTTACGGAGCGCTGCACGCCAGAATGCCAAAGGACGTGCAGATCCATTTCAAAGAAACGTTGAAAGGAAACATTGACGTTGGGCTGGCCCTTAGCGCGGACAACATCTTTGATGCCATGCGTCAAAGGGTGGTTCTGTACCACAATATGCGGCGGTTTCTGAATGACCATGACGTTCTGGCCAGCGCTGTGGTTGGTCTGGAACCCGGGATGGTTGAAGAGGAATACCCGGCAACGGTTAACGGCGTGCCCACCGGGGATTATGTTGAGTGGTTAAAGCTCTCCTACCTTGCCACAACCGCCTGCCTGCCCGCCATATCGATCCCCTGCGGATTCACAAAATCCGGCATGCCGGTGGGCATTCAACTGATCGGCGGTCCCAGAGGCGAGGCTCGGGTTTTGCAGGTTGCCCAGCGACTTGAAGACATCTGGGGGTTTGCCAAAGGCGTGCCGATAGACCCAAAATAGCTTGGCCAGGCCTTCAGCGGTTAGAGCCGCATCCTTTTTATCTGAATCAGCGGAGCGGCTCTATCCTTTTGATCTTGCGCGCAATTTATTCCGAAAACCGGTGCCCACTTTTCGGATTGCGCTTTAAACCCACAGATTTCATCTTTGCTGCAAATACTCAATTCCGACGCTCAAGCAAAGAGGGTCAGAAACCGCAACAACGCTTCAGCGAAAACACGGCGTTGCTACGATGCCAAAAGTGATTTGTAGACAGCATTCAGGGCGTCAGTTTCCTGTATGATGCGAAATCGTTTGGTGACGTGTTGACGGGCAGCTTTGGACCAATCCGCCAGCCGCCCAGCGTCGGCCAGCGCATATCGGATGGTTTTGGTCATGGTATGCACGTCTCCGGGTGCCACCAGCGCACCGGTCTTGCCACTGACCACCAGCTCTTCAAACGCGCCAACTGTTGTGGCCACCACAGGCGTGCCGCAGGCCATTGCCTCCAGCGGTGTCAGCCCAAACCCTTCCCAGCGCTGCGGCGCAACAAAAAGATCAAGCGCCTGATACCATTGCGCGATGTGATCAACGGGGACCTCTCCCTGAAACTTCAGGCGCTCTGACAATCCGGCGCTGGCGATCTTGGCCTTGAGTTCGGCCTCAAATTGCTGGTGCTGTGATGTGGCGCGTCCCAGAACAATGGCGCTGCTGTTTTGGTGGTCAGGCAAATAGTCCAGCATCGCATCAACAAAAACATCGGTGCCTTTTTGATGCCGAATACGGCCAAAACAGCCGATAATCGTGCCACCGGGCAGTCCCAGTTTTTGCCGCAGCGCCGCGCGGTCTTTTGGCGGCGAGAAACCGTCAGTATCAATTCCGTGCATGATAACGGTTGCCGGAACTTTAAGGTATTCCTGCCCCTTCCTTGACGTGGCAATCACACCGTCCATGCAACCGATCAGCCAAGAAGTATAGGCGGTGTGTTTCCGCTGTGAGGCGGATGTGAACAACAGCGCCAGATTTTTGCGGAAAATATATTTCAGCGCCAGCCCCAGCAACATTTCGGTGTTGCGCCGCGCGTGCCAGACCCGCCGCGTGCGGCGTGGCAGAAAAAACACGCGCCAAAGCGGAATATGCGGCACGTGATCCGGCAGCCCGGGACCGGTGGTCGCAATCGCGATGTTTTTGGCCTGCAGCGGCACCAGACGCACGATTGTGCTGGTCACGCCTGAAAGACGGCGCTTCAGGTTGGGCACCAGAACTTTTACATCGGTGTTTTTCAAGACGCCCTCCAGCCACCGATATCGCCAGCCGGCGCGACAAATTGCCTGCGTGCGTGGTGGCTGTGCCGCAAATGGCGCAGGGCCATGCTTAACTGGGCCGCATTGCGCCGCCAGCGAAATCCAAATTTCGTTGCGGCTGGCAAGTCATCTTGTGCGGGCGCGTGGTCGCTTAACGGTGCGGAGGTCACTTCTATCGGCTGATCAAGGCCATAAGCCGCGCATTGGTCCAGTTGAATGGCCAAAGCGGGCACGGCCTGCCAGGCCATCAGATCATAGGCCGCGCACAGCAAAGCATCCGCCAGTCCTGCGTGTTTTGACAGCAACCGGTCCGCGGCCCTGGGCCACAGGATATAGGCGGCAGCGCCACTTTTATCCTGATATAAGCGGCGCATGGGCAGGTCTGCATGGGGTGTTTTACCCAGCAGTTTCTTACGGTTGCGGGTTTCCAGACTTATGTGGTCGATGCCAAATTGCTTTTCAGCGCTTGCCAAAAACCGGGGCGTGTCTGCGGACAAATAGGCATCATCCTCCAATATCAGGCAGGGCCTGCCTTCCCCAACAACCCGGGCCCAGGCTTGCCGGTGCGACGACAACAGTGCCTTTTCAACGTGTTTGAGCGGCCGCTGCCAGGTGTTCCATGCCGGATCATCAAGCGGCGTGGTAACCGTTGCCGGTGTCACTGCGTTCAACCGCTCAAACGTCAGCCCCAAAGCCGCCATCTGCTGGTCCTGAAAGGCCATCCGGGCGGTATCACCGGCCACATTGATAATCAGGATTTTCATAAGGTGTCTTTGCCGGTGAACAGGTCAATATATTGCTGGGTCACAATTTTTGCGGTGAACATCGCGGTAAGTTGGCTGCGTCCGCCCTGCACAAGGGAATTTGAATAAGCTTTGTCCTTCTTTACTTTGTTCAAACCTTCGGCAAACCGTTCCAGATCGTCAATGTCGGCCAGAAAACCGTTTTCGTCGTGTTTCATATACCACGTTGGACCCTCTGATCGGGTGGCAACCACCGGCACGCCGGCCTGCCAGCTTTCCAATATCACGTTGCCCAGCGGCTCGTGCCGCGACGGCATGCCAAAAACATCGGTCGCGGCGATATAGTGGATTGGCTCATCCACCCAGCCAATAAACCGGGTGCGTTCGCGCAGGCCGTGTTCATCCACCAGCGATTCCAATTGCGGGCGTTCTTTGCCCTCACCCAGCAACCACAAATACGCGCCCGGCACCATCGCCGCCGCTTTGATCAGCAAATCAATGCCTTTTCGGTTCACAAAACGCCCGGCCCCGGAAATGACAAAAGCATCGTCCGGCGTGTCAAAATCCGCCCGACTGACCGGAACAGGGGTGATTTCCGGCGGGAAATTTGAAATGATGCGCACTGGTTTTTGCCAGCCAAGTTCTTGCACCCGCCCGCCAATGCCCGGCAGATTGCCGACCAGCAGATCGCAGGTTTGAAAATGGTTCAGATGCTTTGGAAAATCTCCCAGACGGGTCAGTTTGACCGGGCCTTTCACATCCGGGATCAGGCGGGCCGCCCGGGGCATCCACGCCATGACCGCATCCGGTTGCCAGCTTTTGATCAACCGCCGTACACGCCATTCCAGCATCAGACTTAGCACAGAAAGCCGCCGGTAATTGCTGTGGATGACCGGCCCAAGACCGTCGATTTCAGGCTGCCAGATCCGGTTGGGCCGGATGATAAACCGCTGTTCCAACCCCAGTTCGCCAAAGGCTCCGGCCAGGCTGACAAAAAACCGCTCGGCACCGCCGTCTTTGCCAAAATGAATATGCAATACTTTGGGGCCGGCCACTATTTCATGCCCTTTGCGCGGTGGTAATGCAGTCTTAGGGTATAATTCAGGCGATATACCAGACTGGATAACAATGATCCCGGCGATCCCGGTTTCAGCCGCCGCCGTTCCGCGCCGATGCTGCCGGTTACGGTTTGCTGGTCACCCACAAGGATTGGCGAGGGAAGCACCAATACCACGGACAGGCCGGTCTCCCAAAAGAACTTTTGGTCTTCATCCACCGGGCGAAAAAATTT
>CAYZQS010000076.1:0-12287 GCA_964480735.1 uncultured Rhodobacterales bacterium
TCCCGACCTCTCCCTTACCAAGGGAGTGCTCTACCTCTGAGCTACAGCAGCCTGCGTTTGCGCTGTGTGTCTTAGCGGAAATGCGCTGGGACGCAAGGGGTATGTGGACGGGCAAAGCCCTGTGCGATAAAGAATATGCATGCGCAGGGACGTCGGGGAAAATCAGGTAGAAACCGGTCAACAGCCGGAAAAACCGCAGTCCACCAAGGCGGTGAAGGCGGAGGCCCGCGCAAAACGGCTAAAAGCGGCATTGCGGGCGAACCTCAGGCGGCGTAAGTCGCAGGCGAAAGTGCGCGACGCATCAGGCGGGGACGGTTAGGGCAGGCACATGGATTCGATTATCGTAAAAGGCAACGGCCCGCTGAACGGGCAAATTCCGATTGCCGGGGCCAAGAATGCCTGTCTAACGCTGATGCCGGTGACGTTGCTGACCGAGGAACCGGTGGTTCTGACCAACGTGCCGCGTTTGACCGATATCACCACGATGTCGGATTTGCTGCGGTCTTTTGGGGCAGAGGTAACGGCGGCGCTTGATGGTCAGGAACTGACATTGCATTCAGGCGCAATCACCAACCACACGGCCGAATACGAGATCGTGCGCAAGTTCCGTGCCTCGTTCTTTGTGCTGGGCCCGATGCTGGCCCGCGAAGGCCAGGCGGTGGTGTCTTTGCCCGGCGGATGTGCAATTGGCGCCCGACCGGTTGATCTGCACCTTAAAGGGCTGGAGGCGCTGGGCGCTGTGATGGAATTGCGTGACGGCTATGTGCACGCAACTGCGCCGGGTGGTCTGCATGGCGGCACTCATGAATTTCCGTTTGTATCTGTGGGGGCGACGGAAAACCTGTTGATGGCGGCGACTTTGGCCAAGGGAACCACGGTGCTGAAGAACGCAGCGCGCGAGCCAGAGGTGGTTGATCTGGCCAAATGCCTAAGCGCAATGGGGGCGCAGATAGACGGGGCCGGGACTTCTACAATCACAATTCAGGGTGTGGCTCGCCTGCACGGCACCACCCATCCGGTGGTGGTGGACCGGATCGAGCTTGGCACCTATATGCTGGCCCCGGCGATTGCCGGTGGTTCGGTTGAGCTGCTGGGCGGGCGGCTGGATCTGGTGCGGGCGTTTGCCGAAAAATTGCAGGCGGCCGGGATTTCTGTGGCAGAAACGCACAACGGCTTGCTGGTCAGTCAGAACAACGGTCGGGTGCGGGCGGTGGACGTAAAAACCGAACCGCATCCGGGATTTCCCACAGATTTACAGGCGCAGATGATGGCGTTGCTGTGCACGGCTGACGGTGTCAGCGTGCTTGAGGAAACGATTTTTGAAAACCGGTTCATGCACGCGCCGGAACTGGCGCGGATGGGAGCGGATATCGAGGTGCACGGTGGCCACGCTACGGTGACGGGGGTTGAAAAACTGCGCGGTGCGCCGGTGATGGCAACGGATTTGCGGGCGTCGGTCTCGTTGATTTTGGCCGGACTGGCGGCAGAGGGGGAAACCGTTCTGTCCCGGGTTTACCATCTTGATCGCGGTTATGAGCGGGTTGAGGAAAAGCTGTCGGCCTGCGGTGCCAGCATTCAGCGGGTTACGGACGATGGTTGATGACGCCCGGTTCGAAGATGGCACAGAGGATGCGCTGCGCCTGATGGCGCTGGACGCGGAAGGCCTGCAAATCGTATCCGCACTGACCCAGGACGCGGTGTTTCCCATCGGCGAAATGAAATGGCAGCCGGGCAAGCAGAGGTTTGCCCTTTTGGTCAACCGCTTTCGCTGGGAAGACAAGGATCAGGCGACAGCGCAGGGGCGCAAAGTTGAGCGTGTGCAGGCGATGGTGGTGTTTGAGAGTGTGCTGAAAGTGGCCACCAGTGGCATCGACCGCAGCGATACAGATACGATCCTGTCGCTGCTGGAAATCAGCTTTGCCGCTGGTAAAGATGCTCAGGGACGGGTGGAACTGACGCTGGCGGGTGACGGGGCAATTGCGCTTGACGTAGAGTGTCTGGACGTCAGCCTGCGCGATGTGACCAGACCCTACGTGGCGCCGTCCGGTTCCGTGCCAAGCCACGAATAGGGGGCGATATGCCGGTGTTTCTGTCCGCAGCCGAAGATGATTTTGACGTTCGATTTGACGCCTTGTTGAACGCCAAGCGGCAGTCCGAGTTTGAT
The DNA here is from genome assembly GCA_964480735.1 of uncultured Rhodobacterales bacterium. Lineage (GTDB taxonomy): Bacteria > Pseudomonadota > Alphaproteobacteria > Rhodobacterales > Rhodobacteraceae > UBA5972. Next base: position 2,165 of record CAYZQS010000076.1, read on the forward strand.
GTAGACGGAGATGTTGCCGGAATTATCGCTGACGTTCGCAACCGCGGCGACGCCGCTGTTATTGCGCTAACCGCCAAATTTGACCGGCTTGATCTGACAGCGCAAACGCTGGCGTTTTCAGTGGCGGAAACCGACGCGGCAATTGCGACGGTTCCAGCGGCAGAGGTTGCGGCACTTGAATTGGCTGTAGCGCGCATTCGCGCCTACCACCAGCGGCAATTGCCCAAAGATGAAACCTGGACAGATGATATTGGCGCAACCCTTGGCTGGCGCTGGAGCGCTGTAGACGCGGCAGGCCTTTATGTGCCCGGCGGGCTTGCCTCTTATCCATCGTCAGTTTTGATGAATGCCATACCGGCGCAGGTGGCCGGGGTGGCGCGGTTGGTGATCTGTGCGCCAACTCCCGCAGGCAAGGTTAATCCGCTGGTCTTGCTGGCGGCGCGGCTGGCAGGTGTTGAAACGGTGTACCGCATTGGCGGGGCCCAGGCGATTGCAGCGATGGCTTACGGGACGGATACGATTGCGCCTGTCGATAAGATCACCGGTCCGGGCAATGCCTATGTGGCCGCAGCCAAGCGCCGGGTTTTTGGCCATGTGGGAATCGATATGATCGCTGGTCCTTCAGAAGTTCTTATTATTGCAGACAAAAACAATGATCCCGACTGGATTGCTTTGGATCTGCTGGCCCAGGCGGAACATGACGCAAGCGCGCAGTCTGTGTTGATTTGCAATGACGAGGGTTTTGCCAATTCTGTGGTTGGAGCGGTTGAAAAACGGCTGGAAACACTGAAACGGCGTGAAATAGCCGGCAAAAGCTGGGCAGATTTTGGTGCGGTGATTGTGGTTAACTCGCTGGATCAGGCGGTCGACCTATCCAACCGAATCGCACCCGAGCACCTGCAATTGTGCTGCGAAAACGCCGACGAACTGGCGCAGAGTATCAAACACGCTGGCGCCATTTTTATTGGTGCGTGGACGCCAGAGGCGATCGGTGATTACGTTGGCGGTCCCAATCACGTGCTGCCAACCTCGCGCTCGGCACGGTTTTCATCCGGCCTGTCGGTGCTTGATTTCATGAAGCGCACGACGATTTCGAAATTGTCACCACAGGCACTGGCGGAGGTTGGACCGGCGGCAGAAACGCTGGCGAAATCTGAGGATTTGCAGGCGCATGGACTGTCAGTCCGGGCGCGGCTTGCGCAGCTGAACCGGAACGGGCAATGAACGACAAAAACCGCCTGAGTTTCATCGAAATTGACGACAGCGGCCTGCCGGCACCAACTGCGGAAATCGATCAGGAACGCAAAGTCGCGATTTTTGATTTGCTGGAAGACAATAATTTTGGCATTCTGGGCAAGAATAATCAAGCCGCGCCTGTCGGGCCATTTCACCTGTACCTGTCCGTCAAAGACGCACGACTGGTGTTTGATGTAAGGTCCGAGCAGCAACAAAAACTGGCGGAAATTCACCTTTCGTTGTCGCCGTTCAGGCAAGTGATCCGCGACTATTTTCAAATTTGCGAAAGTTATTTTGACGCGGTCAAACGACTGCCGCCGTCGCAAATTGAGGCGATAGACATGGGGCGGCGCGGCATTCACGACGAGGGTGGGCGCGTGGTCGAAGAACGTTTGACGGGCAAGCTTAGCGTTGACAGCGCCACCGCGCGGCGGCTGTTCACCTTGATTTGCGTGCTGCATTTCAAAGGATGAAAGCCGCGCGATGAGCATTACCCGCCCAGAACCCGACCCGCCAAGCTCTGTTCTTTTTTGTTGTGATTACAACGCTGTACGCTCTCCGATGGCCGAAGGATTGCTGAAAAAGCGCGTGGGCCAGTCGATCTATGTGCAATCGGCAGGCGTAAAGCACGATCTGGAGATTGACGGGTTTTCCATCGCGGTCTGTGCGGAACTGGACATCGAACTGTCCCGCCACCGGGTGCGCACGATTGATGAGATGGTCGAGTGGGGTGATGACATTTCCAGTTTTGATCTGATTATCGCGCTGTCACCCGCCAGCCAGCGTCAGGCGCTGGAAATGACGCGGTACTATGCGTTGACGGTGGAATACTGGCCGATTATTGACCCAACCGGGCTGGGCGAGACGCGGCCCGAGAAACTGGCGTCATACCGGATGGCGCGGGATCAGATCGCGGCGAAGATTGAGGAACGATTTGGCGCTGTGTCAACGTAAAGTAAACACGGCGGTCACAATCAGCGCCAACCAAAACACCATGCCAACAACTGAATACGCGACGTTCACCCCCATTTTCCCGGCAATCACCACCACACCGCCAAATCCCAGAGCGATTGCGATATAGACCAGCGCCTCAAAATCGCGGGCATTAATTCCGGCGGCTTCCAGTCCAAATGAAATGCCGATCAGCGGCACCCAAAACAACAGGGGCAGGACCAGAAAACTGAGAACCGCATTGCGGCGGGACCTGCGGTTGGTCGTGGCTTCGGCTTTTGTTTCAGGGCGGTTTTTATCGACCACCGGATGCCAAAGCAGGGTTAACGCCGGAAACGCAATAAATGTCCAGGTGATCCAAAAGCTGAAAGCAACCACCGCCAGTCCCAGCACGATCAGAAATACATCAACCAGAAAAAAACCGAAATGAAAGTCGTCAAACAGGTACCCGGCGTGCCGGATGTACCACCACGGGCCTTTTAGAAAGGCCCAATAGGCGACAAGCAGCCAAAACCCCGAATAAATCACGCCCATGAAAATTGCGCCGGAGTCATAAATCCGCGCGGTGCTGTCACAATCGGGGCAGCGGTATACCAAGCCCTTTTCGGCGGCCCCAACGATGTCTGAACCGGTGAAAGTTGCCTCTGGCGCCATTTTCACCTGTCCGCAGTTTGCACATTTCCGAATGCTGAACCGGCAGTCTGGTGGCAGGGCTTTTTTGGAAATATCGGTATCGTCAGAGGCCATCGGTCGCGCTCCTTACCCGGTGTGGCAGCGATGCAGGAACCTTAGAACGAAAGCGTCCCGCTGGCCACGGTGATAAAGCAAAAGCTTTTAAGGGTTGCAGTCAGCCATAAACGGCGGCATGTAAACGCGCATGAATTCAGCCATTGGCTGAACAGCCAAACAGGAGAAAACATGGCGAAGGAAGAGCTTCTTGAATTTCCCGGTGTCGTGATCGAGCTTTTGCCAAACGCGACCTTTCGGGTGGAGCTTGAAAACGGCCATGAGATCATCGCCCACACCGCCGGAAAAATGCGAAAAAACCGCATTCGCGTTCTGGCCGGTGATAAGGTGCAGGTTGAGATGACGCCTTATGATCTGTCCAAGGGCCGGATCAATTACCGCTATAAATAACCGCCGATGCGGTTGATACTGGGATCCGGCAGCCCAAGGCGGCTGGACCTTCTGGCGCAAATCGGTGTTGTGCCGGACGCTGTGCGCCCGCCTGACATTGACGAGACACCATTAAAGGGCGAGCTGCCAAGCCCCTATTGTCAGCGCATGGCACGGCAAAAAGCGCAGGCTGTGGTTGCGAACAATGCTGAACTTGTGCTGTGTGCCGATACCACCGTGGCACTGGGACGGCGGATCCTGGGCAAAGCTGAAACTGCGGCGGCGGCGTCGCTTATGTTGCGTATGCTGTCCGGGCGTCGCCACAGGGTAATTACGGCTGTTGCTATTCGACTGGCGGACCGTATCTGGCAAAAGGACGTGGTGACGAGCGTCAGGTTCAAAGCTTTGACGCGGGATGAGATATCGAATTATCTTGCCACCAACGACTGGCACGGAAAAGCCGGTGCTTACGGCATACAGGGACCGGCCGGAGTGTTTATTCCGTGGATCAGCGGCTCTTATGCCGCTGTTATGGGTTTGCCGCTGACGGAAACCGCAAATCTGCTGCGGACCGCCGGATATGATGTGCCAGCGGGATCAAAGCCGTGAAAGGCCGCAGCGTGATAATCGACCACGCAAGCGGGCGCACGGCAGCGGCGCTGGTGGTAAACGGACGGTTGCAGGACCTGCTTTTTGATCCGGTTGATGACGCGCCGCGTCCGGGCGCCATCTTTCGCGCTGTGGCGGATCGGCCGGTCAAAGGGGCAGGGGGCATGTTGTTGCGGCTTGGCGGTGGGGCGCGGGGACTTTTGAAAGCGGGAAAGGGTGTTACGCCGGGGCAGAAAATGCTGGTGCAAATATCGACCCGGCCGGAGGAAGGCAAAGCCGCAACCGTGACCACGCGACTATTGTTCAAAAGCCGCTACGCCATTGTTACGCCGGGCGCGCCGGGCCTGAATGTTGCCCGCTCGATCCGCGGCGAGGACGAGCGCGAGCGTTTGCAGGAGGTTGCTTTTGAGGCGATGCGGGGTAAGGACAGCACCGGGCTGATCCTGCGCACGGCCTGTGAAAATGTTGATGGACCGGTGATTGCCGCCGATATTGCGGATATGCTTGACCGGTGCGCTGCGGCGTTAAACGCCGCGGGCGGGCAGGGTCCGGCGTTGGTGCAACAGGCGCCCTCTGCAAGCCAGCTGGCGTGGCGGGACTGGGTGGAACCGGAGCCTGACGAGGTGGTTCAGCAGGACGGCAGTTTTGACAGCCACGGTGTTTGGGATTTGATAGAGGATTTGCGCACGCCCCATGTGACACTGTCGCCGCACGCGCATATGGCGGTTGAGGTTACCCGTGCACTGGTGGCGGTTGACGTGAACACCGGCGGTGATTTTTCGCATTCTGCGGGGCTGAAGGCCAATCTGGCCGCTGCCAAAGACCTGCCGCGTCAGTTGCGGTTGCGGGGGCTGGGCGGACAGATCGTCATAGATTTCGCGCCGATGCGCAAAAATGACCGTAGGACAATTGAAAACGCGCTGCGCGCAGCCCTTAAGGGCGACGGCGTGGATACCACCCTTGTTGGCTGGACGCCGCTGGGCCATCTGGAACTGCAGCGAAAGCGCGAGCGGGCGCCGCTGGACCAGTTGCTGACCAACCTTTGATTCATGCAGTAATTCCGTGGATGGACTCAGTTTTTTGGGTGTTCCGGCTTTCGGGAGTTTTAATTAATCCATGACCGCACGATTTGGAGCCCAGTCATGGCCGACTGTGCTTATTGGTAAAGCTGATAATTGCGCCAAGCCGGGGTGATCGATCACCTGTCTGCATTTGGTAAAAATTCTGCGAAAAATGTAGGCGTATTTTGCTATGGTTTTTTGAATCGATTAACTGGCTAATTCGACAAAATCGAGGCATGGGAGGCTGTAGCCACCTCACAATGTCCGCAAGAGCAGGATTGCGGGCTCGGGAAGACGCTTTCAATCCAATCCAATACAGCCCTTAGCACAGGGTCATGCCGCCTGGATTCGTGATAAACAAGATAAACCGGGGCAACGGCCACCAGGTTTGGGTTGTCGATCTCGACCAGATTATCATCGAGACGCGCCAGGCATGTCATTTGAGGGCCGTACAGATTGGATTCTCTGATAATAGTTCGAATACCGGAAAATGTTCCTGTGCGGACACTGGGTGAACCGCCAAAATGACGACGACCGATTTCCATGATGGGCTGAGTTTCAAATTGTGACGAAAGGCCAATCCAATCACGCTTGGGTTCTGCGCCGCGTTGATGATAAAATCTGGTCATGACGGTTGACACCCGTTTGGACACCAACAATCCCTCTTTCGGCAATTCAACCACAAGCGCCGCGTCAATTTCACCCGCCGCAATGCTTGAGCGAAGGTTATTGTAATCTATTTCAATGGTAATGTTGGGGTAATCATGGTGAAAAGAATCCAGATTCCTTAACAGTGAAATCGAGCTGATACTGTGAAAGCAGCTAACGTAGATATCGTCACTCAATTCGGACTTTTTATGCGGTACAGACTCCGAAATATAGTCAAATTTTCTGCTTGTTTGGTCGGCCAATTCCAACAACGGTTCCGCTTGTTTTGTGATCGCCCATCGGTTTCTGTGTTTGTGAAAAATGGAAATTCCTATGTCTCGTGCAAGCCGCTCCACCCGTCTGCTTACGGTTGAAGTGTTGGTTTTTAAAATCTTTGCGGCGCCTGTCATAGTTTCGGCTTGCGCCAGCGCACGTACAAACCGCAGATCGTCCCAATTCACCATTTTGCCCTCGATAAAAAGGTGAGATTAAAAAAAATTTACCAATAAATTAATTTTAAACATATGTGTGTATGTTTTAAAATACAACCTTAATGACATGGCGCTCTGAAATTGGTGAAAAAAATCACGGCTGAAACCGAAAGCATCTTCGTATTGATCCAGGATAATTCCCGGGTTTCTTTCACGATATCGGGATCTTAGTCTCGCGCTGTACTGGACTCATCCAATGGATTTATTGGTAGGTTTTAAGGTGCTGATGTTCATTCAATTTCATCTTCTCGACATCCGTAATTACCGAACGAATGATTTCGGTATCGCCGTGTTTGTTGAAAATGCTGGGGGACCTGAGAGGTCCTTGAATGAGTTCCACGTTCATCGGAATTCCGCCGTTAAAAACCAAATAATTTTGAAAAACTGTACCCTCAACGCAGACCTTCAGGTCCTCGCTCAGACAGTTGTATCCCCGCCGTCCAATACACGGAAATACGCCGTTTCCTGAATAAGTAACGAAGCTGCCGCTGCCGTGAAGATTATCGGATATTGCCTCAGCAACATCTTCAAGTAAGAAAGTGAAGTCCGCGGCGTTGCATTGAAAATATAGCTTTTCAATGTTGGCAATTTTCAAAGCTAACATGCACGAGAAAAAATAAGTCCCCCGTTGAAGTTGGGCGACATAATTGCTAAATATTTGAAAACTCAGGAATCTGTCAATTTTTACAAGGTCCACAGAATCGGAAATATGTGGTTTTACTGGTTCCGTCAGGTGACCAACCAACGCGTCAGGTGAATTGGCTGGCTCTGAAACCGTCGCGTTTTCACTGTTAAGACGCTTTGCCAGATTGATCCGAACTGCCAGTTCCTGAATATTAAATGGCTTGGTGACATAGTCCGTGGCGCCTGCCGCAAAGGCCCGGTCGATGAATGTTCGGTGTGACATCGACGTTATCATTAGGATGGGCGTTTTATAGTAGGCTGGGATTTCTCTTATTCTTCCAACGGCCTCAATCCCATCCATTTCGGGCATTTGGATATCAAGCATGACACAGTCAAAGGGCTCTTTGGCTGCCTCAATGATTTCGAGTGCTTTAGTGCCACTTGTGGCAAATTTGACATCCGAATATTTTAAGGAGGTCAGGGCCTCATTAAGAATTTCTAAAATGATTTGGTCGTCGTCTACAGCAAGAATTTTCATTGCTAACCCACCTCTTAAAACACAGTCCGCAGGCAGCGCATTCAAATAGAAAACATTTAAAAGCTGCCTGCACTCACAGCTTTTGCGAGCAATTGAGGCAAAATCTTGTCAAACTATATGCGAGTAATGCAAAACAGGGTTTCGATTTTTCGCAGACTGTGGCCCGGCATTGCGATTGCGCAATCATTAATGGATTGGTCCGGTATACTCGCGGTAAAGTGTTGAATCCGGTTACAATCTATCTCCCGATAACGGAATAATTGGCGGAATTGGTCAACACTTTCGGGAGTCGAATGATCAGTGGGCAGCATTTGGCGGCGTCGGTGGAATTGTGATGAAGAAGAGTGGCAGACCCGACAGTCATTTAAAAAGGCCTTGCGCGCTTAAGGGCGACGGCGTGGATACCATCCTTGTTGGCTGGACGCCGCTGGGCCATCTGGAACTGCAGCGAAAGCGCGAAAGGCCGGGTTTGGGGCTGTTGCTGCACGACGGGCCGGGCGGTGCCGTGGCGTGACCGGTTGGTTTTGAGCTTTTGGGGAAGATGGCGAAATATCGTGGTTGCGAATGATGACGCAACAACCGGATGCGCGTTGCTGTTTTTTCAGTTGGACACAGACATCAGACTCATTTGATTTAATCCGGTCAGCAGACCGAAAATGGTGGTTTGGCACCCGTCACGCAGTGCCAATTCAGTCTTTTTCCGCCCACATTTAAAAAACAGCATGCGCCAGATACAGCGATTTGCACGCGGTGTTTTGGCCACAATGCTGACAAAGCGGGGCCGAGCTTGGCGGCGTAGCGTGCTGAATAAAATAGTTATGAAGACCCAATTTTGCGCTATCTGGATTCCAGAATTTCGTTGGTCCGGAATTCCAGAATTCCAATAGTCCGGAATTCCAGAAAACCAGATAAATGGAAGACCGGAATACCAAAAATCGAGATTATTGGACCATCGAAATGCCAATAGGTCGGGCTGCCGTATTTGCGGAGGACCCGCTCGAACGGCGACCACCCTGTTGGGCGATTCAACTTCTGTACAACCAGCAAAGCGGAAGACTGACGAAAAGTGTGATGAGTGCATTGTACCGCCGTTACAGCGGGAAACTCTTATAAAGGTCAACCGGTTAGCATGAAATCCAGTACACCAGATGATCCGTGCCACATAGCGCACCAATAGCGCTGACGGATGGGCCGGAAACCCAAATAGCCCGCCATTTTTTGGTCCGGTCAAGGGGCCGCTACGTCAAGAATGCCTCAATCCTGTGGCAATTCACGTAAAAAATCCGCACGAACACTAAGAAAGCACCGTAATCGCGATCAATCGCGATTTCCACGGCGCAAAGCTACCGAGTGTTGTCATTCAGGACCGGGAAAACGATAAACCTTAAACCGCAACCGGCATTTTCCGGTGCCCGCGAAACCGCGCCAGACCAAGCAGTTCAAAGCCGCCATTCGCCCTGATCTGCGGAAATCGCGCCACCAACCGGCCAAGTGCCATCCGCGCTTCCATCCGGGCGAGCGTTGCGCCAAGGCAGACATGAATGCCTGTTATAAAGGCCAGATGCCGATTGGGCTGGCGGGTGATGTCAACTGTGTCAGGTGCCACAAACACCGCCGGATCACGGTTGGCCCCGGCAATCGAAGTATGGATATAGGTGCCCGCGGCAATCTTCCCGCTGGGCAGGTCAATGTCTGTCTTTGCCAGCCGGTTGCCGATTTGCAGCGGGCTTTGCAGGCGCAAAATCTCCTCCACCGCCGATACGATCAGATCCGGATCGTTCATGAGCAACCGGTGTTGATCAGGATTATCCAGCAGCACAGCCAGTCCGTTTCCCACCGTGCTGGCGGTGGTTTCATGCCCGGCGTTCAGCAGAAAAATACAGTTTTGAACCAGCTCAATATCGCTTAGGCGCCGTCCGTCGATTTCTCCGAAAATCAACCCGTCCAATACCTGTCCCTGTTGCGCCTGACCGGGATTTGCCCGCCTCAACGCGATCAAGTCTGACAGCAACGCGGAAAACTCGGTGACGGCGGCGTTGCCCTTGGCCAAATTTTCGGCAGAAACAACCGGATCCAGCGCACCCAGAATGGCCACGGAATAGCCGCGCAACTTGTGTCGGTGCGCCCGGGGTATCCCCAGCATAACTGAAATAATCTCTGTTGGCAGGGCACTGGCAAATTCGGCAATAAAATCAAGCGTGCCCATATCTGCCATGCGGTCCAGCAAGCCGTCTACGATTTCTCTGATCAAAGAGTCCATTTCTTCGAGCTTGCGCGGCGTAAACGCCGCCGCCAGCAGTTTACGAACCACTGTGTGGTAGGGCGGGTCGTTAAAGATCAGGCTGGTTGTGTGGTGGGTCAAAAGCGGACCGTCACCAAATTTGCGGCCAAATTCCACCTTTTTGTCTGACAGCATATCTTTGTGCCGGTAGGTGGCCAACACATCGGCGTGGCGGGTCAGGTAAATTGATCCGTCAGGGTTTACGTGCATCGGGTCATGTTCACGCAGCGCCGCCAAAGTGGGATGCGGGTTGACAACAAACTGGCGGTCAATCCGATTTAGATCAAAATTTTGAATGGCCTGCAGGTCCAACGTTTGTGTCCCGTGATGGTACGGCCCGAGTTTTTCTTAACCAGGCTGGTTTGTAAAGAACACTGTCGGCCATAGACAAGACGTGGCATAGACGGGATGAAGCGCCAGCCAAAGGAGCGCCATGACCTGCCCGATATGTGACAAACAACCCGATCCTACCTACCGCCCGTTTTGCTCTAAGCGCTGTGCTGATGTGGATCTGGGCAAATGGTTCAACGAAAATTATCGCGTGCCGACGGAAGAGAGCGAAGAGGCT
>CAYZQS010000077.1:0-5090 GCA_964480735.1 uncultured Rhodobacterales bacterium
GATCAGGCTGAACGCACCGCCAATTTCCGGCGTGCCGGTCGCATTCTTATCCCGACGGCACTTGGCAAACGGATCGTCACTATTTCCGGCGCTAAAAACAAAAATTCCCGCTCCGCCCAGCAACACGGCGGCACCCACAACACCCGCAAGCAGCTTTTGCCTCATCGCAACCCTCCCCATCCAAATCCAGTCGGTTGATGTACGATTACAAGCTGAGTATCAAGACACGATGCTGTAATTTGGGCCGGAACGATAATGCCTGATCCAACCGAAACTTTGTTTGAACTGGATGGCCGCGGCGAATGGGTGCGGCTGCACACATTAATCAACCTGCGCTGGCTTGCGGTTGTCGGCCAAAGCGGTACGGTTTTATTCGCTTCGTTTAATCTTGGCATCCAACTGAATATCGGCCTGTGCCTTTTGGCGATCGGTGCATCCGTGGCCTTTAACGTTATTTCTTCGATTATTTTCCCTGAAAACCAGCGGCTGTCAGAACGGGACGCATTTCTGACGCTGCTGTTTGATCTGTCTCAACTGGTTTTCCTGCTGTTTTTGACCGGCGGCCTGAACAATCCCTTTGCCCTTTTGGTGTTGGCTCCGGTGACCATATCAGCAACCGCGCTGCGCCTGCCATCCACGCTGGCGCTCAGCACAACCGCGATTTTCATGATCTCGATGGTGGCGGTTTTTCACCAGCCACTTATTGCCGGCAACGGCGTTGAATTGCATATGCCGCCGTTGTTTGTTTTTGGATTTTGGTTCGCGTTGGTCATCGGAATTGCATTTCTGGGGGTCTATGCACGCCGCGTGACTTTGGAAGCCCGCAACATGTCCCAGGCCTTGATTGCCACGCAGATGGCGCTTAGCCGACAGCAAAAGTTAACGGATTTCGGCGGCATCATGGCGGCAACAACCCATGAGCTGGGAACACCTCTTGCAACGATCAAACTGGCCAGCGCCGAGCTCGCGGACGAACTTGCCGACAATCCGGTCTTAAAGGAAGACGCGCGCCTGATTCACCAACAGGCGGACCGGTGCCGGGATATTTTGCGGGATATGGGCCGGGTTGGAAACGATGACCTGATGCTAAGGCACGGGCCGATCTCTGCCGTGGCAGAGGAAGCGGCCGAGCCCCACAAAGACCGCGGCATTGATGTGATCTTTGATGTGCGCGCCAAAAGACATTCACAAGCGCGACAGCCCATCATCGAACGACGGCCGGAAATCATTCACGGCTTGCGAAATCTGGTGCAAAACGCGGTGGATTTTGCCGACAATACCGTCTGGGTCGATGTGCGTTGGAATGATGATAAGGTTTCGGTAACGATTACCGACGACGGGCCGGGCTATCCGCCAGAGTTGATTGGCCGGATTGGCGATCCATTTGTTCGCAAACGAAGCTCTGAAACAGATATGTCCGCACGACCCGCATACGAGGGTATGGGGCTGGGACTTTTCATCGCCAAGACATTGCTGCAGCGCTCAGGTGCCGAGCTGACGTTTACAAACGGCACAGACCCGTTCCTGCATCACGTCGAAAGACCCAAACGCGGCGGGGCAATTGCCGAGGTCGCCTGGCTTCGCTCTGCTGTGGAGCAAGACAAAGATCAGGCCAGAAAACCCCTTGGGCAGAACAAGCCGCTGAATATTTAACCATTCCTTAACGCGGATGGTTTTTAACGGTTTGTAAACAATTCGGATTTCAATAAATGCTGCGCGGAATTCCGTTTGGGGCTGTCTGACAAATGGATTTACAAACACTAATTCTGATACCGGCATTCGCATTTTTCACTGCGCTGTCTGCCCTTATCTTGTTGCCGTTAATTCTAAAACTTCAACTGGTTACACCTCATGCGGTGCCAAAGCCGGACCCATCAGTCAAGCGTCCGAAACAAGGCGCTGCAAGCGCGAACCCCGATAAGATTTACAGTGCCAGCGCTGCCCGAATTGAAACAATTTCAACCACCGGAGAATTGGCGTTGTTGCGCAAAATCGTCGATTTTTCACCCACTCTGATCTGGATCCAAAACCCAGAGGGACGGATCACCTGGGCCAACAACCCTTATCTTGATGTCGCCGGGAAAGTCGAACCGGCCCCCGATGACGGGGTGCCGGGTGTTGCCGCTATTTTTAGTGCGACACCGGACGGTGAAAATTCCGGCCACGGCCGACGGCTATCTGTCGCAATAAAAGGGCAGAATACCCCGTGGTGGTTTGAGGTTTCGTCCTTTGACGCCGGGGCATCGGGCCGCCTGTGTTTTGCCGGTCACGCCAATTCGGTTGTTCGGGCCGAAGAGGCCCTGCGGAATTTTGTTCAGACCCTGACAAAGACCTTCGCCCATCTGCCCATCGGACTGGCGATATTTGACCGCCGGCGGCAACTGGCCCTGTTCAATCCGGCGCTGGCCGATCTGACAACACTTGGTCCGGAATGGCTTAGCCGCCGGCCATCGCTGTTTTCGTTTCTGGATAAGCTGCGCGAAAACCGGCAAATGCCGGAGCCTAAAAACTATCCCGATTGGCGGCGCAAAATGATCGCGCTGGAACAAGGTGCCGTTGACGGTACATATTGCGAGGACTGGTCGCTTCCTTCGGGACAAACCTACAGGGTAACCGGCAGACCGCACCCGGAAGGTGCCGTGGCCTTTTTGTTCGAGGATATTTCTGCCTCGATTTCGCTGCAGCGGCGATTTCGGACTGAACTGGAGCTGTGTCAATCGGTGATCGACAATTTCAGGGACGCGATTGCCGTGTTTGAATCCGGTAGCGAGGTCACAATGTCAAACAGCGCATTCGCCCGGTGCTGGAACCTTGATCCCGCAAACGCGCTTGGGCGGCTGGATGTTATCGATGTAACAAAACACTGCCAATCAATGTGCGCGCCCAGCCCCATCTGGGGTGACCTGCGAGAGTTCGTTGGCCAGCTTCGGGACCGCGCCGAATGGGATGCATCATTAAAGTTGTTGTCCGGTGGCACGGTTGACCTGCGGGTCTCGCCACTGTCCGGAGGGGCCACCCTATGTGTATTTTCCTTTGGTACTGATGAGGGCCAGCTGCCAAGTGACGGTGATTTGGAGTCCCCGTCAGTGGCACAGATTGCCTGACCCGGCACAAAGTGGACTTGCGTAAACAGGTGCCAGCGTCCAGACTCTGCCCATGCACACGCACAGCAATACCGCCTTGTCAAAGTCAATTTTAGTGACCTCAGAACGTCACGCCGCGCGTCTGGCACAACATATTCGCACGGGATTGGGTGCGGGCGACGCCCTGTTGCTGTCCGGCCCGATTGGTGCGGGCAAAAGCCACTTTGCCCGGGCGATCATTCGGGCGTTTTTGCAGGATAGCGACGCGGCAGAGGACATCCCTTCGCCGACGTTCACGCTTGTTCAAACCTACATCGCCGGTGATCTGGAAATCTGGCACAGCGATCTTTACCGCCTGACCCACGTTGACGAGGTTGTTGAGTTGGGATTGGCAGAGGCATTTGAAACGGCCCTGTGTCTTGTGGAATGGCCAGACCGATTGGGCATTGAAAGACCGCATAATGCATTAAGCCTAAATTTTGCGATGGCGGACCAGTTGGATCACCGGACCGTGACGTTTTCCGCCTTTCATCAAAAATGGCTTTGGCTGACGGATGCCCTGCAGCAATTTGGCCGGGTTGATGCCTGAACGTGCCGGGCAAATCGCGGATTTTATCAAACGGGCCGGTTGGAGTGACGCCGGGCGCGTCCTGCTGGCAGGTGACGCATCGGCGCGAAAATATCACCGGCTGACAAATATGATCACGGGACAAACCGCGGTTTTGATGGACGCGCCGCCCGCCAAGGGCGAAACGACAGAGCCGTTTTTAAGAGTTGCCGAACAATTGTTGCAGCGCGGCCTGTCCGCACCAAAGATTATCGCCCAAGATCAGTCTCTTGGACTGATATTGCTGGAAGATTTGGGCGACGATCTGTTCTGTGTTGTCTGTGAAAAAGACCCAAAAGCGGAAAGCCTGCTGTATGAAACCGCGGTTGATGTTTTGGCGGAACTCGGCACACCAGCGCACCCCGTCGACCTGCCACCCTATACACCCGACATTTATCTGGACGAGGCGCGTTTGGTGACACAGTGGTATCTTCCCGCCGCACGTGCGGGAACCGTGATCCCGGAACAACTGCAGGCGCAGTTTGACAGTTTGATCCTTGCGGCCTGCACCGCCGTTTCACCGGTTGATCCGGTATTTGTCCTGCGCGACTATCATGCCGAAAACCTGCTTTGGTTGCCTGACCGCAGTGGCCTTAAGCGTGTTGGCCTGCTGGATTTTCAAGACGCGCTGGCCGGTCATCCCGCCTATGATCTGGTTTCGCTTTTAGAGGACGCGCGCAGGGATACGACCGCAGAACTGCGAGACCGGATGCTAAAGCGGTATTTGCAGGCGACCGGTCTGGACCATCAGCCGTTTTTGCAGGCCTTTGCCACCCTTGGTGCCCAGCGCAATCTAAAGATCATCGGCATCTTTACCCGTCTGTGCATCCGCGACCATAAGCCGGATTATGTGGATCTGATCCCCAGGGTCTGGGATCATCTGATGCGCGATCTGTCCCATCCGGCCTTAAGCGACCTTGGGCAATGGGTGGTGCAAAACGTTCCGCCGCCCTGCAGTCAGACACGCGGCAAGATCCGGGGTGCCGCCCAATGACCCCGACCGCCGCAATGATATTTGCCGCCGGATATGGCACGCGCATGGCACCCCTGACTGACACAATGCCAAAGGCGCTGGTTGCGGTGAACGGCCGCCCGTTGATAGATTATGCGCTGGCGCTGACAGATCAGGCAGGCATCAAAAACCGGGTGGTAAACACCCATCACTTTGCCGATCAGATGCAGGCGCATTTGGAAAATGTGCCAAACGTTTCCATTTCTTACGAACAAACCGCGCCGCTGGAAACCGGCGGCGGTCTTAAATACGCGCAACCTTTGCTTGGCGAAGGGCCGGTTTTCACCCTGAATTCCGATGCGGTCTGGACAGGGCGCAATCCACTGACCAGCCTGTCAAAATCATGGCGGCCCACAAATATGCATGCGTTGTTGCTGCTGGTTTCGGC
>CAYZQS010000077.1:5190-8121 GCA_964480735.1 uncultured Rhodobacterales bacterium
GGCACGCCGGCCGGAATTGCCCGTGCCGAAGAATTATTGGCGCGACAGCACGATGTTTGATCCAGCCAAATCGCCGCGCGTATTCGCCCTGCCACCCGGATGCGATTTTTCACGGTCGTTTGTTTTTGGATTGATTGACCGGCTGAAAGGCACACCGCCGCAGAATCTTGCGCGGGTGGAAATATTCGTAAACACACGCCGGACCGCACGGCGGCTGCAAGACATATTTTTGTCTTTTGACGCGACATTCCTGCCCCGTATCCGCCTGATCACCGATCTGTCCAAAGACCCTGTGTTAACCGCGGACATGCCGCCGCCTGTTTCTTCCCTGCGGCGGCGATTGCAAATCAGCCAATTGATCGCAGCGCTGCTTGAACTGGAAGAAGACCTTGCACCCAGATCAGCGATGTTTGATCTGGCCGACAGTCTGGCCAATCTTATGGACGAGATGCACGGCGAAGGCGTGTCATTGCAGCAGGTGCAAGACATAGACGTTTCAAACCATTCCGCCCATTGGGACCGCAGCAAACAATTTCTGGGCATCCTCTCCGGGTTTTTCGCGGGCGACAAAGCGTTTGAACCTGACGGCGAGGCGCGGCAGCGAATGGTGGTGCAGCATCTGGCCAAAGAATGGGCGGTCAATCCACCGCCGCATCCGGTTATCGTTGCAGGTTCAACCGGGTCGCGTGGTGCCACTGCGCTGTTTATAAAGACGGTCGCGCACCTGCCATTGGGTGCGGTTGTGTTGCCCGGATTTGACTTTGATCTGCCAACTGCTGTGTGGAACGATCTGCGTGATCCCCTGATCAGCGCTGATCATCCGCAGGCGGGGTTTTTCAAATTGCTTCACGGCTTAGGCGTTGCCCCTGATAAGGTGGTGCGCTGGACGTCCGACGCGCCGGCAAACCCGGATCGAAACCGCTTGATTTCACTGGCGCTGCGCCCGGCCCCGGTGACCGATCAGTGGCTTTCAGAAGGGCCGAAACTAAAGGATATTCAGGGCGCTACGGCGTCGGTGGCATTGCTGGAAGCGCCAACATTGCGGCAAGAGGCAAATGCCATCGCCCTGCGCCTGCGCGAAGCGGCAGAGGCCGGGCAAAAGGCAACGCTGATTTCGCCGGACCGGACGTTAACCAGAATGGTCACCACAGCCCTGCAACGCTGGAACATCACGCCGGACGACAGCGCCGGACGGCCCTTGCCGCTTACGCCTCCGGGGATTTATTTGCGGCTGGTCGCGGGGCTGTTTGGCCAAAGATTGACGGTTGAGCGGCTGCTGTCGCTGCTTAAGAATCCCCTTACACATTCTGACGGTGAAACGCGAAACCTTCACATGCTGCGCACCCGTGATCTGGAAATTCAGGTGCTGCGCTGCGGCCTGCCGTATCCGGATTTTGACGAACTATTTGTCTGGGCCGCCGACCGCGTAAACGATCCGGCAGCGGTCAAGTGGGTGTTGTGGCTGAAAACTCTGCTGACGGAACTGGAAGATGCTGGCAAAAAAACCCTGGCGTCCCGTCTTTCTGAGCACCGTCAACTGGCGGAATCGCTGGCCCGTGGAGCAGTGGCCAAAGACGGTGCCGGTGAACTTTGGCACCAGCAAGCCGGAGAAGAGGCGCAGGCGGCATTTTCTGAACTTGAGGCAGAAGCAGATGCGGGCGGGAACCTGACCGCGCAGGAATACAGCGCCCTGTTCAATTCTGTCATGGGCGCGCGTGATGTTCGTGAATCCATTGCAAAGCATCCCGACATCACCATCTGGGGCACACTGGAGGCCCGCGTTCAGGGGGCGGACATCGTGATCCTTGGTGGAATGAACGACGGCATCTGGCCGCGCGTTCCTGCGCCTGACCCGTGGTTGAACCGCGACATGCGCCTGCAAGCAAACCTGCTGTTGCCAGAACGAAATATCGGACTGTCCGCGCATGATTTTCAACAGGCCGTCGCAGGGCGGGACGTTCTGATCACCCGTTCGTTGCGCGATTCCGATGCGCCAACTGTTGCGTCCCGCTGGCTGATCCGCCTGACCAACCTGCTGGCCGGTTTGGGTGAAACCGGCAACGAATGTCTGGCTGGGATGCGTGCCCGGGGGCAAAAGCTGGCCACGCTTGCCAGCGCCTTGGACACGCCAAAAACACCGGTCCATCCGGCACCGCGCCCCGCACCGCGCCCGCCGGTCAATGCGCGTCCGCAGCGGCTGTCTGTCACCCGCATCAAAACACTGATCCGCGATCCCTATGCCATTTACGCCCGGTACATATTGGGGATGCAGAAGCTGCAGCCGCTGAACCCGGCGCCGGATGCCATGATCAGGGGGCAGCATATGCACAGGGTTATGGAGCTGTTTGTTAGGGAAACCACCAACGGTTTGCCCGATCACGCGGCTGATCTTCTGCTGCAAATCGCGCAAGGATATTTTGATCAAAACGTCCCCTGGCCTGCGGCACGGCGATTGTGGCTGGCGCGACTGGCCGGGATCGCGGAAGGATTTGTTGCCGACGAAAAAATCAGGAGACGGGACGCCGCACCGTTTTTGCTGGAGTGCAGGGGCAAGATCACCCTGACGAACCCGGCGTTCACGTTAAGCGGTACGGCGGACAGGATTGACCGCGCCAAAGATGGGCATGTCTCGATCTATGATTATAAAACCGGTCAGCTGCCCACGCAAAAACAAATCGTGCGTTTTGACAAGCAACTGCCTTTGGAGGCCGCGATGGCCCAGATGGGAGGGTTTGACGGCCTTGATAAATCCGTTGTCCAAATGATCATGTATATCAGCCTTGGACGGGACACTAAGACAACTGTTGTCGATCTTTCCGATGATCTGGTCAACAAATCATGGGACGGGTTTCGTCGGCTGATCCGCGCGTATCAATCGCAATCCACAGGCTATACCGCCCGATCAAGAATGGAAAAAGCCAGTGATCCGTC
>CAYZQS010000077.1:8221-12269 GCA_964480735.1 uncultured Rhodobacterales bacterium
CGCAATCCACAGGCTATACCGCCCGATCAAGAATGGAAAAAGCCAGTGATCCGTCGGATTACGATCACCTTTCGCGCCGGGGCGAATGGGCCGATACCGACCGGGCAACACCGCAGGTGGTGCCATGAACGGCCTGAACGACGCGACACTGGCACAAATTCGCGCTGCCAATCCGCAGGCTTCCACTTGGGTATCGGCCAATGCCGGGTCCGGCAAAACCCGGGTGCTAACAGACCGCGTGGCGCTTTTGTTGTTGCGCGGCACCCCGCCACAGAAAATCCTGTGCCTGACCTACACAAAAGCCGCCGCGTCGCACATGCAAAACCAGTTGTTTGACCGGCTGGGAAAATGGGCAATGCTGGACGACCGCAGGCTTACAGACACGCTTGCGGAATTGGGAGAGTCGGTTCAGCCGGAAAATCTTCCGCGCGCGCGCACCCTGTTTGCCCGCGCACTGGAAGCCCCGGGCGGGTTGAAAATCCAGACGATCCACTCGTTCTGCGCGGCCCTGCTGCGGCGGTTTCCGCTGGAAGCCGGGGTCTCGCCACAATTTCAGGAAATTGACGACCAAAGCGCCAGACGCCTGCAAAGTGACATTCTGGAAGACATGGCAGGCGGTCCGGCGCAGGCGGTCTTTGACGGAATGGCACGGCATTTGTCCGGCGATGACACGGAAAGTCTGATCCAGGAAATCACGCGAAACCGGTCTTTTTTTTCGTCGCCGGTAACCCGTGATCAGATTTGGCGCACTATGGGTCTGACGCCGGGATATGACTGGCCAGATCTGCTGGCTGACGCTTTTCCAAGCTGGATCAATGACATATTACCCGATCTAATTACCGCTCTGCAAACCGGTTTGGACACCGACACAAAAAACGCGGCAAAACTTGCAAAAATCGATCCCAACCATCTGAACAAAGACGCGCTTTTGCAGGTGGAACCGGTATTTCTGTTTGGCACGAAAGCCCAAAAAAACCCGGACGGTGCGAAAATTGGTGGATTTCCGACGAAGGAATTGCGGCTGTCTATCCCTGATCTGATGCAGGCTGTTGAGGTCTGGATGCAGCAGATAGAGCTTGCGCGACAAAACCGTCGGGCGCTTGAGGCCGCGCATAAAACCGCAGCGCTGCACCGGTTTGCGGCGGCGTTTCTGCCCGATTACGCGGCAAGAAAATCACATCGCGGCTGGTTGGATTTCGACGATCTGATCTTCAAAGCCCGCGATCTGTTGACCGACAGCGCCACCGCACAGTGGATATTATATCGTCTGGATGGCGGAATTGACCACATTCTTGTGGACGAGGCACAGGACACCAGCCCGGCCCAATGGGATGTGATCACAAAGCTGGCGGAGGAATTTACCACCGGGCTGGGGGCCAGCGGGGCGGACCGTTCGATCTTTGTCGTTGGCGATGAAAAACAATCAATCTACTCTTTTCAGGGTGCTGACCCGCAGGCTTTTGGCCAGATGCGGGATCATTTTTCCAGGCACCTGAACCAGATAAACCAACGTATGGAATACAGCGAACTGTTGTTTTCCTTCCGCTCTGCAAAACCCATTCTGCGTCTGGTTGATGCGGTTGTTCAAAACAGTGACGGGGCCGGATTGCCCAACCTGACAACCCATCGTGCCTTTCACCAAAACCTGCCCGGGCGGGTCGATCTTTGGCCGTTTCTGCCGAAAACCAAAAATGAGGATCCGGCGTCTGATTGGTTTGATCCGGTGGATCAGCCGTCACCCGATGATCCGGTCCGGCTGCTGGCCGGTCACGTTGCGGATCAGATAAGGGGTATTCTGGCATCCAATGCGTCTTATAATTTCGCCGGGGTAACCCGTGCCTTAACGCCGGGTGACGTGCTTGTTCTGGTGCAGCAGCGCGCAGCATTGTTTCGTGAGATAATCGTGGCGCTAAAGGAACGGGGCATTCCGGTTGCCGGGGCCGACCGCCTGAAAATCGGCACCGAGCTGGCGGTCAAAGACCTGTTGGCGATGCTGTCCTTCATGGCGCTGCCAGAGGATGACCTGTCGCTGGCCTGCGCTATGCGCTCGCCGCTTCTGGGTCTTTCTGAGGCTCAGTTGTACACTGTTGCACAAGGACGCGGGGCCAGCCTGTGGCAGTCGCTGCGAAACGCGGGCGGGCAGTTTGACGCCATCAAATCAACGCTGAATGCTTTGCTGAAAGACGTGGATTTTCTGCGCCCGTTTGAATTGCTGGAACGCATCCTTACGACCCATAATGGTCGGATCAATCTGATCGCCCGACTGGGGCCAGAGTCCGAAGACGGTATCGACGCCCTGCTCGGCGAAGCCCTGCGGTACGAGCAGGCAGAGGCCCCCAGCCTGACCGGATTTCTGGGCTGGATGGAAAGCGGCGATGTCGAGATCAAGCGCCAGATGGAAAGCAAAAGCGATCAGGTGCGGGTGATGACCGTGCACGGTGCCAAAGGACTTGAATCCCCTGTGGTGATCCTGCCGGATACGGCCAAGCGAAAGCGCGGCAGCCGCAACGCGCTTGCACCGCTGGACACCGGCTTGATGGCGTGGAAGACCGCCAGCGACGACAGCCCGGATGTTGTTGCGACCGCACGGAATCGGCAAAATGACCTGCAGGAACAGGAAAACCGGCGTCTGCTGTATGTGGCTTTGACCCGTGCCGAGAACTGGCTGATCGTTTGTGGTGCCGGTGATCCCGGGCAGGATCAGGACAGTTGGTACACCCACGTGGCGCAGGCTATGGAAACGGTTTCCGCAACTCCGGCGGTGTTTGGTATCGGCGCAGGATTGCGGTATGAAAACCACCACTGGCAACCGGCGAAGGCCGTTGCCAAATCATCAAACGCACAGGCGTCCACGGCGCTGCCGCCTTGGGCATCGCGGCCCGCGCCAAAGGTTGAAGCCGCGCGCGCACCGCTGTCTCCATCTGATCTGGGCGGTGCAAAGATCATGCCCGGTGACGGCGCCGGCCTTAACGAGGAAAACGCAAAAGAATACGGACGTCAAATTCATCTTTTGCTGGAACACCTGCCGGGGCATCCACCGGAAAACTGGTCGGAATTGGCGCGAAGGCTGCTGTCCGGTGACGCTGACAGGGTCGATGCTAAAGATACACAGGCGCTGCTGGACGAGGTTTCGCCAATCCTGAAAGACCCGGGCCTGGCCTTTTTGTTTGCCCCGGACACACTGGCCGAAGTGGCGGTGACGGCCCGGATTGCCGCGTGGGACAATCAAAGGATCAACGGTGTGATTGACCGGCTGATCTGCGACAAAACCCGCATCCTTGCGGTGGATTTCAAATCAAACACGCAGGTACCGCCAACCGCTGCCAAAGTGCCGGAAGGTCTGTTGCGGCAAATGGCAGCCTACAATCAGGCGCTGACGCAGATCTATCCGCAAACGCCGATTGAAACGGCTATTTTGTGGACCAAATCCGCCGAATTGATGCGCCTGCCACACGACATCGTGACACGATCTTTCAATACCACGCCGATCCCTTGACGCTGGTATTGTCGATACCTAGGTTGCGCCCCAGTGAAACACATTCCGCCAGGAGAAATCAACATGGCAACGATCGCAGTAACCGACGACACATTTGACGCCGAAGTCAAACAATCTGACATCCCCGTTGTGGTGGACTTCTGGGCTGAATGGTGCGGCCCGTGCAAGGCCATCGGTCCGGCGCTGGAAGAGCTTTCGGCAGAGTATGAAGGCAAAGTGAAAATCGTGAAGGTAAACGTGGACGAAAACCCAACCTCGCCCATGACCCTTGGCGTGCGCGGTATTCCGGCGCTGTTCATGTTCAAAGACGGTGAAGTCCTGTCCAACAAAACCGGCGCAGCCCCCAAGGCAGCACTGGATGACTGGATCAAAAGCGCGATTTAACCTGCTGTAATCCGCGATCAAGGGCGCTTTTGCGCCCTTTTTTGCGACCGGATACGCTTCTTTACGGCCTAAATATCCAAACCACTGCGCGCAGCGTCAGTGGCCCGGCCCAACAAAAATCGACCGAAGGTCGCATTTTTGGCGGGAGCGCCCCGTCGGTCTGATTTG
>CAYZQS010000078.1:0-12059 GCA_964480735.1 uncultured Rhodobacterales bacterium
CCCACTTTTCGGATTGCGCTTTAGTTGTCAAAATTCACTTGTTCCACCAGCCGCAACGCAGCGCCGCGCAATCCGGCCAAATCCATCAGGTTCACACTGTCCGGTGTCAGCTCGCCCCAGGACGCCACCAGATCAGACACCGGCGCGCCGGGCAACACCGGATATTCGAAATTGCTTTCGGCATATATCGACTGCGCTTTGGCAGAGGACAAATATTCCATCAATATCAGCGCATTACCAGCATTTGGTGCGGCTTTGGTCATCGCCATGCCAGACAGGTTAACGTGCGTGCCGCCATCCTCAAACTCCGGAAATTCAATCCGCACTGCGTCGGCCCATTCTTTTTGTTCCGGTTTTTGCAGCATCGCGCCCATATAATAGGTGTTGCCGATGGAAATATCGCATTCACCCGACCACACCGCCTTGATCTGCCCGCGGTCGTTGCCTTGGGGTTTGCGGGCAAGATTGGCCTTTACCCCTTCAAGCCAGATCTTTGCGTCTGCCTTGCCAAGATGCGCGATGGCAGCGGAAAACAGCGCCAGATTATAGGCATGGGTGCCTGAACGCACGCAGATACGCCCCCGCCATTTTGGATCGGCCAGATCTTCATAGGTGGTGATTTCACCTTTGCCCACCGCCGTTTTTGAAACAAAAACCACCCGGGCGCGGGAGGTCAGGCCAAACCACTGATTGGACGGGTCACGAAATTCCGCCGGGATATTGGCCTCAAGGATTGCAGACGCAACAGGCTGGGTAAGGCCCGCATCAACAATCGCAGCGAGACGCGAAATATCAACTGTCAAAACCACATCCGCCGGGCTGCGTTTTCCTTCGGCCTCCAGTTTTTCAACCATGCCTTTGTTTAAGAACGAAACGTTGACCGCAATGCCGGTTTCCGCTGTGAACGCATCAAACAGTGGTTTTACAAGGTCCGGCTGGCGGTACGAATAAACGTTGACTTCCTGCGGTGACACAGCACCCGCCATCAAACAAAAAAGGGCGGCCAGCGCGGTTTTTCTGCATAGGTTACGCATGATTTTCTTTCCTGAGTAAATTACATGGGTTTTAAACCTGAGTCATTCACTCAGGTCAAGTGAGCCTGCTGGCCATGCGACAATTTCAGCCTTTTTCGTCGCGTTTCACACGGTCCCACAAGCGGTCCAACTCTGCCAGGTTTGATTGCTGGGCAGTCTTTCCGCGCTTTGCCAAATGCCGCTCGACCGCGTTGAACCGCCGTGTGAACTTTGCGTTGGCTGCGCGCAGCGCCGCTTCGGGGTCCAGTTTCAGATGCCGGGCCAGATTGGCCACAACAAACATCAGATCGCCAAATTCTTCCGCGACCTCGGCCTCTGACAGTTTTGTCCGCGCTTCCAACAGCTCGGCTGATTCCTCTGCAATCTTGGCAATCACCTGATCGGTTGACGGCCAGTCAAACCCGACCCGCGCGGCCCGTTTTTGCAGTTTGACCGCGCGGGTCAGGGCCGGCAGGGCTTTGGCCACCCCATCCAACGCGCCTTGTTTTTCGCCGGTTTTTCCCGCCCGCTCTGCCGCTTTGATTTTTTCCCAGTCGGCGGTTTGCTGCGTCGCAGATTTATCGCGGCTTTCATCGCCAAACACGTGCGGATGGCGGGCAATCATTTTGTCACTGATATTTTTGGTGACCGATTCAAAATCAAAATGCCCTGCTTCGCGGCCCATCTGAGTGTAATAGATGACCTGCAACAGCAGGTCGCCCAGTTCGCCCTCAAGCTCTGCCATATCGTCCAGTGCGATGGCATCCGCCACTTCATAGGCTTCTTCAATGGTATAGGGCGCGATGGTTTCAAAGGTTTGTTCGATATCCCAGGGGCATCCGCTTTCAGGATCGCGCAGGCGGGCCATGATTTCCAGCAACCGCGGCAGACCGCCGTTAGGATCAAGGCAAAGGGCCTGACTTTCGTCGTTGGATTTTGGCATTGTGGTCGGCTCAAATTTAGGAAAAGCTTTGGTTCAAATAGCCATCAATCAATTGGGGAGTCCACGCTTATGCCGGTCATTAATCGAATCGCCGAATTTCACAACGATATGAAAGAGTGGCGCCAGCACCTGCACGCCCATCCCGAACTGGGGTTTGAGTGTCATGAGACCGCAGCCTTTGTTGTTGAGCGGCTGCGCGAATTTGGCGTTGACGATATCCACGAGGGCATCGCCACAACCGGCATTGTTGCCATCATAAACGGGCAGGGCGAGGGGCCGACGATTGGCTTGCGTGCGGATATGGACGCGCTGCCGATACTGGAAGCCACCGATCATCCGTATAAATCCAAAATCGACGGCAAAATGCACGCCTGCGGGCATGACGGTCATACCACGATGTTGCTGGGGGCCGCGCGGTATCTGGTGGAAACCCGAAATTTCACCGGCCGCGTGGCGCTGATTTTTCAACCCGCCGAAGAGGGCGGCGCCGGTGGCAAGGTGATGTGTGACGAGGGCATGATGGACAATTTTGACATCTCGCAGGTTTACGGCATCCACAATATTCCGGGCATGCCCTTTGGGTTGATCGGCACGCGGGTTGGGCCGCTTTTGGCAGCGGCGGACAGTTTTGACATTCATATCACCGGTGTTGGCGGGCATGCGGCGATGGCCAATGAAACTGTTGATCCGGTGATGATCGCGGTGCAGATCGTGCAGGCGCTGCAAACTGTGGTCAGCCGCAACGTGGACCCGATCGAGGCGGCGGTGTTGTCTGTGACCCAGATCAAAACCGGCACGTCGCATAATATTGTTCCGGCGGAGGCCTATATTCAGGGCACCGTGCGCACCATGAAAAAAGACGTGCGCGACATGATGGTGATGCGGATCGAAAAGATTGTGACGCAGGTTGCAGAGGCGATGGGCGGATCAGCGACGATGGAATATGACTACGGTTATCCGGCGACGGTCAATCATGCCGCGGAAACTGAATTTGCGGTTGAAGTGGCCAAGGGTGTTGCGGGTGAAGATCTGGCCAGCATCAATGTGCCCATGACGATGGGATCAGAAGATTTTGCCTATATGCTGGAAGAGCGTCCCGGGTCTTACCTGTGTCTTGGCACCGGTGAGGGGGCGACACTGCATCACCCGGAATTTGATTTTAACGACGAGGCTTCGCCGATTGGCGCCAGTTTCTTTGTGAAACTGGTGGAAACAGCGCAGCCGGTTTCGTAACCGGTAAGTCCAAATTCTGATAATGGAACCGGTTGCGTTGGATTATTGGGCTGTCAACAAGGCAAAATCCGACCCGGCGATGCTGAATCTCTGACCGATGAAAATGCGTGATTAACCGTATATTAAATTCGGTTAACTTAAACTACTAAACTGGTTTAGTGGTTTAGTAAATGTCGGCTAAGGCGCTGTAAAATAACAGATAACCAGAATTATTCGAGATTAAGAAATTGTCAATTTGGGTGCGCATCAGTACCGATATGAAGACCTCAGCGCAATTTGGGGAACTTATGTTCTGACAATCAAACCCGACAGGCCATGAAAATGGTACCGGTCGGCAAAATTAGGCATCCCCGTTAATCTCAGGTTTGGGCAGCGTTCAAACAGGATTGGCAAGGCTACAGACATTTCCAGCCGGGCCAGCGGTGCACCGACGCAAAAATGCACACCGGCGCCAAAGCTGGTGTGCGGCGCCAGCTTGCGGGCGGGGTCAAATTTTTCAGGCTCGCAATATGCGACCGGGTCCCGGTTTGCGGCCCCCAGCAGCAGCGCAATCTCTTCGCCGCGCTTAAAGTTATAGCCAAACAGCGCGATATCTTCGTAAGCATAGCGCGTGAACATGTGCAGGGGCGGATCAAATCGCAGAAGTTCTTCGATGGTGCCACCAAGGCTGCCGCTGTTCAGCAGCGATGCAACACTTAAATCACTTTCAAGCAGGGTTTTAATGCCGTTGCCGATCGCATGAACCGTGGCCTCGTGCCCGGCGTTCAGCAGCAAAATGCAGGTGCTGATCAATTCATCCGTTGACAGTTTTTCGCCGTCTTCCTTAGCCGCGATCAATTGGGTGATCAGATCGTCCCCGGGCGTATTGCGGCGGGTATAAACGTAACTGCGGATGAAATCGGCAAAGGCGGTCGCAGCGATCACCGCGTCCTGTTCGGTCTGACGGCTGCGGTTGGCCTGATACATGGCCACCATAGCGTGGGACCATTTTAACAGATCATCGCTGCGGTCTTCGGGCACACCCAAAAGGCGGGCGATGATGATAACCGGAATTTTCTCACCAAAGTGGTGCAGCAAATCAAACGGCTGAACCGGGAAGGCGTCGATCAATTGATGGCAAAGTGCGGTGATTTCAGGCGCCAGTTCTTTGATGCGGCGCGAGGTAAAGGCACGCAAAACCAGACCGCGCAGGCGGGTGTGGGTTGGAGGTTCCAGCTCCAGCATTGAATGGGCCTCAATATCCATGAATGGCTGGATGTTTGGCGGCACAGGTTTGCGAAACTCCGCCGGTTGTTCGCGGCCAAACCGGCGGTCGCGCAGCAGCGCGTTCACAGCGGCAAGCGAGGACGCGCAGACCATATTGTATTCGCGCCAGAAAAACAGCGGGCCCTGCGTGCGGGTTTTGTCATAAAACGGGTAGGGGTTTTGGATGAATTCCGGGTCAGTCGGGGATTGGCTGAAGCTTTGCATGATTAAATATCTACAGCCAAGCGGCGCCCCTGTGGGGCATTACCATAAGCTGCGCTTTGGGCGCAGCGGTGGTTGAGTATTTGGGCAAAGATGAAGTCAGTCGTTGCCCCTGTAAGGTTGCACATATTGCAGTGCCATGTCCCACGGAAAGAATATCCAGGTGTCCTGACTGACCTCTGTGATGAACGTGTCCACCATCGGGCGGCCCTCGGGTTTGGCGTATACCGTTGCATAGTGGGCCTTGGGGAACAGGTCGCGCACGACCTGCAGCGTTTTGCCGGTGTCAACCAGATCATCGACGATCAGAACACCGCTGCCGTCGCCCAACAGGTTTTTGTCGGGTGATTTTAATATGACGGCTTCGCTTTGGTTTTGGTGGTCGTAGGACTTGACCGAGATGGTATCAACGGTGCGGATGTCAAGCTCGCGCGCCATGATCATGGCCGGGGCCATGCCGCCGCGGGTGACGGCCACGACGGCTTTCCACGCACCTTTGTTGGGACCTTTGCCGTCAAGCCGCCAGGCCAAGGCCCGGCTGTCGCGGTGGATTTGGTCCCAACTGATGTGAAAACCTTTTTCGTGCGGCAGGCGCTCTGACATTATTTTCTCCCGGTTGCGACGTCGATATCCGGTGCATCGACGGCTTTCATTCCAACCACGTGATAACCTGAATCGACGTGGTGGTTTTCACCCGTCACGCCGGACGCCAGATCAGAACACAGATACATCCCGGCTTTGCCCACATCGGATTGGCTGACGTTGCGGCGCAGGGGCGAGTTGAGCTCGTTCCATTTCAGAATATAGCGGAAATCACCGATGCCACTGGCGGCCAGGGTTTTTATTGGCCCAGCAGACAGGGCATTGACGCGGATATTATTTGGCCCCAGATCCATCGCCAGGTATTTGACGGAATTTTCAAGCGCTGCTTTGGCCAACCCCATAACGTTGTAATGCGGCATGACTTTTTCAGCACCATAGTAGGTGAGGGTCAACAGCGCGCCACCGTTTGGCATCAGCTTTTCCGCCCGTTGCGCCACGGCCGTGAAGGTGTAAACAGAGATGTCCATTGTGGTGCGGAAGTTTTCAGCCGAGGTGTCAACGTAACGACCGCGAAGCTCGTTTTTGTCTGAAAAACCAATGGCGTGGACGATGAAATCAATGCTGCCCCAATCGTCTTTCAGCACTTTAAACGCCGCGTCCAGCGAGGCGGCGTCGGACGCATCACAATCAATCAGATGGGTCACGCCGATCGAATCGGCCAACGGTCTGGCGCGCTTGCCAAAGGCTTCGCCCATGTAAGTAAACGCCAGTTCTGCGCCCTGTTCGTGACAGGCTTTGGCAATGCCCCAGGCGATGGATTTATCATTCGCCACGCCCATAATAAGGCCGCGTTTGCCCTGCATTATGCCACTGCTCATAATCCGCCCCCCGCAATATTCCTTGCCCTTCGATTTAGGGCAAAGCTTTGGCAAGCTCAAGTCTGGCTTGCGCCGATTATTGGGGGTGGTATGTCTTCACATGGGTAAAATCGCGCGAAGGGTCAGGATGAAACGCAGTGGAATATTTGCCGGTGACGATCCGTTTGTAATCGCGCAATCCTGGCTTGGCGAGGCTGAGAAAGTCGAGGCGAATGATCCAAGTGCGGTTGCTCTGGGCACAGTTGACAGCAATGGCATGCCCAACGCGCGCATGGTTTTGATCAAGGCCATAGAACCTGACGCCTTTGTTTTTTATACCAATTACACCAGCGCCAAAGCGGTGGAAATAGATGCCTCCGGCACTGCGGCCTTTGTGATGCACTGGAAAACCCTGCGCCGCCAAATCAGGGTGCGCGGGCACGTCAGCAAAGAGGACGGCGCAAAGGCGGATGACTATTTTGCCTCGCGGTCGCTGCAAAGCAGGCTGGGCGCATGGGCATCTGACCAGTCTTCGCCGCTGCAATCACGGTCTGCCCTGATGGCGAAAGTGGCAAAAATCACGGCTGCCAAAGGTGCAAACCCAGGTCGGCCGCCGTTTTGGGGCGGGTTTCGGATTGTGCCGGTTGAGATCGAGTTTTGGGCGGACGGCGCCTTTCGTCTGCACGACCGGTTTCGCTGGACAAGGCCCGACGCGGATCAGCCGTGGCAAATCGACAGGTTGAACCCATAGTTGCGAAGTTGTGATTTGAAGTTGTTGCCGTGCTAAATTTAGGGTCGAACCCGAGGGAAAGCTGTTGAGACATTTTTTTGTAAGCATCGCCTGTTTTTTTGCTCTGGTACAGCACGCCGGTGCTGCCTGTTCAAATGACAGTCTTGATGTCCGGGGCGACTGGGGGCGCGTTTCGTTTCAGGTGGAAGTGGTTGATACGAATGAAAGCCGTGCGCAGGGGTTGATGTTTCGCGATGAACTGGCGGCGTTTTCGGGTATGCTGTTTGTTTACGACCGCCCGCAGCGGGTGGCGTTTTGGATGAAAAACACGCTGATTGCACTTGATATGATCTTTATTGATGATTCGGGTGTGGTGCAGCATGTGCATGATTCCGCTGTTCCCGGCGATCTGACGCCGATCCCCGGTGGGGATGATATTTTTGCAGTTTTGGAGATCAACGGCGGGTTGGCCGGGCAGTTGCAACTGGCCGAGGGAAGCCAGATCAGGCATCCGGCATTTGCGGCTTCAGCCCCTGTCTGGCCTTGCGAATAATGCCGCTATTTTAGGGCTTTTCAAGCTTCCGGACTGCCTGTAGATACAGCCGCGATGACGGGGCGTGGCGCAGCCTGGTAGCGCGACGGTTTTGGGTACCGTAGGTCCTCAGTTCGAATCTGGGCGCCCCGACCATCGCTTCTGGAAATTCTGATTTATTTGCGACCTCGCCGTTTGGTGCGACCAGCAGGATCAGGAATTGAAGAGGTATGATTCCCTGCCACAATCCGCAGTTGGTTTTCGCAAAAAGCAATTTTTCAAAAGCCCTTTTGAAAAAATCCGCATAAACAAATTGCCCTAAGCTGCGGTCCCACATTCAGTTTTTGTGAATTACGGCATTGAATATTTGCGGTCGTTACTTTCAGGCAGTGTAATGGGCCAGAATTGGACCGCAGTAATTGGCCGGTATAATTTTTGTTGCAAATACAGCGTCAACAAAAAAATGTGCCAGAAACGTGAATAAAATCGTTGACGTTAACCACCAACATACGTCAGTTTGTGGGAACCTACCGACAGACCACCACATCTTGTGCTTTCGTCGAAATTACTCGTAAACACTCGCGGGGGATTGAGCTTGGCGCGATCGCATCTATTTGCACCGTGGACGTCTGAAAAAAGGCAGGACACATAAGGGTACGGTGGATCAACCAACCGGCCTTGGGATGAAAAACTGACGGGGCAGAAATGAAGATTGAACGGAGATTCACCAAAGACGGAACCGACGCCTACGGGGCACTGGATTTTGTCACAACAAGTTCTGAAATTAGAAATCCAAACGGCACAGTGGTCTTTTCGCTTGCCGAACTGGAAGTGCCAGGTGACTGGACACAGGTTGCCGCCGACGTGCTGGCGCAAAAATATTTTCGCAAAGCCGGTGTCGCCGCTGTTTTGAAAAAACAGGCAGAGGACGACGTACCGGAATTTTTATGGCCCTCGGTGCCGGACGAAGATGCACTGGCCAAATTGCCGGAAGACCAGCGGTTTGGCGGTGAAACTTCGGCCAAGCAGGTATTTGACCGGCTGGCGGGAACCTGGACCTACTGGGGCTGGAAGGGCGGCTATTTTACCGAGGAACGCGACGCACGTGCTTATTTTGACGAAATGCGGTTTATGCTGGCGGCCCAGATGGCGGCGCCCAACTCGCCGCAGTGGTTCAACACGGGGCTGCATTGGGCTTACGGTATCGACAGCCCCGGACAGGGCCATTTTTATGTGGATTACGCCACCGGCAAGCTGACCAAATCAGACAGCGCTTATCGGCACCCGCAACCCCACGCCTGTTTTATTCAATCAGTCAATGATGATCTGGTGAACGAGGGCGGCATCATGGACCTTTGGGTGCGCGAGGCGCGGTTGTTCAAATATGGCTCTGGCACGGGCACCAACTTTTCGTCGCTTAGGGCGGCAAATGAAACGCTGGCAGGGGGCGGAAAATCATCCGGCTTGATGTCGTTTCTAAAAATCGGCGACCGGGCGGCGGGGGCGATCAAATCAGGCGGCACCACGCGCCGCGCGGCCAAAATGGTGATCTGCGACATGGATCACCCGGATATTGAAGAGTTCGTCAATTGGAAAGTTCGCGAGGAACAAAAAGTTGCCTCGCTTGTGGCGGGGTCAAAACTGCACGAAACTCATCTGAATGAATTGTTCGAGGCTATTCGCGTTTGGGACGGCAAGGAAGACGATGCGTTTGACCCAAAAGTCAATGCGGGTCTGAAAACGGCCATTCGGGCGGCCAAGAAAACCGCCATCCCGGACACGTATATCTACCGCGTGCTGCAATACGCACAGCAGGGCTATACATCAATCGAGTTTCCCACATACGATACAGACTGGGATTCAGAGGCCTATCTGTCCGTCGCCGGGCAAAACTCCAACAATTCCGTGCGCGTCACCGATCAGTTTTTGAAGGCGGTTAAAGACGATGCTGACTGGGAATTGATCCGCCGCACCGACGGCAAAGTTGCAAAGACTGTCAAAGCACGGGATCTATGGGAAGACATCGGTCACGCGGCATGGGCCTGTGCCGATCCCGGCATTCAGTTTCACGACACAATAAACGCCTGGCACACCTGTCCGAATGACGGTGAGATCCGCGGTTCCAACCCGTGTTCGGAATATATGTTTCTGGATGACACCGCGTGCAATCTGGCCTCCATGAACCTTTTGCAGTTTTACGAGGGTGGCAAATTTGCCGCTGAGGATTACATGCACGCCACCCGCCTGTGGACGCTGACGCTGGAAGTTTCGGTTCTTATGGCGCAATTCCCATCGCGCGAGATTGCCCAGAAATCATACCGCTTCCGCACGCTTGGCCTTGGCTATGCCAACATCGGCGGATTGCTGATGAACATGGGGCTAAGCTATGACAGCGATGCGGGCCGTGCCATGTGCGGGGCGCTGACTGCGCTGATGACTGGCGTATCTTTTGCAACATCGGCAGAAATGGCGCGGGAGAACGGCGCATTTCCGGGTTATAAGAAAAACGCCGACGACATGCTGCGGGTCATTCGCAACCATCGTCGCGCCGCCTTTGGCAAATCCGGTGGCTATGAAGGTTTGAACATCAAACCGGTGCCGCTGGACCACGAAAACTGTCCGGATCAAAGCCTGCTGACGCTTTGCCACGCCGCGTGGGACGAAGCCCTGCGGCTTGGCAAGAAACATGGCTTTCGCAACGCGCAGGTGTCAGTGATTGCTCCGACCGGCACCATCGGTTTGGTGATGGACTGTGATACCACAGGGATTGAGCCTGATTTCGCACTGGTGAAATACAAGAAACTGGCCGGCGGCGGGTATTTTAAGATCATCAACCGCTCAGTTCCGGCAGCCCTTGAAACGCTGGGCTACAGTTCTTCGCAGATCGAGGAAATCGTGTCCTATGCCGTTGGCCATGCCAGCCTTGGCAACGCGCCAGAGATTAACCACACCACGTTGCAAGGTCACGGATTTGGCGTGGCCGAGATTGAAAAGATCGAAGCAGCCCTGCAGTCAGCCTTTGATATCCGCTTTGTGTTTAATCAATACACGTTGGGGATGGATTTCTGCAAAGGCACATTGGGCATTCCGCAGGACAAACTGGACGATCCAACCTTTGATTTGCTGGCCCATCTGGGATTTACCAAAGCGCAAGTGGAGGCGGCAAACCACCATGTGTGCGGCACCATGAGCCTTGAGGGTGCGCCGCATCTGAAGCCAAAACACTATAGTGTTTTTGACTGCGCCAGCACCTGCGGCAAGATCGGCAAGCGGTTTCTGAGTGTGAATTCCCATATTCACATGATGGCCGCGGCGCAGAGCTTCATTTCCGGCGCGATTTCAAAAACCATCAATATGCCGAACGAGGCCAGCATTGATGAATGCAATGCGGCTTATGAGTTAAGCTGGTCCCTAGGGGTCAAGGCCAACGCGCTGTACCGGGATGGTTCCAAGCTCAGCCAGCCACTGAATTGTGCGTTGATCGAGGACGATGACGATCTGGAAGAGGCGCTGATTGCGGCGCCCGCCGGTGAAAAGGCCACAGTGCTGGCCGAAAAAATCGTCGAAAAGCTGGTGATCAAGGAAATCACCCGCACGGAACGCGCCAAACTGCCTGAGCGGCGCAAAGGTTATACGCAAAAGGCCATCGTTGGCGGGCACAAGGTTTATCTGCGCACGGGCGAGTATCAGGACGGCCGGATCGGCGAGATTTTCATCGACATGCACAAGGAAGGTGCCGGTTTTCGCGCCATGATGAACAATTTCGCCATCGCCATTTCGGTGGGCCTGCAATACGGCGTGCCGCTGGAAGAATTTGTGGAAGCGTTTACCTTCACACGATTTGAACCGGCGGGCATGGTGCAGGGCAATGATTCTGTGAAAAACGCCACGTCGATCCTGGATTATATCTTCCGCGAACTGGCGATATCTTATCTGGACCGTACCGATCTGGCGCACGTGAAACCGGAAGGCGAAAGCTTTGACGATCTGGGGCGCGGCGACGAAGAAGGCAAGCGGAATTTTCAGGAATCAACCACAGAGTCTGCCTCCAAGTCTTTGGAAATGATCAGAAAAGTGTCATCCACCGGTTATCTGCGCAAGCGGTTGCCGCAAGAGCTGGTGGTGCTGCAGGGCGGTATGGATCAGGTGTTCAAATCGGAAAAAGCCAATGATCCGGTCGGGGCGCTGGCGCAGTTGATCCCGGAATCAAATGTCACCGCGGTGGTCCAGATGGATGCCCGCGCCAAGGCAAAACTGCAGGGCTTTGAGGGGGACAGCTGTTCTGATTGTGGCAACTACACATTGGTGCGCAACGGCACCTGTATGAAATGCAACACCTGCGGGGCGACCAGCGGGTGCAGTTAACGGGCCGGTCAAAATGCGGACGGTCAGGAGATGATGTAAAAAAATTGCCGAGGCGGATGCCCCAAGTTTTCGCCAAGGTTTCGGAGGTGGGTGCGCTTACCTCCAGGCGTTCAGGCCGCAGGCAATAAACCGAGCGGTACCAACGATGAGCCTGAATTGTCAGACTGGGCGGGGGAAACCCCGCCTTTTTCTTTTGGCAACCAAGCAAGCGGCGCCCCTGCGGGGCATTACCCTAAGCTGCCCGGGCGGGCAGCGGATTTCGGATATTTGAGCCGTAAAGAAGCTGTGAATCAGCCAAACCAAAAACGCTCTAAAGCGCAATCCGAAAAGTGGGCACCGGTTTTCGGAATAAATTGCGCGCAAGACCTATTGGTTA
>CAYZQS010000079.1:0-10585 GCA_964480735.1 uncultured Rhodobacterales bacterium
GCCTGTTCCACCACCTGACCGCCGTACATAACCATCACCCGGTCGGCAATGCCGGCGATCACCCCCAGATCATGGGTGATCCAGACAATCGCCATGCCCAGTTTTTGCCGCAGGTCTTTCACCAACTCCAGTATCTGCGCCTGAATGGTGACATCCAGCGCGGTTGTCGGTTCATCGGCGATCAGAACCTTGGGGTCACAGGCCAGCGCAATGGCGATCATCACCCGCTGGCGCATGCCGCCGGAAAACTGGTGAGGGAAATCTGAAAGCCGCGCTTTGGCGTCGGGGATACCCACCAGCTCCAGCAATTCAGCCGAACGCAACCTGGCCTCGCTTTTGCTCAGCCCCATGTGCTTGCGCAGTGGTTCCGCCAACTGATAGCCGACGGTAAATACCGGATTAAGCGACGTCATCGGATCCTGAAACACAAACCCGATGCTACTGCCACGCACGTCGCGCAGATCGTCGGCAGACATTTTAAGCAGGTCCTGACCGTCAAAAACCACTGATCCTTGCTGAATTTCAGCCGGAGGCATTGGCAACAGCTTGATCAGCGACATCATGGTCACCGATTTGCCGGACCCGCTTTCACCAACCACGCCCAGCAATTCACCGGGGGCCAGATTAAAGCTGACAGAATTCACCGCGTGGACTTCGCCACCGCGGGTTTTGAACACGGTTTTCAGGTCGGTCACGTCAAGAATTGGCGCGGTCGTGTATTGTGCCCCGTCGGGCATCGGCAGCTCCCCCTGAGATACTCCATGCAACAGATTCTTATGTGATCTTGTTGTTGCAGCTATTCCGTGACCAAGAGTAACCACGAAAATCCGTATCCAGCAACAAAGATTTTTCCATTTAGTCAATTTTCGTAACGTCTTGCAGGATTAGGCTGCCGCTGCGCTTGACGTTCCGCGGACTTCGGAACAGTCTGGCACAAAGTTAACAGGGGAAATCCCAATGAGTATGGATATGACTCCGTTGGAGATGCTGGAGAAACTGGTCTCGTTTCCTTCGGTTTCCAGTGAAAGCAATCTGCCGGTTATCGACTTTATCGAGGAATATCTGGCGTCACACGGCGTGGCGTCGCACCGGGTTTATGACGCCACCGGTGACAAGGCCAATCTGTACGCCCTTGTGGGGCCAGAGGTAGAGGGAGGTGTTGTGTTGTCAGGGCACACGGATGTGGTGCCGGTCAAAGGGCAGGACTGGGACAGTGATCCGTTCACTGTAATGCGAAAAGGCGACAGACTGTATGGGCGGGGCACCTGTGACATGAAGGGTTTTGACGCGCTGGCGCTGGCGTTTGTGCCGGAGATGTTAAAGGCCGGGCTGAAACGCCCCATTCAGATTGCCATGTCCTTTGATGAAGAGGTCGGCTGTCTGGGCGCGCCGTCTATGATTGATGAGATGCGCAAGGAACTGCCCAAGGCCGCCGCTGTTTTTGTTGGCGAGCCATCGATGATGAAGGTGGTGACCGCCCATAAGGGTGCCTATGGCATGGAAACCCATGTGCACGGCTTTGAAATTCACTCGTCTCTGATGCACCAGGGGGTTTCTGCCAATATGGCGGCGGCACGGTTGGTCAATTGGCTGCATAAGCGGTTTGAGGAAAACAGGGTGGCCACGCCCAATGACGTTGACGCAATGTTTGAGCCGCCCTTTACCACGTTGCACGTTGGTATGCTGAACGGTGGCACTGCAGGCAATATCACCGCGAAAGATTGTATTTTTTCCACCGACATCCGCTGCCCGGCGTCGCAGGACCCGATGGATTGGTACGCGCGTTATATGGAATTTGTCGGCGAAGTTGAGGCGGATATGCAAAAAATCCGGCCAGAAACAAAAATCACTGTTACACCGCGCCTTGGCAATCCGGGCCTGAAGCCGGAAGAGGACGGCGAAGCCGAGCGTCTGGCCCGGGTTTTGACCGGGGACAACGGCACCCATGTGGTGTCCTACGGCACCGAAGCCGGACAGTTTCAGGAACGGGATTATTCAGTGGTGATCTGTGGCCCCGGCTCGATCGAGCAGGCCCACCAGCCCAACGAGTTTATTTCCGTTGAACAGTTTGAGGCCGGTGCTGGCTTTATGCGCCGCCTGATCACGCAACTTGCCACTTAGGAGAACGCGATGCCCCTGATAAACCGATTTGCCGACCTGCACGCAGAAATTACCGCCTGGCGGCGGGACATGCACGAAAACCCGGAACTGTTGTTTGACACCCACAGAACCTCTGCGCTGGTGGCCGAAAAACTGTCAGAATTTGGCTGTGACATCGTGGAAACCGGCATTGGCCGCACCGGCGTTGTGGGGGTGATCAAGGGCAAGACCGATAATTCCGGCAAGGTGATGGGGTTGCGGGCCGATATGGACGCGCTGCCGATCTATGAAGCTACAGGACTGGATTATAAATCCAAAGTTGAAGGCAAAATGCATGCCTGCGGGCACGACGGGCATACGGCGATGCTTTTGGGTGCCGCAAAATATCTGGCCGAGACGCGGAATTTTGACGGCACGGCGGTGGTGATCTTTCAACCGGCAGAGGAAGGCGGTGCCGGTGGCAAGGAAATGGTTGATGACGGCATGATGGAAGAGTTTGGCATTCAGGAAGTTTACGGCATGCACAATATGCCGGGGTATCCGGTGGGCGATTTTGCCATCCGGCCCGGGGCGTTCTTTGCCGCTGCCGATCAGTTCACCATTGATATCGAAGGCAAGGGCGGGCACGCGGCCAAGCCACATGAAAGTGTGGATTCCACCCTGGTCGGCGCGCAAATCGTGGTGGCCATGCAATCGGTCGCCGCGCGCAATTCTGATCCGCTTAAATCTTTGGTGGTGTCTATCACGTCGTTTCGCACCGAAAGTGACGCCTATAACGTCATTCCCCAGCATGTGCAGCTGCGCGGGACCGTGCGCACGATGGACAAAGGCGTTCAGGACATGGCGGAGGAAAATATCAAAAGAGTGGCGATCAGTACCGCCAAGGCGCTGGGGGCGGTTGCAAAAGTTGACTACCAGCGCGGATATCCGGTGATGGAAAATGCAGCCGCGCAAACGGAGTTTGCTGTAAAAATTGCCAGGAAAGTGGCGGGCGAGGATCGGGTGAAAAACGATGCGCCGCAGATTATGGGCGCCGAGGATTTTTCATATATGCTGGAAAGCCGGCCCGGGGCTTATATTCTGGTGGGCAACGGTGACACGCCCATGTGCCACCATCCGGAATATAATTTTGATGACGAGGCCATACCTGCCGGATGTTCTTACTGGGCGACGCTGGTTGAAACCGGCATGCCGGCGGCATAAGGCCAGTGGGCGTGACTGATCCTGAAACCCGGTTGACCGAACTTGGCCTGAAACTGCCACCGCCCATTGTGTTGCCGCCGGACCTGCAGCTGCCATTTTCTTTTGTGAACGTCAGGGGAGACCGCGCGCTTATCTCGGGCCATCCAAAACACACGGCTGACGGTGCAATTGCCGGACCCTACGGTCAAGTCGGTTTGGAATTAACCACCGGTGAGGCGCAGCTTGCCGCGCGGGACATCGGCCTGTCAGTTCTGGCCAATTTGAAAGCTGAAATCGGGGATTTGTCACGGGTTGCGGGGTGGCTGCGGGTGTTTGGTATGGTCAATTCGGCGCCGGGGTACAGTGAGCAGCATCTGGTTTTGAACGGGTTCAGCGATCTGATTGTAGCGGTTTTTGGCGAAAAGGTCGGGCGTCATGCGCGTTCCGCGATCGGTGTTGCCGGGCTGCCGTTGAACTTTGCCATCGAAGTAGAGGCGGAAGTTTTGCTGACA
Source organism: uncultured Rhodobacterales bacterium (assembly GCA_964480735.1). GTDB lineage: Bacteria > Pseudomonadota > Alphaproteobacteria > Rhodobacterales > Rhodobacteraceae > UBA5972. The sequence continues at coordinate 3,795 of CAYZQS010000079.1, forward strand.
GGTGGCTAGGCTTGGCAACCAACCAAACGGAGCCCCTGCGGGGCATTACCTTTAGCGGCGTGCCGCAGCGGTTTTTTTGGATATTTTCACCGTAAAGAAGCCCCACGGTTGACCTGATTGGCCGGGGTGGGTAGCAGGCGGCTATGGCGCGACCTCCCTTGCTTACGCTTTCGGCAATCGGGCTGACATTTGGCGGTGATCCGCTGTTGTCGGGTCTTGATCTGGTTCTGCAGCCCGGCCTGCGGGCAGCCCTTGTGGGGCGAAACGGTTCTGGCAAGACCACGCTGCTTAAGATCATGGCGGGGTTGCTGGAACCTGACAGCGGCCAGCGGGTTCTCAGCCCTGGGGTAAGCGTCGGGAATATGGAACAGGACCCGGATTTTGGCGGGTTTGGCACGCTGGGGGATTACGCGGCATCAGGGTTGGCGGTTGAGCAGGATCATCTGGTTGGCCGTGCGGCGGAAAAGTTGAAGCTGGATTTGACTGTTGCGCCTGATCTGGCCAGCGGGGGCGAAAAAAGGCGGGCGGCCCTGGTTAAGATACTCGCCGAAGACCCGGATCTTTTGCTGCTGGATGAGCCCACAAACCATCTGGATATCGAGGCCACGCTGTGGCTGGAGGATTATCTGGCGCAGGCGCGTAAAAGTTTTGTTTTGATCTCGCACGACCGGGCGTTCCTGCGGACCCTGACGGGCACAACCCTTTGGGTTGACCGGGGGGTCGTCAGGCGGCGCGACAGGGGGTTTGCGGATTTTGAAAACTGGCGGGACAGGGTTTTTGACGAAGAGGATCAGGCCCGGCACAAGCTGAACCGGCTGATCAAATCTGAAGGGCGCTGGGCGGTAGAGGGCATTAGCGCCCGGCGCAAACGCAATCAGGGCCGGGTGCGGCGGTTGGCGGATTTGCGCAGCGAACGCAGCGGGCAGATTATGCGCCAGGGCGTGGCAAAGCTGGAATTGGGCACAGGGCAGAAATCCGGCAAACTGGTGATAGAGGCCAAAGATATTCAGAAAGACTTTGACCAGAACACGGTGCTGCAACCGTTTTCAATCAAGATTGCCCGGGGCGAACGGGTGGCGATTGTCGGCCCCAACGGAGCCGGTAAAACCACGCTGGTCAATATGCTGACCGGCAAGCTTACGCCTGATGCGGGTTTGGTTCGGCTGGGCAGCAATCTTCGTGCGGCGGAATTTGATCAGAACCGCACAGCGCTTGATCCGGACGCCAGCCTTTGGGACAGCCTGACCGGTGACAAATCTTTAGGCATCAGTGGTCGCAATGATCAGATCATGGTACGGGGCCGGCCCAGACATGTGGTGGGTTACCTGAAAGAGTTTCTGTTTGACGAAAGTCAGGCACGCGGGCCGGTGCGGGCGCTTTCGGGTGGCGAAAAGGCGCGGTTGTTGCTGGCGCGGATATTGGCGCGGGAAAGCAATCTGCTGGTTCTGGATGAGCCGACAAATGATCTGGACGTGGAAACGCTGGATTTACTGCAGGAAATTCTTGACGATTATGACGGCACGGTTTTGCTGGTCAGCCACGACCGGGATTTTCTGGACCGCGTGGCCAGCACCACGATTGCGATGGAAGGTGGCGGGTCGGCGGTGGTTTACGCTGGTGGCTGGACGGATTATCAGGCGCAGCGGGGCGATCCACCCACAGTATCGGGCACGCAGGCCCCGGCAAAGAAACCAAAGTCCAACGCGCAAAAAACGGCGGGACAGGCCCCGGTATCTGGTGTGGCCAAAAGTCTGACCTATGTGGAAACTCACAGATTGCAGACCCTGCCTGACACTATTGCCCGGCTTGAGGCCGAGATTGCCAAGCTTGAGGTGGCGCTGTCTGATCAGGACCTGTTCAATCGGGCACCGGATAAATTTGCCAAGATCAGTGATGGACTGGTTGAACGTCAGGCGGCACTGGTGGCAGCCGAAGAAGACTGGTTGGATCTGGCCGAGCGGTCAGAATAAGCGCTCACGTGCAGCCTTTTGGCGGTACAAAGCTATAACGGTAGCTTTTGGTAACACCGGTAAGATTGCGGCGCATGGGCAAAACGATGGTTTGCGTGGGGGTTGCCGTTGGAAATGCCACCCGCATCCGGTCCAAAACATCGTCCCCGGTGACTTCCAGCAAGACAGCGCCCAATTTGGTCTGGACCGCCGGATCATAGGTTTTCGTCTGGGTTATATAGCCAAACGGCACGCGCCCGATATTCCGACGGCCATAAATGGCGATCATATTGGCGCGGCGTTGTTCGCTAAGGGCATAGGCGGGGCCGCAGTCAAACTGGCTGTCCCAGTCCTTTAAAATATGCGCGGCAAGTTCGGGTCCGGGTTCCTGCGCGATGGTGTGCGGTGGCCCAAACAAGTACAAAACCGGGGCAAGCGCATATATCGCCAGCCAGAAATACACCGACACATTGAAAATTTGCCGAGTCAGGCGATGCAGTCGAAATTCAGTGACAAACATCACATTTACCAGCAGGAAAAAGCCAACCACCGGTGCCTGAAACCGAATGTGAAACTTTATGCCGGACAGGGCCAGGGCCGTGCCAAACAGCAACATCATCGCAAGCAGGGTCACCAAAAACCGTTTTGTGTCGTTTGCGTCCTCAACAAATGGCGAGTTGCGGCTGCGCAGCCCGGCCCAAAACAAAATAAATCCCCCCGGCAGGGCCAGTATCAACGCGCCAAACAAGGCGGTAAACGCACGGCTGAATATGGCGGTCTGAAAATTGCCCGCCTGACCCATCCGAAGCCAGAAAAACCCGCCGTGCTGAAAGTTGTTCAGCATCCACATTGCGTGGGGGGCTACAACAATCAGGGCGACAACGACCGCAACCCACGGTCCAGCGCCCAGCCACAATCGGCGGTGGCTTGGGATCATAACGCTGGCGGCCACCACAGATGCAACCAGAATTATTGCATAATATTTTGTAAGCGTCGCCAGCCCGATGAACAGCCCGGCCAAAATCCATCCACGCAGGTTTTTGGGCGCTTCAATACCCCGCAGCACATAGTGGAGCGCACCGGCCCAAAGCGGCATTTGCGCCATGTCTTCGTTGATCGAGTAGCCGGGCATGGACCAGATTGTCATCAACATCGACGTCACAAGCGTGATCATCAAAAGCTTCATCTGCTCCGGGTTCAATATGCGTGCACCGATCAGCCAGAAATACCTGATTGCAATGAGGTTGAGCAGCGATTGCAGCGCGATAGCGGTCCAGCCGTCATAATAGGGCACCTGTAAAACCATCCACCCCAACCACGTGGAAAGTGGCGGATGGCGCAGCGTTCCCATCAGTGGAAAGTCACGGCCCAGTGCTGTCAGCCTGCTGGCATCAGCATGAAAGGTTGGCAATATCGTCGCGGTCAGAACAATCGGCGCCAAAAATATCAAAACGAGGCAGATCAGTTCGCTTTGGCTGAACTTTGTTTTTGGCATCTATGAGGGGCTCATGATCGTTGCGGCGGGTTGGCGGCGTTTTGACAAAATCGCTTTGAGTATTCAAGATTTTTTGTTGAACGGGTCGGGGTATTTTCAGCGCAATATTATTTCGATCCGGCACAGTTTTGTGGTGGCACAAGGCTGTAAACATAGGCTTTGGTATCACCGCGAAAATTGCGCCGCATGGGCAAGTCCACCCTGCGCGGCTGTGTTGCACCGGGATTGGCGCTGCGCATTGTGATCACCGTGTTATTGTCGCTTTCAGACAGCAGCACCGCGCCGAAATCATGCTGTTTTTCGGGCAAATCGATTGGCATTGTGCCGGGCCCATCAAACGAAACTCCGCTGATGGGTCTGCGCCCGTAAATGGCAAGCAGGTTTGCCGTTCGCTGCGCACCAATGGCATAGGCGGGTCCGCATTCAAAGCGCTGGTCCCAGTCGGTCAGGATGGCCTTGGCCAACGCCGGACCCGGCTCTTGTGAGACAAAATGTGCAGGGCCAAAAAGATTGTACCCAACGCCCACGGCGTAGGCGACAAACCAGACCACAATGGATGAACGAAACAATTGCCCCGCCACTTTGACCTGCTGATGTGGTGGCACAAGACCGGCCAGAACCAAAAGGAAAAACCCGCCCAGCGGAGCCTGAAAGCGCACCAGCACATGGACACCGGTCAGGGGCAGGGCGACCGATAAAATCATCATTGCTGTGAATATGGTCACCACAAATGACCGTGCTGCAACGCGTTTGCCGGCCTCTGTCCGGTTTGATTTCCGCGAAATCGCGATTAAAAGCCCAAGACCGCCGGGTAAAACCAGAATAAGCGGACCAAGCAGCGCGTTCATGGTGTCGGCAATCACGGATGACGCAATAGGTCCGTTGGGGCTGAGCCTACTCCAGAAAAAATCCATCCGGGCGGCGTTTTCGTACACCCACAGGGCGTGTGGTGACACCAGCAACATCGCTGTGACTATGGCAATCCACGGCCCCGCACTGCGCCAGTGCTGGCGATATTCAGCAACAACAATGGAAGAAATCACAATCGAGGCAACAAGGACAATCGCGTAATATTTGGTTAAGGTCGCCAGTCCTATGAACACACCGGTGATGATCCAGTAACCGGTTGGTTTTTGGCTTTCTGTCGCCCGCAGCAGATAATGAACGGCACCCGCCCACAGCGGAATTTGCGCCATATCCTCGTTGATGGAAAATCCCTGAAACGACCAAATCGTCAGCAACATGGACGTGAAAAGCGCAATGAGCAGAATTTTCAACTGTGGCGGATCAAGAAACCGCGCCCCGATCTGCCAAAAATACCGGATGGCAAGCGCGTTCAGCAAAGTCTGCACAGCAACTGCGGCCCAGGCATCATAAAACGGAATTTGCAGCACCAGCCACCCCAGCCAACTGGACAAGGGCGGATGGCGCGATGTGCCAAGCAGTGGAAAATCTCGTCCCAAAGCAACCAGACGGCTGGCGTCTATGTGAAAGGTCGGTAGGATAGCGGCAACAAAAAGGATCGGGGCCAGAAAAATGACGGTCAGACACCAGATTTCGGTTTTGCTGAATTTGCCGGCAAGTTTGTCGCTGTCTGTCACGTGTAAAACCGGTTTGTCTGGGCGCTCAAAGTGCTGGGTGTGTGCCAAAATCCAACTTGTGACACAAGTGTTTACTCTGGATAAGGCGCACGCAGACGTCTCCGGCATTGCAGGCTTCACGCCCGCCGCAACAAAATTCAATATGACGGGCAGGGCATGAAACAGGGCCCGCTTAAGAATATTCGAATTGTCGAAATTGCCGGGCTGGGTCCAACACCCTTTGCGGCGATGGCGCTGGCGGACATGGGGGCAGAGGTGATCCGGGTGCAAAGACCCGGCAACAGGCATATTCTGGGGTTAGAATATGATATTTTGAACCGCGGACGGTCGTTTGTCGAACTGAACCTGAAATCAGAGAGTGACCGGCAAAAAGCGGCTGAATTGATCAATCATGCGGATGGTCTGATCGAAGGCATGCGCCCCGGCGTGATGGAGCGGTTGGGGCTGGGGCCACAGGAATTTGAAGCCAGCAATCCACATCTGGTTTATGGCCGCATGACCGGGTGGGGGCAGGTCGGGCCGCTGGCCCAAACAGCGGGGCATGACATCAACTATATCGCGCTGTCTGGTGCATTGCATGCAATCGGCGGGGCGGACAGGCCGGTGCCGCCGCTGAACCTGCTGGGCGATTTTGGCGGTGGTGGGATGTATCTGGCCTTTGGCATGGTCTGTGCGTTGCTGGAAGCAAGGAATTCCGGCGTGGGGCAGGTTGTGGATGCGGCAATCGTTGACGGCACGGCACATCTGACCAGCATGATCTATTCGTTGCATGCGGAAGGGTTTTGGCAGGACCGGCGGCAGGATAATATTCTGGACGGCGCGGCCCCGTTTTACGGGGTTTACGAATGCAGCGATGGCAAATTCCTGTCAGTTGGCGCGATAGAGCCACAGTTTTATGCCGAACTATTGTCGATTTCCGGACTGCCCGGACAAACCCTGCCGGCACAGCTTGATAAATCCGGCTGGACCGAATTGCGCGAGCGACTGGCAAAGGCGTTCCTGGGCAAATCGCAGACAGAATGGTGCGCGGCTTTTGCAGGCAGCGACGCCTGCGTGGCGCCGGTTTTGACATTGGCAGAGGCACCGGATCACCCGCACCATAAAGCACGCGGCGTATTCACCACCGTTGACGGGGTTTCCCAACCTGCCCCGGCCCCGCGTTTCAGCCGCACGCCGGGGAAAATTACCCCGGCCTCGCAATCCAAAGCCGTGGCTGTGTCTGAAGTATTGGCAAAGTGGCGCAAAACCTGAGCTTTAGTCTGTGCTTGGCGTTGGTTCTGTTTATAATGCTGAAAAATCAGGGGGCAGGGCAAAAACGATGGCGCAGAAATTCAAGCAATCCACTTTGACCTCCCCAACCGGTGCAAAACTGAACCTGCTGGTCATGGCCCCAAAGACCAAACCCAAAGCCGTCGTGCAGATCAACCACGGCATGGGCGAACACGCCGCGCGCTATGAGCGTTTTGCGCAGGCGCTGGTGAAGGCCGGATACGCCGTCACCGCCCATGATCACCGGGGGCACGGCCACACCACGGCAGCAGACGCGCCGCTTGGGGTTTACGCGGATGGTGATGGCTTTACAAAAGTGCTGGCGGATGTGGACGCGGTAAATTCACACATTCGCGACATCCACAAAGATGCGCCGACCGTGGTCTTTGGCCACTCTATGGGCTCTGTCATTGCCGCCAATTACGCAATGCGCCATCCTGACCGGATTGCCGCATGGGCGTCCTGGAATGCCGGGCT
>CAYZQS010000079.1:10685-11902 GCA_964480735.1 uncultured Rhodobacterales bacterium
TGTACGGAAAACGGCAAACACATGCAGCATTTGGCGCAGCGCTTGCAAAGCGCCGGTTTTTTGGATGTCACATTGTCAGTTCTGCCAGGCACCCGGCACGAAAGCCTGAACGAGACCAACCGCGATCAGACCACGGCCGATTTTATCGCGTGGCTGAATGCCCGGTTTACCTGAGATCAGGACGACGGGCTGTGCTTGCGGCCCTGACAACCCATGCCGTAACCGCCGGCGTATCCGGCGTCGTCGTCGTGGCCGTCAATCAGCCGGTTGTAAACACGGGCAGGCCTAAGCTTAACCGTCAAGGCCGTGCTTTGCAGCAGCAAAACCGGGCCGTCGATGGCCACTTGTTGAGGCTCGACCAAAGTGTCTGCAAGGGCTGATCCGGCGATCAGCGTAAAGGTTGCCGCGACGGCGGGTATTATTTTTGAGGATATCATGTGACGTTCCTATCTGCGTGTCGTGCGCAAGATTAGCAAAATTCATCTTAAACTGCAAATTCCGCGAGTTCGCGCGTCTTTCCAGGGCAGAAAAATTTTTGTTTCAGAAATTTGCGCGTCCAGATCGGCCACTGGCAAATGAGCGCCCAGCATTTCACGCAGGCGTGAGGTGCGGCTGCCCGTTGGGTCAAGCGCTGCGCAACAGACGTATTCCTCGACAATGGCTGCTTGCTGTTCAAACGGAAAATCCAAATAGGGCTGCGTGGTTCCAAACTCCAGCAAATAGGGATCGGTGCCCGGCTTGTGTTCATTGGCGGCCTTCCAGGGGTGATAACCCGTCAGACGGCGGTTTTGCCATTGCCAGACATGGATCATCTCGTGGGCAAACAGCATGGCGTGGGGCAGGGACATTTTTTCGGGATAACCGGGCAGGAAATTGGGTTCAAACACATCCTCTGCCACGTAAATCTGATTGAACAAAACAAAGGCGGCGGTGCCGACGCTGACGGTTTTGGCCTTTGGCGGCGGGAATATCCGCTCGCGGCACGCCACCTGCGGTCGTGTCGGTCGGCTGTGCCTGACGTTGCCGATCAGGGCACCTTTGGTGACGGTGACGGTGGTGGTGTTGAGGTCTGCTCCCAGCAAAGTTTCGGCGAATGTGGTTTCTGATGGCGTAAGCGGGCGGGCGCAGGCGAGCAGCAGGCAGGGCAGGGCGAAGAGCAACAGGCGAGAGGTCATTGGCGCAGGTTAGCGCATGTTGGCGGGAATGGAAGAGGGTTT
>CAYZQS010000080.1:0-11868 GCA_964480735.1 uncultured Rhodobacterales bacterium
GTTTACATTGAAACAGCGTTTCATTTGACCCACCGAGGCAGCCTTTGTTTACATGGGCGTTCGGTGGGTCAAATGATACCACTGTAACTGGAAACGCTTTATGCCCACGCCTTGACACCCTTTGGGCGGCTGTCATTAGATCGGGATTGTCTGGGCAATCATTTCCGGGGGTAGAAATATGAGCGTTTTGATCACCGGCGCAAACCGGGGCATCGGACGGGCACTGGCGCAGGCCTACGTGGCGCTGGGCGAGGCGGTGATCGGCACAACCCGCCACGATATTCCGGCGGAACTTAAAGATGCGGTTGACTGGCAAATCCTGGACGTGACGGACGATGGGTCGTTCAAAGCGCTGGCAGCGCGTCTTGACGGCAGGCCGATTTCTACGGTGATCTGTAACGCCGGGATTTTTTTGGAAAAGCATTTGTCGATGGATGATTTTGCTCCGGACCTTTGGGCCAAAACTTTTGCCACCAATGTCACCGGTCCTTTTTTAACGATGCACTGTCTTTTGCCCAACCTGCAGGGCGCTAAAGAGCCCAAGATCGCGGTTGTCGCCTCTGATTATGCGTCCAGCACTTTGGCGCAAGGCGGTGGTCTGATTTACCGCTCGTCCAAGGCGGCGGTGGTTAATCTGGTGGCCAATATGGCGCTGGATCTTGCCCCGATTGGCGTGGCTGTAGGGGCTTATCATCCGGGCTGGGTGCAAACCGACATGGGCGGTGCGGACGCAACCGTATCGCCAGCGCAGTCGGCCAGCGGCCTGATTGCAGGCATTGACGCGCTGAACGTTGATACGTCCGGTTGTTACGAATCCTTTGACGGAACGGCCCTGCCCTATTGATCCTTGCCCTGCGGTTATCCCGCGCCTATTAAGCAGGCGATTAATTTACGGGTTGGCAAAAAGGTCCTCGATGCCCCGTCTGGTGATGAAATTTGGCGGCACCTCGGTGGCTGATCCGGCGCGTATCCGCAACGCTGCCGCCAAGATTGCGCGCGAGGTCGAAAACGGCTTTGACGTGGTAGTGATCGTGTCAGCCATGTCCGGCAGAACAAATCAGCTGGTTGGCTGGGTCAACGAAATCGCGCCGATGTTTGACGCGCGGGAATATGACGCTGTGGTGTCTTCGGGCGAGAATGTCACCGCAGGGCTGATGGCCCTGTGCCTGCAAGAGCTGGATGTGCCCGCCCGCAGCTGGCAGGGTTGGCAAATCCCGCTGCGCACCACGTCCACCCACGGTGCGGCGCGGATCGAGGACATCCAAACCGAAAATCTGCTGGCCAAGTTTGCCGAAGGTCAAAAAGTGGCGGTCGTTGCCGGATTTCAGGGCATTGGGTCAGACGGGCGGATCACCACATTGGGCCGGGGTGGTTCTGACACCACGGCGGTGGCCTTTGCCGCCGCCTTAAAGGCGGACCGCTGTGACATCTACACGGACGTTGACGGTGTTTACACCACCGACCCGCGCATCATGCCCAAGGCCCGCAAACTGGATCGTATTTCATACGAGGAAATGCTGGAACTGGCGGCGTTGGGGGCAAAGGTGCTGCAATCACGCTCGGTAGAGCTGGCCATGCGTTTTAAGGTGCGCCTGCGCGTTCTCAGCAGCTTTGAGGAAAACACCGAAACATCCGGCACATTGGTCTGTGAAGAGGAGGAAATCATGGAAAACAGCATCGTTTCAGGCGTTGCTTATTCAAAAGACGAGGCAAAGATGACGCTGGTTTCCGTGGCCGACCGCCCGGGCATTGCAGCCGCTATTTTTGTGCCCTTGGCCGAAGCCGGCGTCGTTGTGGATATGATCGTGCAGAATATATCCGAGGACGGCCGCACCGATATGACCTTTTCCTGTCCCACTGATCAGGTGGCAAGAGCAGAAGCAGCGATGGCAGCGGCAAAAAAATCCGGCGACATAAACTTTCACGGACTGATTGCCGACAAAGACGTCTGCAAAATCTCAATTGTCGGGATCGGCATGCGCTCCAACGTCGGTATCGCCGCCAAAATGTTCCAGACTCTGGCCAAAGAAGGCGTCAATATCAAAGTGATCACCACCTCTGAAATCAAGGTTTCTGTGCTGGTGGACCGGAAATATATGGAATTGGCCGTCCAAGCCCTGCATGATGTGTTTGAGTTGGAAAAAACACCGTAAGGGCCTATGGCAGAGCTGTCAGGATCAAAGTCCAGAACCCTGCTGAACCGTCTGCGTGACACGCTGGCGGAAGAGGGCGCTGGACAGGAGCGGCTGAACAAGATCACCCATCTGATCGCCGACAGCATGGCGGCAGAGGTGTGTTCAATCTACCTATTGCGCGATGCGGATACGCTGGAACTTTGCGCCACCGAGGGGTTAAAGCCAGAGTCTGTGCATCAAACCCGTCTACGCATCGGCGAAGGGCTGGTCGGGCGGGTGGCCAAGGAGGCCGCGCCGATCAACGCCTCCAATGCCCCCGCGGAACGGGGGTTTCGCTATATGCCGGAAACCGGCGAAGAGGTGTTTTCGTCTTTTCTGGGCGTGCCCATTCAGCGTCTTGGTGAAATGCTGGGTGTTTTGGTCGTGCAAAACAAGGACGCCCGCAGCTATACCGACGATGAAAGCTACGGGCTGGACGTGGTTGCGATGGTGATCGCTGAAATGGCCGAGCTGGGTGCTTTTGTTGGCGAGGGTGCCGCCCTGTCTGCCCCGCACCAACAATCGGTCACATTTCGTGGCGGCACCGCACAGGAAGGGGCTGCCGAGGGGCGGGTTTTGTTGCACGACCCGCAGATCGTCATCGCCAATCCGGTGTCTGATGATCCGGCTGTGGAACTCAAACGCCTGCACACCGCGATGACAACGCTGCGTGGCGATGTGGATGACATGATGAACATCCAGATCAAAGGCGCGGGCGAAGAGCACCGGCAGGTTCTGGAAGCTTACCGCATGTTTGCCAATTCCAAAGGCTGGATGAAGCGCATGCAGGAAGATATCAAACGCGGGCTGGCCGCAGAGGTGGCCGTGGAAATGGAGCAATCCGCCACCCGCGCCCGCATGGCAAGGGTGCCTGATGCCTATCTGCGCGAGCGCCTGCATGATCTGGATGATCTGTCCAACCGATTGTTGCGCCTTTTGACAGGCCAAAGGTCTGACGTGGGCGAAGACATGCCGGACAATCCCATTTTGGTGGCCCGCAACATCGGTCCCGGCGAACTGCTGGAATACGGCCGCAAACTGCGGGGGATTGTGCTGGAAGAGGGTTCTGTCGGATCGCACGCCGCCATCGTTGCCCGCGCTTTGGCCATACCGCTGGTCATTCACGCGGAAAAAATCACCCGCGAGGCCCTTAACGGCGACGCGATACTGGTGGATGGCGATCAGGGGCTGGCGCATCTGCGGGCGGAAGATTCTGTAACCACGGCCTTTCGCGATAAAATTGCCATGCAGGCGGCGGCACAAATAAAGTATAAAAGCATTCGCGACAAACCTGCCACCACGAAAGACGGCGTCACCATTTCGCTGGTGATGAATGCCGGACTGATGGCCGAACTGCCGTCCCTTGAAAGCTCCGGCGCCGACGGCGTGGGCCTGTTTCGTACCGAATTGCAGTTTCTGACCCAGCCCAAATTGCCCAGCCGCACCGCCCTGATGAAAAACTATGACCTGATTTTAGACAGCGCCCGCGGCAAGCGCGTGGTGTTTCGCACGCTTGATATCGGCTCTGACAAAGTGCTGCCCTATATGAAGCGCGAGGATGAGCCAAATCCGGCAATGGGGTGGCGGGCCATTCGGCTGGGGCTTGAAAAATCAGGCGTCATGCGTATGCAACTGCAGGCCCTGATCCGCGCCGCCAAGGGGCGGCCGCTGGCGGTGATGTTTCCCTTTGTGGCGCAGTTTGAGGAATTCAAAGAGGCCCGCGACCGCCTTCTGGCGGAATTAGAAACTGAAAAAGCTCTGGACCACGACCTACCGGAAAAAATCGAAATCGGCGCGATGTTGGAAACACCGTCGCTGGCCTTTGCCCCGGATCAGTTTTTTGAGCTGGCGGATTTCATTTCCATTGGCGGCAACGACCTGAAACAGTTTTTCTTTGCCGCAGACCGCGAGAACGAACGGGTGCGGCGGCGCTATGACACTTTAAACGTCAGTTTTCTGACCTTTATCGAACAGATCGCCAAACGCTGTGACGATCTTGACACCCCGGTCAGTTTTTGCGGCGAGGACGCAGGGCGCCCGGTTGAAGCCGTTTGCTTTGCCGCGATGGGGCTGCGCAGCCTGTCCATGCGCCCGGCCTCTATCGGCCCGGTCAAGCATGTATTGCGTCGTATTGATTTGTCCGAGGCCAAGACCGTCATCAATGCGGCCCGCACATCTGGCGCTCAATCGGTGCGCCCGGCGATTTCCCAATGGTTGAAAAAACAATAACAGGCCCGGCAAAAGTGACCACCCGGGCTTCATCTTTGCCAAAATACTCAAAAACCGCCGAGCGTTCAGCGACGGCGGCCCGGCCCAACAAAAACCGACCGCAGGTCGGGTTTTTGGCGGGAGACTCACTTGACGACTGCGATATACCCGCCTAAAGAACGCTTTCAGATTTCCGCTGACCGGCGCAGGTGCGCCCGGCCCCCGCAAACCAAGGATTTTGATATGTCTCGCCGCTGTGAACTGACCGGTAAAGGTGTGATGGTTGGCAACAACGTCAGCCACGCCAAAAATCGAACCAAACGCCGGTTTCTGCCAAATCTGAATGACGTGACCCTGGCGTCGGAAACTTTGGGGCAGTCGTTCAAATTCCGCGTTTCGGCAGCAGCTTTGCGCACGGTTGATCACCGTGGCGGTCTTGACGCCTTTATGGCCAAAGCCAAGGACGCGGAATTGTCTGAAAAGGCACTGAAGGTCAAAAAAGATATCGCCAAAGCTCAAGCCGCTTAAGCGCGGATTTGCAGCGCCGGTTGCACCGGCACGCCCTTTTCTTCTAAGCTTTGAGCGCAATCCGTTGCGCAACTAAAAAGGAGCGGAATCATGTCTGACGTTGCTGCGCAAAAAACCCCCTGGCATCTTTGGGCGGTGGGAATTCTAAGCCTGCTGTGGAACGCGATGGGCGCGTTTGATTATACCGTGACCCAATTGCGGGTCGAGGCCTATATGGCCCAGTTCACGCAGGCGCAACTGGATTTTTTCTATGGTTTCCCGCAGTGGGTGGTCGCCACCTGGGCCATCGCGGTTTGGTTCTCGGTTTTGGGCTCGGTCTATTTGTTGCTGCGCAAACCTGCGGCGGTTTCGCTGTTTTGGGTGTCGCTGGTGGCCATGCTGGCAACGGCGCTGCATAATTTTGGCCTGTCGGACGTTTCGATGGCCGACGTTGCGGGGGCCGAGGCGATCGCGTTTTCAATCGCCATTGGCGTGGTTGCGGCTGGTCTGGTTTATTACAGCACCAGATTGCGCAACAGCGGCGTGTTGCGCTGAATGGGATCAGTCCTGTTTGTCTGCCTTGGCAACATCTGCCGCTCGCCAACCGCAGAAGGCGTTTTTCGCGCCCGCTCACAGATGGCCGGGCTGCGTATAGGTTGTGACAGCGCCGGAACCGGTGCATGGCACATAGGAAACCCGCCTGATCACCGGGCGCAGGCCACGGCAAAGGCCAAGGGTGTTGATCTGTCAGATTTGCGCGCGCGCCAGTTTCAAAGTGAAGATTTCAACCGTTTTGATCTGATCGTCGCGATGGACCGTGAAAACCAGCGCGACATGGAACGGTTGCGACCCAAAGCCAGCCGGACAGCAGTTCGGCTGTTCATGGAATTTGCCCCCGCAGCGGGCATTCGTGATCTGCCTGATCCATACTATCATCATGGCTTTGACGGGGTGTTTGACCTGATCGTTAAGGCCAGCGACGGTTTGATCGCTCAGCTGTCCTCTGGCGCGCAAACTTCCTCTGCCGTGGCACCCCAGATCTTGTAGCGGTCCCAAAACCGTTCGTGCCCGGCGTTGTCAGACTGGCGAATTTCTTGCGCCTTATGGGGGTCTTTAAAGAAACTTGCGGCCAGCCGCTGGTCTTTGCGGGTTTTCAGTTTAATGTCGGCAACCTGCTGGATGCAGCGGCACAGACTATGGGTTGTCCCCACCCTGCCCGCTTTCAAACAGGCCTTGCGGATCAGATCGCTGCCCTGTGCGCCGCTGGACAGCAAACACATGACAACAGCAGCGCCAACTATTTTTTTCACTGTGCCCATCCGATTTCCGTTTTGAATTGTCAGAGACCTAGCACAGATAAATCTGTTGGCATAGCGCGTTGACCTATTGCGCATCGGGTCTGCAATTGCAGTTCACGCGCATTTCTTTTGACCGAGATCACATGACCGCCGAATTTCCTTTCAGCGTTTGCTGTTTGGTCGGAATGGCACTTACACAAAAACGCCGGGGATTGCGCCGTGCGGCATCTGGTTCATATTGTGCGTGAGGTCCCATCGGGCGATATTCAGATTCTGAGCCGCGTTTGCGACTGCAAACAGCCCCATTTTGGTGAAGTGCAGGCCGCGGGTAACAACGCCGGCACTCATTTTCAGCGGTTGGCGGCGTTAAAAATCAACCTCGATCGCCACGCCTTTTTCAACCGCCAGATCAACCACGGCAGAAGCGACAGCAAGGTCCTGCAGGCCCACACCTGTTCCGTCAAACAGCGTAACCTCGTCGTCTGATGTCCGACCGGGGTGATCGCCGTTGATCACCGCACCGATTTCTATGATATCCGCCTCTGCCTTTTGCCCGTCTGCAACGGCGTGTTGGCATTCTCCGATGGTTACGGCCTGCGCAACCTCGTCGGTAAATACGGTCGCGCGGGTGATCAGCGCGGATTCTACCTCCTGCTTGCCTTTGGTATCTGTGCCCATACAGGCAATGTGGGTGCCGCCGGTTACATGGGTATCCATCAGGCTGGCAGCAAAGGCAGAGGTGATCGAAATGATAACATCCGCCTCGGCCCCCAGTTGGTCCAGTTCCACGGCTTCAAACGGCAGGCCCAGTTCCGCGGACAGGTCAGCAAGACGCGGCAGCATTTCAGGGTGATAATTCCAGCCGATGACTTTTTCAAAGTCACGCTGTTCCACCGCTGCACGCATCTGAAAGGTAGACTGATGGCCCGCCCCGATCATGCCCAGAACCCGTGCGTTTTTTGGCGCCAGATGTTTAATCGAAACCGATGACGATGCGGCGGTGCGCAGCGCCGTCAGCACATTGCCGCCAACCAGCGCCTTCACCTGCCCGGTGTCCGCGTCAAACAGGATAACGGTGGATTGGTGGTTGGTCAGACCTTTGGCCTCGTTGCCTGGCCAGTAGCCGCCGGATTTCAGGCCCATCGCCAAAGACTTGCGGTCAAAGCCCGATTTAAACCCGTACAGCGCATCCGCGTGGCCAATCGCCTCCCGGATCACCGGGAAGTTGTAAGCGTCTTTGCTGGCCATCGCAGCGAAAACAGATTCAACCGCGTCAAAAGACGCCGCGCGCCCGATCAGTGCCGCAATCTCTTTTTCCGGAACAATATACATCGCTTAATACGCCTTGCCGCGGGCCGAAACCGGCCAAACGGTTTCCACTTTGCCGCCGCGCACGCCCACGTACCAGTCATGTACATTGCAGGTTGGATCACAATGGCCGGGCACAAGCCGCAGTTTGTCATTCACCTGCAGCACGCCGTCAGGATCACCGACCACGCCGTGCTCGTCAGAGCATTTCAGGTATTCAACTTTGTCGTCGCGCCCAAACACCGTTGGCAATCCGCTGTCAACCGACTGGGCCTTCAGGCCCGCATCGACAATGGCTTTGTCAGTTTTGGAGTGGCTCATAACCGAGGTCAATATAAACAGCGCGTTTTCCCATTCGCCGTCATCAATGCGCCGCCCGTTCTTATCCAGAATTCGGCCATAATCCGCGTCCATAAAAGCGTAAGACCCACATTGCATTTCGTTGTAAACGCCAGAGTTGCCTTCAAAATAGTAAGAACCGGTGCCAGCACCGCCAACGATATCACACTCCAGCCCTTGCGAGGTCAGCGCGTTCACCGCGTCGCGCACCATGTCCACAGCAACATCAATTTTGGCCTCGCGGTCCTTGTAAAGATCCATATGCTGCATGGCGCCCTGATAGGCCTGAATGCCGGCGAATTTCAGATTGTCACCCGCATCAATCAGTTTGGCGATATTGACCACATCCTGGGAAGTCGAAACACCGCACCGTCCGGCGCCCACGTCAATTTCCACCAGACATTCCAGTTCCGTGCCCTCTTTGGCCGCTGCCGCCTGCAAATCAGCCACGTTTTCCGGGTCGTCCACGCAAACCAGAATGCGTGCGCCAAGTTTTGGCATTTTTGCCAGCCGGGCAAGCTTTGCCGGGTCGCGCACCTGATTAGAGACCATCACATCCTTGACACCACCGCGCACAAAAACCTCTGCCTCTGAAACCTTCTGGCAGCACACCCCAACGGCTCCGCCCAATTTTTCCTGCAGTTTTAAAACGTCCACGGATTTGTGCATTTTGCCGTGGGCCCGGTGGCGCACGCCCATTTCGCGGCACAGATCGCCCATCTTCTTGACGTTGCGGTCCAGTGCATCAAGGTCCAGCACCAAACAGGGTGTTTGAATGTCTGTTTCATCCATTCCGGGCTTGGCGGGGATATCGTATCCCACATCAAATGCGTCAAAATTCATATCGTTCATGTGCTTGCTCCATTCAGCCAGGGCAGCAGGTCAAGATCGACATTGCCACCGGTTATGATAACGCCCACCCGTTTACCGGCAAAGACGTTTTTGTTTTTCAGAATACAGGCCAATGGCACTGCGGACGAGGGTTCCATCACGATTTTCATTCGCTTCCAGATCAGTTTCATCGCGTCAATGATTTCCTGTTCCGAACACGTCAGTATGTCGGTCACATGGTTGGAAACAAAGTGCCATGTTAGGTCTTTCAACGGCACTTTCAGCCCGTCCGCCACCGTGTTGGGGGCGTCATCAGCGATGATGTGACCGGCGCGAAAACTGCGCGCTGCGTCATCGGCCTGATCCGGTTCAGCAGCGTAAATTTTGATGTCCGGCGCCAAATTGGAAAGGGTCAGACAGGTGCCTGACACCATTCCCCCACCACCGATGGGGGCAATAACCGCGTCCAGATTTTCCACCTGCTCTATCAATTCGGCCGAACAGGTGCCCTGACCGGCGATAACGCGGGGGTCGTTGTACGGGTGCACAAATTCGGCACCGGTTTCGGCCTGCACCCGGGCAAACACGCTTTCGCGGCTGCTGGTGGAAGGCTCGCATTCTGTGATGATACCACCGTATCCTTTGACCGCGTCCTTTTTGGCCTGCGGTGCGGTACTTGGCATAACCACATGGCACGGAATGCCGCGCCGCCCCGCCGCATAAGACAGGCTTAGGGCGTGATTGCCGGAAGAATGGGTCGCCACGCCTTTTTCAAGCATCTCGTCAGACAGGCCAAAGACAGCATTTGAAGCACCGCGTGCTTTAAACACCCCGGCCTTTTGAAAGTTCTCGCATTTGAAAAACAGCTGCGCACCGGAATGCGCGTTCAAAAATGTCGAGGTCAGAACCGGCGTGCGATGGATATGGGGTTTCACCCGCTGATGCGCGGCCAACATATCATCAAGTGTTGGTATATACATCAAAATGCCCTTCTAGGCGGCAACCAAAGAGGCGCTGGCGTTGCCGCCACAATAGACACGCTGGGCCGCAGCCACACCGGAACCCAACGATATATCAAGGCCCAGATCAACCATGCACATTTCCGCCGTCGCCAGCCCGGACAGCATCATAACATCGGTCAGGCTGCCCAGATGGCCGATCCGGAACAGTTTTCCGGCAACTTCGCCCAATCCAACCCCAAAGGCCACGCCGTATTTGTCGGCAGCATGGGTCACGATGTCTGTGCCGTTAAACCCCTTGGGCGTCATTATGGCGCTAACCGTGTCTGAATACAGACCGGGTGATGTTGCACAAAGTTGCAAACCCCAGGCCTTGACAGCCGCCCGCACGCCGGTTGCAATTCGATTGTGACGGGCAAAGACGTTGTCCAGCCCTTCTTCCAGCAACATCTCGGTCGACATTTTTAGCCCGTTCAGCAGACCAACCGCCGGTGTATAAGGATATGCGTTGGCGGCATAGCCCTTCTCCATATCGCGGATATCAAAGAATGTGCGCGGTAAAGTTGCGCTTTCCAAAGTGGCAAGGGCTTTCGGGCTAAAGCCTATGATCGCCAGTCCGGCAGACAGCATAAAGCCCTTTTGCGAGCCGGTGACTGCAATATCAACACCCCACTCGTCCATGCGGAAATCCATCGACCCGATGGAACTGACCCCGTCCACATATAACAACGCCGGGTGGCCTGCCGCGTCCAGCGCTTTGCGCACGGCGGCAATATCTGAAACCACGCCGGTTGCGGTTTCGTTATGGGTGGCCAGAACCGCCTTGATCTGGTGGGATTTGTCAGCGGTCAGAATTTCCTCGTATTTGTCGGCGGGAATGCCGTCGCCCCAACCGGCGTCGACCACGTGCACGTCCAATCCGTGCCGCTGGCACATATCAATCCAGCGATGGCTGAACATACCGTTGCGCGCCACAAGCACTTTGTCGTTTGCAGACAAGGTGTTGGTCAGGGCGGTTTCCCAGCCCCCCGTTCCGGTGGAGGGAAACACAAAAACCTGTGCGGTTTTGGATTTCAAAACCGCCTGCACGCCATTTAGTGCGGGGTGCAGGATTTCGGCAAACAGCGATGACCTGTGGTCGATCGTTGGCATGTCCACGGCTTTACGCAAAGCCTCGGGAATATTGGTGGGTCCGGGAATGAAGACCGGGTTCTGGAAACTCATTTTTTTGATCCATTTCTTGGGCATCTTAAGAATAGCGGCGGCGTGTAACGGCTGCAATTTTTTCGATTTTGAAGGGGTTTCAACGCGCCCGCCAACTTAGTGGTTTAATTACAACGACTTATTTTTTTCATTCCATGAAAAATATTTTCATATAGACTGTGCGAAATCGTCCCGATTTTGGATTAATGCTGATATGAACAAGAAAAATCGTGCCCGCGGCAGGCCCAGAGGCCACGCCGCCGCGGAATCCAGCCCGAACATTCAATCCCTTGATCGGGCCCTGAATATTCTGGAAGTTGTTGCCAATTCCGGAGGCATGACCCTGACGGAAATTGCAAGCGAAATGGATCAGTCTGTTTCCACAGTCTTTCGTGTTTTGGCCACACTGGAGAACCACCAGATTGTGGAGGTCGATCAGGCAACGCAAACGTGGCACATAGGGCCTGCGACCTTCCGGCTGGGCTCGACCTTTCTGCGACGTGAAGGATTGCTGGACCGCAGCCGTCCGGTCATGCGCCACCTGATGGAAGCCACCGGTGAAACCGCCAATCTGGGGATTGAACGCGCCGGTCAGGTTCTGTTTGTCAGCCAGGTTGAAACTTTGGAAACCATCCGTGCATTTTTCCCGCCGGGAACGCAGTCCCCCATGCATTCGTCCGGAATTGGCAAGGCGCTGCTAAGTCAATTTTCAGATTTTCAGGTGACGCGCTACCTGCGCAGGAACACGTTGGAACGGTTTACGGATCAGACGATTACCAATGCGGATGCGTTGCGAGCCGAATTGCGCAGCATTCAAATGCAGGGCTATTCCTTTGACAACGAAGAGCGAACGCAGGGCATGCGCTGTGTCGCGGCTCCGGTGACGGACCAATATGGCGAGGCCATAGCAGGAATTTCAATTTCAGGGCCGGTCAACCGAATGCCAACAGGTGCCATCAATTCAATTGCGGTAAAAGTCGTGGCCGCAGCGGCGACGCTGTCACAACAGATGGGGAGGCCCGATTGAGGTGACCGCAGGAA
>CAYZQS010000081.1:0-6114 GCA_964480735.1 uncultured Rhodobacterales bacterium
TGCTGACAAAAGCGGATTTCAGGAAACTGGGGTCCATAGCCATATCGGGTTCCGGTGACACAGTTTCAATCACCAGCGCCAAACAACTGGTCGGCGACCGATTGTGGGCCCGCTAAAGCCGCGTCCTTTTAGTCTGAATCAGCGGAGCGGCTCTAGCCTTTTGATCTTGCGCGCAAATTAACCCGAAAACCGGCACCTACTTTTCGGATTGCGCCTTAGCGGTGAAACCTAATAGGTGCGGATCAGGCCGACCAGACGGCCCTGAATTTTGATCTGGTCGTCCCTGTAAACCCGGGTTTCATAGGCCGGATTTGCAGCTTCCAGCGCAATGGCATTGCCGCGTTTGCGCAAGCGTTTTAGCGTTGCTTCCTGATCTTCCACCAGCGCCACGACAATATCGCCGTTGTCAGCCACCGACTGTTCCCGGATCACAACAACATCACCGTTGTTTATGCCCGCGTCGATCATGGAATCCCCTTTAACTTCAAGGGCATAGTGATGTCCGCTGCTTTGTACCATCGTGTCGGGTACGGCCACGTTATGCGAGGCATGGCTGATGGCCTCGATCGGGGTGCCCGCGGCAATCATACCCATCAACGGAACGTCAAGCGAGTTGGCCGGCTCCACATCCATCGCGGCCCGCGGTGGATTGCTGGCAGACCCTTCGATAACCCGCGGCTGAAAGCCACTTTTTTCCAGCGGTTCCGGCAGTTTAATGATCTCAATGGCCCGGGCGCGGTGGGCCAGCCGTCGGATAAATCCGCGTTCTTCTAGGGCTGAAATAAGCCGGTGAATGCCCGATTTTGACCGCAGCCCCAACGCCTCTTTCATTTCATCAAACGAGGGCGGAACGCCTTCGCTTTTCAGCCGCTGTTGGATAAATTCAAGTAAATCGAGCTGCTTTCGGGTTAACATCTGCCACTCCTCGGTGCCTGTCGGTTGCAGGATTTCCCGCCTATGTTCGCGGATTTCCCACTTTCGTTCAAGCTAAGTTCTATATGTGTTCCCGTTTTGTGTCAACAACTTGTGTCAAAGACGAATGACTGCCACCATATCGCCGATCTTTTTTGGCGGATCATTGGGTGGGCGCACCAGCAGGGCATTTGGTCTTGCATCCGGTGCCAAAACTGATTTGGGGTATCTTGCGGCCGGGTAAATTGTCAGCTGTGAATACTCCACTGCCGCGTGGGCCTGGATAAAATGTTCAGACCCGCGGTTTTCATCCAGATCAACGCCTAAACGCGCAAGCTCTGAATTAAGGGGTTGGCCGCCCAAACCTTGCATTTTTCGCACTGCGGGCCGCAGGAAATACTGCCCGCAAACCATTGATGGTAAAGGATTACCCGGCAGACCGATCAATGGAGTATTTTGCAATTTCCCCGCCATTGTGCTGCCGCCGGGCCGCATATCGACCCGATCAAAGCAAGTGATAAACCCCAATGTTTTGGTCACGTTACGTACGATGTCGTAGTCCCCCGCCGCCGAACCGCCGATTGTGACGATCAGGTCCGCAGTGGCGCACAAAGAAAACGCGGATGTCAGCGACGCCACATTGTCAGCGCCAATCGGCAGTATCCGCGCATCAGCACCCTGTTCGCGTAACAAAGCGGCCAGGCCATAGATATTAGAGGCAAATATCTGCTGGGCACGGGGAACGCCACCCGGCATGACCAATTCGTCCCCGGTGCTGAGCAGGGCAACCGCCGGTTTGCGGTACACCGGAACCGTGCACAGCCCCATTGACGCCAATTGCATAATGTCATGGGGCTGTATTTTTCGTGGCGCCGTCATTGTTTCACCGGCCAAAAAATCACCTCCGGTGGGCTTTATAAACGATTTTTGGCTGATCTTTTGGTGCAGGGTTATGCTGCTTTTGCGGGCGCTCACCTGTTCCTGCATCACCACCTTGTCCGCACCCTTGGGCATCGGTGCGCCGGTGAATATGCGCACAGCAGTGCCTGATATTATGGTCCCGTGGTGGCTGTGACCGGCAGAGGATTCTCCAACAATTTCCAGATGGTTGCCGGGTGAAGCATCAGCAGCTTGCATCGCATAACCATCCATAGCCGACGCTGCGAACTGTCGCTGGTCGCGGGGCGCTGTTACGGGCCTTGCCAGAACGCGACCGACCGATTTGTCGACCTGGACATGCTGAACGTCAAGTGGCCCAAACAGCTTGATAAATTCATCCAGTGCCGCAGTTGGCGACAGCATCAGGGGGCCTTATACCTGCCGGATTTTCCGCCGTCCTTCAGGGTGACGCGGATGTCGGAAATTACCATGCTTCGGTCCACTGCTTTTAGCATGTCATAGATCGTCAGACCGGCGATGCTGACGGCGGTCAGGGCTTCCATTTCCACCCCTGTCCGGCCGGTTGTCTTGACGGTTGCGGCAATGTCCACGCCGGAATTCGCATCATTTATCTGCAGATCCAACGAGACTTTGGAAATCGGCAGCGGATGACACAGCGGAATAAGCGAAGCGGTCTGCTTGCAGCCCATTATACCTGCCAGGCGGGCAACCGCCAGAACGTCCCCCTTTTTGGTCGATCCTTTTTTAATTAAATCAAGCGTTTCAGGTTCCATCTTAATGTAACCCTTTGCCGTCGCAATCCGCGTGGTAACCGCTTTGCTGGAAACATCAACCATATGGGCGTCGCCGGAATTATCAAAATGCGTCAATTCGGCCATCAGGCGCGCTCCATCGCTGATTGCAGTAGGTTCCGCGTGGCCCCGGCCACATCGCTTTGGCGCATAAGGCTTTCACCGATCAGGAATGACCGCGCACCGCAGGCGGCCATATCCGACATGTCAGCACCGGTAAAAATACCCGATTCAGTGACGATCATACGATCATCTGGTACGTGCGGCGCCAGTTCGCGGGTGGTGTCCAAGGTAACCTCGAATGTCTTGAGATTGCGGTTGTTGATCCCCAACAGCGGTGATTTCAGCGCAATTGCGCGGTCCAGCTCTGCGCGGTTGTGGACTTCCAGCAGCACATCCATGCCAAGATCAAAAGCTGTTTCTTCAAGTTCTGCGGCCTGATTGTCAGAAACACTTGCCAGAATAATCAATATACAATCAGCACTTAGGGCGCGAGCCTCAATCACCTGATAAGGATCATACAGGAAATCCTTGCGCAGTGCCGGAAGGGAAACTGCGGCGCGGGCCGCTGTCAGATAGGCGTCGGCCCCCTGAAAGGACGGTGTGTCTGTCAACACACTCAGACAGGTGGCACCCCCGCTTTGATAGGCTTTTGCCAAGTTGGCGGGATCAAAATCCGCGCGGATCAGACCCCGCGAAGGGCTGGCTTTCTTGATCTCGGCTATCAGGCCATAGCCGCTGATCGACGCCTGTTTTAACGCGCGGCAAAATCCGCGCGGTGCAGAGGACTCTTTTGCCTTGGCTGCCAAATCTTCAAGCGGAACCTGCCGTTTCCGTGCGGCAATTTCTTCCAGCTTATAGGCTTTTATCCGCTCCAGAATATCGCTCATATGGTGGCCGCCGAGGTGAATTTAGCAAGCGCCTGCAGCTTGCTGGACGCTGCACCACTGTCGATACTTTTTCCAGCAATTACAACGCCTTCAGGCAAAGACTTCGCGTCACCAGAGACAACAAATGCAGCAGCTGCGTTTAACAGCACCGCATCGCGATAGGCCGATTTCTCGCCCGCCAGCAAAGCTTTGAACGCCTTGCCGTTATTCTCCGGGCTGCCGCCAAGAATGTCTTCAAACGGATGCACCGGCAGACCGGCGTCTTCAGGATGAACCTCAAACTCGCGCAATCTGTCACCAGAAGTCTCAACCACCCAGGTTTTCCCGGCAATCGAAATTTCGTCGGTGCCGTCTGCGCCGTGAACCAGCCAGGCTTTTTCAGTCCCCAGCGCAGCAAGGGTTTCCGCCATCGGGCGAATGACGTCGCGAGAAAACGCACCTGTCAACTGCCGCGTAACCCCAGCCGGATTTGTCAATGGTCCCAAGATGTTGAAGATTGTTCTTGTCCCAAGTTCCTGACGCGACGGCATTACATGGCGCGTGGCCGGATGGTGCATCGGGGCCATCATAAAGCCAATGCCAATATCCAGAATGGCCTGCTCTACCACAGAGGCATCAACCATCACCTGCACGCCCATCTGCCCCAAAGCATCGGCCGCGCCGGATTTGGAGCTCAGATTGCGGTTGCCGTGTTTGGCCACCACCACACCGGCACCAGCCACCACAAAGGCCGTGGCGGTGGATATATTCAGGGTGCCCATGCCATCCCCGCCGGTGCCAACGATATCCATCGCGCCCTTTGGTGCTTTTACGGCCAGACATTTGGCCCGCATGACAGACGCGGCAGCGGCATATTCCTCGACGGTTTCACCGCGTGTGCGCATGCTCATAAGCAACCCGCCGATTTGGCTTGGTGTGGCGTCGCCTTCCATAATCGCCATAAAGGCCCTTTCGGCCTCGTGCCGGGTCAAAGGCCGTTCAGCGGCAAGACCGATCAGTGGCTTAAGAATATCACTCATGCTGCAATTTTCGCTTTTGCCAGAAAGTTTTTCAGCAAAGCATAGCCGTGCTGCGTGGCGATGCTTTCCGGGTGAAACTGCAGGCCGTAAATTGGCAGATCAGCGTGTTCCAACCCCATAATCGTGCCGTCCTCAAGCCAGGCGGAAACCCGCAAGCTGTTGGGCAGGTTGTCTTTTTTAACAATCAACGAATGATAGCGGGTGGCGGCAAACGGCGAGGGCAAACCGGCAAACAGACCGGCCCCGTCGTGGTGCATATTGCCAAGTTTGCCGTGCATAATCTCGTGGCACCGGCTGACCGTGCCACCAAATGCCTGACCAATCACCTGATGGCCAAGACATATTCCAATCAATGGAATTTCCGCCTCAGCGGCGGATTTGGTCAATTCCAGACAAATCCCGGCCTGATCCGGATCACAGGGCCCCGGGGACAACATGATGGCCGCCGGGTTCAGCGCCACGGCGTCCCTGACGCTGATCTGATCGTTGCGCACAACCTTAACATCCGCACCCAGTTCGCCCAGATAATGAACCAGGTTGTAGGTAAAGCTGTCATAATTATCGATCAGCAGGATCATCGCGCGACTTCTATTTTCTGATTGCCCCGATTTTGGGGTGAACCACGTGGAATTTGCCGCTATAAATGCTTTACAGGGCAGGGGATGGTCAAGAGCAGACCGCCCTATTTCGAGGTGGAGAGCAACCATGAGCGGCTTTAGTGCTGGATTTATCAAAGGTTTGGTGGTTTCCGCCCTTGTGGCGGGCGCGGTATCGATTGCCGTGCCGCTTGATCCGGCTGATCCGGGCAATAAAACCCAAGTTGAGCTGGAAACACCTGCGGGATCTGGGTTTAACACCGGACGCGATGATTCTGATCCCGTATTGCCGCGCACGGACCAAACAGTGGCGTCGCAGAATGAAATATCAGAACCACAGCTGACGGACGACAGCCAGACAACGCCGGTTGCCGACACAAATTCCGCCGCACAGCCGGGTTCGCAGGCCGGAATAGAAATGCCGCAGGTTGATCCCGGTGACGAAGAAATTGCGCTGGTTACGCCTTCTGTTGATGAAACGCGGGTCACTCTGCCCGCAGCCCTTGGCGTTCCAATGCCGGAAATCGACAATCCGGTTGCTGATATTCCGGTAAACGAACTGCCAACAATCAGCGAACCGGTGACCGAAATTGAAGAACCCGTGGTAGAGGTTCCAACCGAAACACCGGTCACAGAAGATGTGGCGGTTGTCGAAGAGACCGAAACCTTGATCCCGCCTACGCCGGATGAAGCTGCGGTTGAGGCGCAACCAGAGGAACAATCTGCGCTGTTGCGCAATATGGTGGCCTTTGAAAACCCGGCCCAGCGGCCCTTGATGTCAATAATTCTGGTGGATGCGGGGCAGGAAAGCCTTGATCGTGCCGCTCTTTCAACCATGACGTTTCCAGTGACGTTTGCGGTTGATCTTGCTGATCCATCCGCCCGGCAAATATCTGAAATATATTCGGAAAACGGGTTTGAAGTTGCCGCAATGGCACCTTCCGGCGATGCGGCTTTGGAAACGGCGGAAAACCCAAGCGACATGGTGGCGCTGGTGGACAGCCTG
>CAYZQS010000081.1:6214-11833 GCA_964480735.1 uncultured Rhodobacterales bacterium
GGATTGCTTAGCATCAGGGCAAACGCCACTGCCGCGCTGATCGCCACGCCCAGCGTCAGCGGCAAGGCGGAACCGTTAAAAGCAAGGCCAACCGGCACAGCGATCAGCATTGCAAGTACCGTGGCGCTGGCACCGATAATCGCCGAGGCCATGCCCGCGATATGTCCCATTGGTTCCATCGCAAGGGCGTTCAGATTGCCAAATGTCAGCCCGGCCATGAAAAATACGATAATCGACCAGCTGACAAACACCGGGAAGATCAGGGCCTCTGGCACCAGTTGAAAAAACAGGATCGCCGCCATCAAACTTGCGGCTGACAATTGCAGCCCGAACGCGAATGTTGCCAGCGTGCGCATGCCAAGCCGGACCACCAAAGCGGCGTTCAAAAACCCGGCGGCCCCGGAAATCAGTGCGATCATGGCAAAATAGGCCGGGAAAGCCGTGCCTTTGTCAAACGTGTCCACAAACACCTGCTGGGCAGAGGTCAGATAGGAAAACAGGCCACCAAAACCAAGCGAAAGAACCGCAGTATAGGTGACAACGCTGCGATTTGCGATCACCTGCTGAAAGGCGGACAAAAATTTTGCGGCCCTGAACGGGCGGCGTTTTTCCGGCACCAAAGTTTCCGGTTGCCTGACATTCAGCCAGACCAGACCGATCAGTGAAAACAGAATGAACGCGATATAAATGCTGCGCCAGCCGTAGTTCAAAAACAGCAATTGCCCCACATATGGCGCAACCGCAGGCACCACCACAAAAATCGCCATGGCAATCGACATCACCCGCGCCATCATGCGCCCGGCGAACAGGTCTCGCACCATTGCCATCGTCACCGTGCGCGGGGCTGAAATGCCAAGCCCCTGAATAAACCGTGCCAGCAACATCATTTCAAGGGATTTAACCATATATGCCATGACGCAGGCAGCGATAAAGACAAGTATTCCGGCAGTGATAATTGGTTTGCGGCCGAAGGCATCGGATATGGGCCCGGTCAGCAACTGGCCAACGCCGGTGCCAAGGACAAAGCTGGACAGCACCAATTGTGCCTGATTGACGTCGCCCAGTTGCAAATCCTCGGCAATCTCGGGAAACGCCGGCAGCATAGCGTCAGTGCCAAAGGCAATCAGCGAAAACAGAATTGCAATCAGGATGATGAATTCGGCGAAAGGTAGCGTGGGCTTGGTCACGCAGGGGCGTCTTCGTCAGCATTTACGCGGGCAATTTCGCCAATCACTTTGGTCCACAACTCGCTGGGTTGCGCACCGGTCAGCACATAATATTGCCCGACAACAAATGTTGGCACGCCGCTGACGCCCTGCGCACGGGCGTGCTTGTCCCGGGTCACGATACCGTCCATATCAACATCGCTGTCCAGCATTCTGGCAATTACGTCACCGTCCAGACCGGCAGCCACAGCGATATCAACCAGAACTTTGTGGTCCGATATATCCAATCCTTGCACAAAATAGGCGTCAAACAGCCCGTCCACCACGCGGCCCTGCGCGTGGTACAGCCCCGACCAATGGATCAAACGATGCGCGTTGATCGTGTTGGGTGTGCGTTTGATCTTTTCGATGTCAATCGTCAGGCCTGCGTCTTCCGCAGCTTTCACAATCTGCGCATAAACATCAACCGCACCTTTTCGCCCGCCAAACTTGGCCTCCAGATATTCGCGCCGGTCCATACCTTCGGGCGGCATTTTCGGGTTCAGTTGGAACGGATGCCACTCAACCTCAAAATCATGGTCCGGGTTGTCGGTCATGGCCTTGTCAAGCTTGGTTTTGCCAATATAGCACCACGGGCAAATCGGATCAGAGATAATGTCAAGTTTGGTCATGGGGCACCGGGATGTGTTTTTTCAAAGTGCTGCGTTGCACTTTACCGTTGGGGTTTTTGGGCAGGGCGTCAAGGCGAATGAACAGGCGCGGTGTTTTGTATTTCGCCAGCCGGGCGGCGCAATGGGCGGTTAGCTCCGCATGTTTCACCGGCTTTGTTTCGGTATAAAACACAGCGATAACATAGGCGTCCGCCTTGATCTCAACGGCGACTGCGGCGCTTTCACTGATATGCGCATGGGAATTTACGACCGCCTCAACCTCCAGAGGTGACACGCGGTAACCACCGGCGTTCATCATATCGTCCGCGCGCCCAAGATAGGTGATCAACCCGCCTTTGCCCATGCGCGCAACGTCGCCGGTCAAAAACCAACCCCCACGAAATTTCGCCTTCGTTTCAGCCTCTGAATTCAGATAGCCAAGCATCAGACCCGCATCATCCTTGTCGATTGCCAGAACCCCCGGCGTATCCAAAGGCACGGGCTGTGCGTCGTGGCCAGACAAAACGGCCACTTTGCGCCCTGGTTGTGGGTAGCCGATAAATTCTGGTGCAACCGGATTTTGTGGATTGGCAGAGATGAAGGTGGAAATTTCACTCATCCCGAACGCCTCAAAAACCGGGGTTTTGGTCCGGTCCTGCCAGTTTTGCTGTATGGATGCGCTAAGTTTTTCACCCGCAGACAGCGCGTGCCGAAGCGCCGGAAAAAACAAATCCTGATTTGTCCCAAGGATCTGGCGCAAGACACCCGGTGCGGCGGCGAAAATACTGGCGCTGGATTGCCGGATCAGTGCCGGCCATTGGGTGCGGTCAACCAGACCCTTTGCAATCAACGTGGTTGCGCCTTTGGCCCAGGGATCAAACAGTCCGGTGCCAAGCGTGTACGTCCAGTTAAATGCGCCCGCGTGCAACATTCTGTCGTCTGTGCGCAGATCGTACCAACCAGACCACATCATCCGCCTTGCCCAGATGGCCCGGTGCGCGTGCATAACAGCCCGGGGTATGCCTGACGTGCCGGATGTGTAAACGATATAGGCCAAGCGGTTAGGATCACCCAATTTAAACGTAACCGGCGGAAAATTGTGCGTGGCCAACAGGTCGTGCGACGTGGCAGTCGCGCAGGATAGGTTTTTCACATGCACAGCAGATTGATCCTGCACGATCAGCTGCGGCTGTAAATCCGCAACCAGAACGTCGACTTCTGCGGCGGTTAACATCGTCGAACATGGCACCGGCACGTATCCTGCCGAAATTGCGGCAAGATACAGGATCGGAAACTCAACCGTATTTCCAACCTGCAGCAATATCTTTGCGCCCGCGGGCAGTTGCCGGTATTTCAAAGCCGCCGCCGCGTTTAAGACTGCATCCCCTAATTGCCCGAAACTCCAGCTTTCAACCTGCCCGCCGCCGTGGATTTCAAGCGCCGTTTTGTTGGGTGTGGTTGCCGCGTGGCGCAGCACATAAGCCGCCAGATTGAACCGCGCCGGACAGGGGTCATTTATCGGGTCGTGGAAAAGCGCGCGTTCGGTCATAAACCCGTGCTACCGCAATTGTTGCGCTGATGTACACGCTGCCGGTTCGTCCATCGTGATCGCACAAAAAAACGCCCTCACAAGGAGGGCGTTAAGTTATTGAGGCAGGTTTCATACAGGCAAGAAACCTATCGAGCAGTGAGGCCTTTATACAAAACCCGCTTTGGAACGCCAAGTTAAAATTTGAAATTTTTGTGGCAGGTCAGTAGGCTAAGCGCCATAATTGAGTTTCCTCAACAAGAATGTTGCGCAGATGACACAAACAACTCTTCCTATCTTTCGCAGCGTCTTTACTGCCTTGGCGATTGTTTTAAGCCCAGCGATTTTGGCGGCAGAGGCCCAACACGCTATAGCTATGTATGGTGACCCCGCGTTACCACCAGATTTCGTGTCTTTGCCCTATGCGAACCCCAATGCACCCCAAGGTGGGCGAATCGCTTTTGGTGAACGGGGGGGATTCGATTCGTTTAACCCCTATATCGTTAAGGGCCGTGCGCCCTGGGGGGTGCGGGCGCATGTCTATGAGACTTTAATGGGGCGAAATTGGGACGAACCGTTTTCGCTGTACGGCCTTTTGGCGGAAACCATAGAGACCGGCCCAAACCGCGAATGGGTGGAATTTACCCTGCGCCGCGAAGCCGCGTTTTCCGATGGCACGCCGGTCACCGTTGAGGATGTAATCTGGTCGTTTGAAACGCTGGCCGAAAAGGGCGTGCCGCGCTACCGCAATTCGTGGAAGAAAGTTGAAAGCGCCAAACAAACCGG
The DNA here is from genome assembly GCA_964480735.1 of uncultured Rhodobacterales bacterium. Lineage (GTDB taxonomy): Bacteria > Pseudomonadota > Alphaproteobacteria > Rhodobacterales > Rhodobacteraceae > UBA5972. Next base: position 10,345 of record CAYZQS010000081.1, read on the forward strand.
GCCGCGTTCCGTCCGGTTTACCTTTAACACAATAGACCGGGAACTGCCGCTGATCCTTGGTCTGCGTCCGATCCTGAAAAAATCCGACTGGGACAACCGCGAATTTACCGACAGTTCGCTTGACCTGCCCATTGGCAGTGGTCCCTACGTGGTGGGTGACTTTGAAAGCAATCGCTTTGTCACATTCACCCGCAACCCGGACTACTGGGGCAACGATCTGGCGTTTAACCGCGGTCGGCACAATCTGGACCAGATCAAATACGAATATTTCCGTGACAGTTCCGTGGTGTTTGAGGCATTTGTGGCCGGGGAAACGTCCACCCACCGCGAGGGCAATGCGCAAAAATGGCTGGATGGCTACACTTTTCCAGCCGTTACATCCGGCGATGTGGTCAAATCGGAAATCCCGCACGCGCGGCCTTCGGGAATGCGGGGGTTCGTGTTCAACACCCGGCGCGAGATTTTCAAAGACTGGCGGGTGCGCGACGCGCTGATCCATGCGTTTAATTTTGAGTTTATCAACGAGGTTATCAACCGGGGCAGGGCACCAAGGGCGGCAAGTTATTTTTCCAATTCCGTGCTTGGCATGCGGGCAGGCGAAGCGTCTGCGGATGTCGCGGCTTTGCTGGCGCCGTTTGCCGGCGAATTGCTGCCGGGCGCGTTGGAGGGCTACGTTCTGCCCGCTTCTGAAGGCACCGAACGGAACCGCAAAAACCTGCGCTTTGCCACCAAACAGTTAAAGGCGGCGGGCTGGGACGTGGTTGACGGTGTGTTGCAAAACGCAGCCGGCGAGCCGTTTGAGTTTGAACTTCTGCTGCGGTCCGCCAGCAACGAGGCGGTTGCCAATCTTTACAGCGACGCGCTGAAGCGGCTGGGAATAAAGGTGGCTCTAAAGATCATCGACAACGCCCAGCACAAGATCCGGCGCGATTCTTACGATTATGACATGATCTACAATATCTGGAGCCTTTCGTTGTCACCCGGCAACGAGCAAAACCTGTATTGGGGCTCTGCCGGGGTAACGCAGGAGGGCACGCGAAACTATATGGGGGTGGATTCTCCTGCTGTGGACAGTTTGATAAACTCAATACTGACCGCCCAATCGCGGCAGGAATTCATAGCCGCCACACGCGCGCTTGATCGAGTTCTGACCACAGGGCGCTATGTGGTGCCGGTTTGGTTTTCACGCACCAGCCGCTTGGCCCACAAACGGCAATTGCATTTTCCCGAAATCCTGCCGGTTTACGGTGACTGGCTGGGCTTTTTGCCGGATGTCTGGTGGTGGGAGGATTAAAGCGCAATCCGAAAAGTGGGCACCGGTTTTCGGAATAAATTGCGCGCAAGATCAAAAGGATAGAGCCGCTCCGCTGATTCAGATAAAAAGGACGCGGCTCTGGAGCGCCGGACGGAATATCTGCATGGCCGCCATCGAGCTGGTAAGCTGGTTGACCGTGGAATTGGAGTTCCGGAAAACCGGAAGTCCGGTATT
>CAYZQS010000082.1:0-11725 GCA_964480735.1 uncultured Rhodobacterales bacterium
CCGCCGGATTTTGACTGGGACAACGCGGAAATAGTGGAATTACCGATCAAGAAAATGGTTTCCATTCGCATAGACGCCGACGTTCTGCAGTATTTCAAGTCTTCGGGCAAAGGCTATCAGACCCGGATCAATCAGGTGCTCAGTTCCTATGTGAAAGCCAAACGCGCGGGCTAAAGAACGTTGCGGCTTAGGTCTGTTGACCGCGACAACTCGCCCAGATCTTCCTCGACAAATTTCGCGCCTACCGGCCTTTTCTCGCTAAACCATGCCCTAATCTGTGGAAACTAGAGTTCCCTCAATCTGCGGCAGCAATTCGCGCCCGAACACCCTGCGGTATACACTTTCCTCGCCGACGTTAGTGCGGATGAACTGATTAAACCCATGCGCGTGTAAAGCGCAGGACACTGTTGAAGATATGGGAAGAGTTCACACCATTAAGTTGCAAAACAAGCCAATTTCCACGATACAACTCTCACGGTCGATAGGATATTTGATAGGAACATGGTTGCGCTATATTATTTATTGCGATGAATCAGAGAACAAAGGGCGTTACTATTCCAATTTTTATGGCGGGGCGCTGATTGCTGCATCGATGAGGGAAACAGTCGAAAACGCTCTTGAATCAATAAAAACAGATGAAAATATTCACGGCGAAATAAAGTGGACGAAAACGGCAATTGCGTATGAGGAAAAATACAAGAAGTTTATCGACACATTCTTTGAATTTGTGAAATCTGACAAAATAAAAGTCAGAATTATGTTCACGCAGAATATTAATCAACGTCCAATTGCGCACGATTTGGAATCGGGAAATGAATACTTCATTTTGTACTACCACTTTCTAAAGCACGCATTTGGTTTGCGTTACGCAAATCCAGATATGCTGGAAGATTTACAATTGACTGTCATGATGGACGATGTTCCTCAAAAAATTGAAGAGTTTGAAAATTTCAAAGAGTACCTCGAAAGCCTGTCTACGTTTCCATTATTTCGAAGGAACCGCATTATCTTTTCCAAAAGTGAAATATCGGGCGTGGATTCAAAAAAACACAATATTCTTCAGGCTGTGGACTACATTCTGGGAGCAATGCAATTCCGCTTAAACGATAAACACAAAATCAAAAAGGATGGGGAATACAGACGGGGAAAAAGGACCATAAGCAAACACCAAATGTACAAACATGTATATTCTCACATTCGATCCATTTATCCAAATTTCAATATTGGAGTCAGCACCGGAACCGCCCACGACATCACCAATCGGTGGACTCACCAATATAGGCATTGGGTATTTGTACCATCTGGAAGCGTGCAATTATTGAGCAGAGGTAAAAACAGGAAGTAGCCCCACCTTCTCTACATAAGTACCAAAAGCATGGCTAAAGGCTTCGAGTCGGCAGGGCAATTCATATTATGTGTCAGGAGTCAAGTATATTCAACCCCAAAGTTCAACAAATATTACAAAACATACCGGCTTAGGTCTGTCGACCGTGATAATTCCCCCAGATTCTCCTCTACAAACTTGGCATCCACCGTCACCTTCTCGCCTCCCCGGTCCGGTGCGGTGAAGCTGATGTCTTCAAACACCCGTTCCAGCACGGTGTACAGCCGCCGTGCGCCGATGTTTTCGACCGACTGGTTTACCTCGGCGGCGATATGGGCCAGCGCCTTGATGCCGCCGGGGGTGAAATTGATCGTCAGCTCTTCGGTGGCCATAAGGGCCGTGTATTGGCGGGTGAGGGCGTTATCTGTTTCGGTCAGGATGCGCACGAAATCATCTTCGGTCAGGGCGCGCAGTTCCACGCGGATCGGCAGGCGGCCCTGCAGTTCGGGCAGCAGGTCTGACGGTTTGGCGATGTGAAACGCGCCCGATGCGATGAACAGGATATGGTCGGTTTTGACCGGCCCGTGTTTGGTGGAAACCGTTGTGCCCTCGATCAGCGGCAGCAAATCGCGCTGCACGCCCTCGCGGGACACATCGCCACCGCGGGCGTCGGTGCGGGCGCAGACCTTATCGATCTCGTCCAGAAAAACGATGCCGCTTTCCTCGACAGCGGTGATCGCCTCGCGGGTGGCTGCTTCCTGATCGACCATCTTGTCAGCCTCCTCGGCAATCAGCAGCTCATAGCTGTCAGAGACTTTCATCTTCTTGCGGCTGGTGCGGCCGCCAAAGGCTTTGCCAAACATATCACCCAGGTTCATCATACCCATACCGGCCCCCGGCTGGCCTGGAATATCCATCATTTGCAAAGGGTTGGTGTTGTCTGCGACGTCCAGTTCGATTTCTTTGTCATCCAGCAACCCTTCGCGCAATTTCTTGCGAAACATCTCGCGGGTTGTTTCACGGGAATCAGTGCCAACAAGTGCGTCAAGCACCCGGTCCTCGGCTGCTCCGTGGGCGTTTGCCTTCACATCGTCGCGCTTGGTTTCCTGAATAAGCAGGATCGCGCTGTCGACCAGATCGCGCACGATCTGTTCCACGTCGCGACCCACATAGCCGACCTCGGTAAATTTGGTGGCTTCAACCTTGATAAACGGCGCATGGGCCAGTTTGGCCAGACGGCGGGAAATTTCGGTTTTACCCACACCGGTGGGGCCGATCATCAGGATATTTTTCGGATAAACCTCGTCGCGCAGGTCATCGCCCAGTTGCCGCCGCCGCCAGCGGTTGCGCAGGGCCACGGCAACGGCGCGCTTGGCGTCTTTCTGGCCAATGATAAAGCGGTCAAGTTCCGAGACGATTTCCCGGGGGGTCAGATCAGTCATTCGTTTTTGTCGTCCTTGTCGTCAAACATCGCGAGGGGCAGGCGCGAGATCAGCGCCCAGCCTTCTGATTTATCGTCCATGATCGTGCCGCGTGCGCCAAGTTCGATCAGCAGTGTGCGGCATTCCTCGTCCGTTGTGCCGGTTACTGTGGTCAGCCATTTAAGCGACCGGCGCTTCCATTTGGGGTTGTTCAGCATTTTCTGCAAAAGGATTTTGCGGGGTTTGGCCCAGGTGCGTTCTTTGTTCCACCGCCTGATCCATTCAACAAACAGCGGGCTGATGATGCCGGCAAGAACCGCGCCAATAATGGCAACTGTTATATCCACATTCATTTGGTTATCTTCTCCACCGTCAGATTGCCGTTGGTGTAAACGCAAATCTCTGCCGCAATTTCCAAGGCCCTTCTGCCAATGTCTTCGGCGGATTTATCGCTGTCCATCATGGCCCGGGCCGCAGCCAGTGCGTAGTTGCCGCCGGACCCGATCGCGGCGACATTGTTTTCCGGCTCCAGCACATCCCCGGCCCCTGTGATCACAAAAAGTTCCGCACCGTCTGTGACGATCAGCATGGCCTCCAGATTGCGCAGGTATTTGTCCATGCGCCAGTCCTTTGCCAGTTCCACCGATGCCCGCGCCAGCTGACCGGGGGCCGCTTCCAGTTTGCTTTCCAGCCGCTCCAGCAAGGTAAACGCATCGGCGGTCGAACCGGCAAATCCACAGACCACATCAAAGCCACCGGGGGAAATCCGACGGACCTTTTTCGCAGATCCCTTTATCACCGTCTGGCCAAGGCTGACCTGGCCATCGCCAACGATGACCACGGCATCATCTTTCCTGACCCCGATGATGGTTGTGCCGTGCCAGCCGGGAAAATCTTTGGTGTCTGACATTAAATCCTCCTTACCACTGACCCTATATGGAACCTGCGGACACCGGAAACAACCGTTGTCAGCACAGGCGTGTTGCACTTCACAAATTCGGTGAATACTCTGCGTTTACCAAATGGGGCGGAATTGTGGCGGTTGCAAAAAAGCTGAGAATTTATCTGGAAGACGATTTGCGTGCCGACGTACAGGCGAAAAAACACAATTTTTTCAAGATACTTACGAGTAGTTTTGAAAGTCGCGGTTTCAAAGTTGAATTGCGTGGCAACACGGTAGCAGAGCGCATGAAGTCCGCCGGGCGCAATGGCTATAGCCTGTTTCATCTGCACGATCCCTTTCACAAAAATGCGCTGGACGTGCGATTGGCCTATATGTATCCGTTCTGGCGCATCGAGCATGCCAGGTGGCGCGAAGACTATTTGGTTTCGGTCAGCAAATTTGCCCGGGATGACATCCCGGCGGCCAGGGCGCAGCGGTTTTTTGAATTCTGGCAGGACCGCCTGCATAAACAGGACGTGGCCAAATCTGCGCAAACTGATTTTGTTTTTGTTCCGCTGCAGGGCAGGCTGCTTGATAAACGGCACGGGCAGATGATGTGTCCGATTGATATGGTTAAGGAAACCGTAATTCACGAGCGCGACAGAAATATTATCGTCAAGCTGCATCCAAAGGAAAAATATGACGCTACAGAACTGGACGCGCTTGGCGAGTTAACCGCTAATGCAAGGGTGCAGATTTCCGAGGCGCCCACCGGTGATCTGCTGAAAAACTGTGCATATGTCGTTACGGAAAATTCCGGCGTTGCCTTTAAGGGTCTAACTTATGAAAAACCGGCGATAGCGTTCGGGCGTACAGATTTTCACCATATTATCCAGTCGGTCGAGCAGGTCGGCAGCGCGGCTGCATTTGAGAACGTGCTGAAGGGCAAACCGGATTATGCCAAGTATTTTTACTGGTTTTTGCAACTGAACTGTATAAACGCCGGACGGGCCGATGCCGGCGATAGGATTATCGAGACCTGCCGTAATCTTGGCTGGGAAATATAGAGGGCCCAAATTTACCAGTCGCGTTTGAAAAGAACGACCTTGCCATTGGACGCGCGTGGAAAATATGTAAGCCCCGCTTTGGCCATTGCGTCAAAAACTTTTTGAATGCCAGCCTGACCAACAAATTGTGGGTGCAATTCCACAACAACCGCTTTCAGTTCTGACATATCCGTCACCGGCAGCAAATCCACCTCTGCCCCTTCGATATCGCACACCAATATTGTTGGTTTAATCTTTTTAAACAGGGTGTTGATGTTCAATACCGGTATTTTTTCGATATGGGTCACATCTCCTTCGGATTGCGCGGTTAACCGTGGTGAAAGGGAAGATTCAACAAAATCCCTGCGCACGTAAAAATTTACCGACTTTCTGGCCCGCGGGCCCAGAACGGCGTTTGTTACTGTGGCATTTTCTACCTCGTTTGCCGCGTAAACATTGTGGATATAAGGCACCAGTTCAGGGTTGGCCTCGTAAGCGTAAACATGCTTTACCATTTTCTTCTTGGCCATCGCGGCAGACATATAACCCATGCCCGCGCCAACCTCGACAACCGTATCGCCGGGCTGAACCAGCTTCATCGCGGTGTCGAACTCTTTTTGTTCGTAGGTGCCCTGCCGCAGCATTCTGCGGCGTTTTTTGTCAATTACTTTCGGGTCATTCGGAAATTTCAAACCTTTTGACCAGATAAACCTGCCGGTCTCGGTGGCATCCGTATCCGGTGGTGAGGCCAGGGCAACGTCAGTCATATCTAATTCTCCACATCCAGTGACAAGGCGTAGGCAACCCGCTCCATTTCTGTCAGCTTCATGGCCAGCGCCTGATCGTACAGGTCTTCAAATTCCGCCATGTTGTGCAGGCTATCCACCTTTCTCAGATGCCAGGCCATCGCATTTTCATGTAGTGATTTCAGAGTTTTGTCCTGCATGAGAACCGCCATTTCTGCCCGCGTGCGATCGGTGTTTCGCTTTATGGTGACGTCAACATTGTCAGACCAGTCCATCCGCACCCAATAATTGATGCCAATGGATCGATCCACATGCAGGGCACGCCCGCGCTGGCGCTTGATCAAAAAGCTTTCGGCAGAGCGCAGCGCATAGTGATTAAGCTGAACCAGATCATAACCGATGGATTTAACCGACGAGCGCCAGCCGTTTTCTTTCATGGCGTTGCTCATTTTGTCACCAGAGCCATTCACCCACAAAACCTTGCTACGGCGGTTTTTCTTTAGCTTTGTCGGCCGGTGACAACTGATTTTTTCATAGGCCCCGATATTCTTGAACATCGTCTTGAAGCCCCAAACAGTGTGGGGCTTTGGACAAAACTGCGGGGCGGCACCGTCAAACTGATCTATGACCAGTTTGTCTTTCAGCTTTTCTATGCCGTTATGACCGAAAAGTCGCCAGGTCATGGCGATGTTTGTGGCGTCCGGAACGTGATCAAACAAATCCTGAAGGGTGCCGTTACCAACCCGCACATTGATAAATTCGTCAACATCAATATGGGCGATCCAACTGGCATTTTTGATCACGTCTTCCTTTAGAGACCTGTTCAAAGCGTGCTGCTGCGGAGAGTTTCCTTTCCAGACATCGTTGTTTCGATGTTTAACCACGCCCATCTGCTGTAACCGGTGCAGGATTTCAGATGTGCCGTCGTCGCAGTCATTTGTATAGATAATAAAGTCGTCAACCCCCATCGCCCGGTGATAGGCCACCCACTCTATAATAAACGGCCCTTCGTTTTTCATGCAGCCAACGATCACGTTGCCGGAGTTGTTCTTTGAAAGCTTCGGTCTTTTGATTGGTGTAAACTGTTTATCCAACGCCTGTTCGTCCAGCTTTGTCAGGCGGTTATGCGGTTCAAACCTGGAATTGGAGAAATTCTGATAGTTTTCATGCGCAATTTTGGAAAACAATTTGCTGGCACTTGCTGACAGCCCATTGATTTTGGCGGGCTTGCCGTTGGCCTTTTCCAGCGACCGAATTGCAGCGGCGGTCCCCGCTGGCGCGGCAGATGCTTTTTCCATAGCCGGCATCTGGGCGGTGATATATTGCGTGGTTCGAAATCCCAGCTGCGGCGGGCTTTCCTTCCAGACCGGCCTTTTTGTGTTGGTTTGAAATGTCGATTGTGTCAGGGCGGGGTGCGTCTTTAGCAGTGCCCGGTTGTCCGCTTCAAATAGTTTGGACACCAATGCCAATGTGCCGGGGTCTATTCCGTCGCCGGGTTGGGCAATGTCACGCATTAATCTTGACCACAGTGGTCTTGGGATTTTCCGGCCTTTTGCCAGCAGTTTTATCAGGTCCACATTCAACAGTCGCCCGCGTGTTAATGTTTCGGCGCTGCGCGGAACAGGTTCATCCTCGTTTCCAGACCGGCCAATATTGCCGGGTAAACCGAATGCGCCGCAGATTTCTTTCAGAACATCAGCCGATGCAAAGCGCGCGGCGTCATAGCTGCGAAAGCTGAATGATCCTGCGCCAAATTCGCTTTCCCAATGTTTTTTCAGCGCCTTATAGTCCAGCCAGAACGGTGGCGCCTGAACCTCACCAGCCCCTGCCGGACCCAAATGACCGGCAGGCCAAAGCGCCAGACAATCCGACCACCAGTTTTTGCTGTTTTTCAGGGCCAGTTCGCTGGCAAGGGACGCAGTGCGGCCAAAATTGACCTGTTCGGCATAAATCCACGTCAGCGCCCGCGCCTGTTCGTCGATGTGAGCGATGATTTTTATATCATCAGACAGTCCGGCCAGCAGGCCGTGCAGGCGTTTTAGTTCACTCACCGCCGAGAGCGTGCAAAGCTGGTGGGCAGAAATGATCAGGGTCTCCGGCTGCACCGCCGCAACCTCTGCCACCAGTTCCTGTGTAACCTGATCAAACAACAGTCTCTGCTTTGCCGGATCGGCAAATCCCCGGTCTTCGTGCAGAATTCCCGGATTGCCCGGATCGGTAACGGCCAGATAAAGGCGTGTGTGGTTCTTTTTACCCGGTGACTTTGCAAACAGCACAGATTTGTTGGCAAGCCGGTCACGTTTGTTGTTCAGCACCCGCTGAATACGCTCTGCACCGCAGTGTTGCAGGCCGATATGAAGATAAATCCGCATTATATGGCCGCCGCCTTTTGATTTGGGTTGGCGTTGGCCTTGCCCCACCACGGCAGTTTCAGGCCCAGGAATTCACCAATCTTTTCCGGCGCATCTGCGTCTGCTACGTCATATTCCAAAAAGTCAGAGGCATCTTGGAAGACCCGCCGGACAAATTTGTAATGCCCCGTTATCCAGCGAATGCGCTGGGCGTCTGACCCGCCAAACCCCTGCGGCAGGCCGGGCACAGCGTTTTCCGGCAAACGGCGTTTTCCAAGGTTTGACCACCGCAGCATAGAGTCTGACAACATCGCCGAATCGCGGTGGGTCAGGATAAATCTGGCGCCCGGATGGTTTTCACGGATCGCGGAAATTAATCCCCAGTCCGTCTGGGGCCACAGGCACAGGCCGTTGCGAACGATATCGATCTCTGAAAATGCGTCAAATTCGGGCATAAGCGACAGCGGATCGCCGTTTTCAAAATAACCGTCATACATCAGTTTGCCAACAAACGCGCGGAGGATCGCCGGGTTATTTGTTTGCCCGGGCCGCACCCGCCAGTCGGCAACCCGCAATCCGGCACAGCCAAGCGCCTCGCCCAATGTGGTTGTGCCGGACTTTGGCAGGCCAAGGTTTATCACCTTAAGCGGAGTGATATTTGCAACCGGTGTGCTCATGCAAGCTCTTCGATCAGCCGACGTTCGGCAGGCATCATCTTATCCAATGATTCCAGGGATTTGCGTAGGTCCACAAAGGCGGGCATTCCCATCAGCCGTTTCAGGGTTGCACGGTGTTTGCGAACCGAAGCGGCATGCAATTCCGCGATTCTTTTATCTGCCTTAAGTGCATCTATTTCTTTGCTCAACGCAGGCAGGTGGCGTTGGATGGACTTGTCCTGATAAGCGTCGTCATTACGCTCGCGCCAATAAAGATCGTCAAAATTGCGGTGCTCGCGGTTTACATCGCCGCGGTCGTTCTTGACCAGATAACTGTCAAGCGAGCGCAGCGCGTAGTGGTTTAATGTGGCCAGGCTGCGCACGCCATTGGCCGGAAATTTCCGCATCCGGTCCTTGTTTTCTGCGTTCTTAAAAGTTTTGGGCACCTCCAGACCAGAGCCGTTCGTCCAGGAGGGCAGGTTTTTCTGATCCATGTTTCTTGGCAAAAACGGCCTGTGCGCACCAAAGTAGCGAACGGGAAAGTCTTTTCGGATCAGGGTTTTAACCTCTATGGCATGGTCCGTGGTCCACAAATCCGGGTTGTGGGAAGACGAAAACTGGCTGATCACCGGTGTGTCTGAATATTTGCCAACGCCGCAGTTGGCAAAAAATTGAAACGTGACAGAAATGGCCTGGGGGTTTTTGCAGGCCTCAATCAGTTCCAAAATTGTGCCACTGCCGACGTGGATGTTCAGAAACTCGTCCACATCAGCAATCCACACCCAATCGGCATTTTTGACCACCTTTTTTGATCGGCAGTCTTTCAGCGCCTCCATCTGATAGTTGCGGCCCTGTGCCGGGTTTGGCAAATGTTGCACGACGCCGTTTTTTGCCAGAGCGTCCAACAGATCGTCGGTGCCGTCGTCGCAATCGTTGGAGTAAAACAGAAAATCGGTGACACCGATCAGCCGGTGAAAGGCAATCCATTCCAGCAGGAACGGCCCCTCGTTCTTGACGCATGTAACCGCCGTTATCCGCACAGGTCAAAACCCGCCGGTCCGTTACCACAGAATGCTGTGTTGTCCATGCCCATCAATGTACTGCCCGCGTGTAATAAGGACGTCGCAACGCCCATTTACATATTTTTCTTTAAAACATTGTGCCATCCCAGCGATGGTGGGTCAATAACCGGGTTTTTGTGGCGTCAGTGGCCCATTTTCGGATTGCAGTGTTGGCAAGTGCTGTGGATCAGGTAAAACCACATGCAAGGATCAAATTCAAATTGGCCACGGGTATCGAGCTTTGAATATTCTTGCCATCACATGCATGCGCAACGAAGGCCCCCATTGTCTGGAGTGGATCGCCCACCACATGGCGGCGGGGATCGGGCATTTTCTGATCTACACAAACGATTGCGATGACGGGACCGACCTGTTGCTTGACTGTCTGCAGCAGGCCGGGATTGTTACGCATATCCGGCAGGAAAGCGGCGGCGATCATCCGGTGCAATGGCAGGCACTGAATGCTGCCAGATCACATCCAAAGGCGGATTGGGCGGACTGGGTTCTTGTTTCGGATTGCGATGAATTTATCAATCTGCGCCCGCCGGTTCTGACCCTTCAGGAAATGATTGAATTATTGCCGGGCGATACAGACGCCGTGGCAATGCCGTGGCGTCTGTTTGGAAACGCCCGTTTGATGGAATTTCGTGACGCTTTAACAATCGGGCAATTTTGTCATGCGGCACCTGAAAGCATAAATCTGCCGCTGGCGCATTTCTTTAAGTCGCTGTTCAGACCCGGCGCGTTTCGCCAGTATGGCGTGCACCGGCCAAAGCGAAAGAAAGATCGGATTCCGGTTTGGGTGGATGGCAGCGGGAAGAAGCTGCCGGAAAATGTTGCAAGTGCCGACCACCGGATCAATCTGTTTGGCGTGGCCTGTGGATCTGATCTGGTGCAGTTGAACCACTATTCGCTGCGCAGCACCGAAAGTTTTATGGTAAAGCGCAGCCGCGGCCTGCCCAACCACACAGGCCGCGTTATCGGACTGGCCTATTGGGTAGAGCGGAACTTCAACACCGTTGCGGATAAAACCATTCTGGCCATGCAGTCACAAACCAGCGAGAAACTGACCGAACTTCTGCGCATTGATGGTCTGCAACAGCTGCACGACACGGCGGTTCTTTGGCACAAAAGCAAATTCACAAAGATGATGAAAGATCAGGAAAACCTGCAACTGTTCTGGCGGCTGGTGCTGGCCGGAGACAGCCAGGCACCAGGCAGTGACGCGGTTGTTGACCATCTTGAACGGATTAAGAAATCAAGCCTTTAGACAACAATCGTCACAAATATCAGTACGTCGATTCTTAATCCGAACTTTTGAATCGACCGGCTAGTATTCTTGCTGCGAACGGCCCGCCGACTGAAACAATTGCAAGTACGCCGCCAAGCACTGCTGCAGATGACGAACTATAAAGAGCTGCAGCAATTCCAATGGCTCCGGCACTCAGTAACCCGGTGATCGCTACAATAAATCCAAATATTTGAGCCCTCGAGCGAAGAGAACGGACTTCGTTAAAGCTCTGATTGTCAAGATCATGCCTGTGGCGCGTTTCATTTTCAGTCCACTCAACAAGTTTTTCGGAAAGACCGGGAATGACTTGGTCATATTCCTGGAGCAATTTTGGGGGTAGAAGGGGGCTTTGAATCATTTCAAAGCGCTGAGAATAAGTTAAGATTCTCTCCCTGATTTCTTCAGGAATATGCTGTAAGTCGTCTTCGGACAACTGAAGGCCAATTCCGTTATCACTGCCTTTGACGTCACTCATTCAATCAATTTGTGGTTTTTTGTAAGGCCGGTATTTGCGTCCGATGCAATCCGGACGAAGTCTTCCCAAAGCGCATTGATAGGTTTATTTCTTTGCGGGTGGATACAAATCGGGTCAATATCTATGGAAGCAGCAAAGCCATCGATGAAAATATCAAACTTTTGATCTCTCAACGGTTTATCTGCCAGTAATCTTAAGTTGTAGAGTTTTCGCTGCATATAAGAAAGATATAGGAAGTATTTGGCGACCCACAAGTCAGGTGCGCTCTGCGCATTTCTCATACCCAAATCTCACAATCTGTTGCCATTGCGGAGCAGTCAACTACTACATATTGAATCAAATGATGGAATCTCGTCAACTTAAAAAATGCTAATCTGAATTTGAAATATTGACCTACCAAACTAATTTGGCGAATCATTCCAGATTGCGCTCTATCTCTTCGGTCTCGAAAATCTCGATCACGTCGCCCTC
>CAYZQS010000083.1:0-6642 GCA_964480735.1 uncultured Rhodobacterales bacterium
CAGTCACCGGTTTTCAGATCAAACTTCCAGCTGTGTTTTGGGCAGGTCAGGTGATGGTCGCAAATTCCGCTTTTTGGGATATTGGTCACCTGATGCGGACAGGTGCTGTCGTAAACCTTTACCGCGTCACCGTTGCGATACACAAATACACTGCGATAATCGGATTTGATATAGGCGGCGGTGCCGTCCTTGAAATCGTCAAGCGCGCCAATATCATGCCACGCCTCATCCGCGTTCAGCGCCTGCGTGGTGAAATCGGAAATATCCATTTCCAAAATAATGTCCACGGCCCAGATGATCTTGGCCAAACCAAGCGTCGGAAAGGCCATCAAAAGCGCGTCGATAATCTCGTTTGGCGTGCAGCCGCCGCGCAGGGCGCGCGACAGATACTGCCGCAGCCCGTTTTCGGTTTGCACGTCAACCTTGGTGATTACCGAAATCAGATCCCGGGTTTTTGGGTCCAGATGGGTGCCCGCCTCTTTCAGGAACTTGAAATAGCTGCCCATGGCCTCGGGCCGGGCTTCCAGAAGGTATTTCATGGCGTTGCTCATCGGGGACTCCTGCGCGATTTCAAGGGTTTTGCTAGCCACTTTCATCGCGCCGGACAAGTCCGCGCACCCCGTTTAAACCGCGCTGTGTCAGCGCATGCGCCAAAACGCGCATGGGGTTGGTTGGCGGCGGAAAGCGAATGTCCGGACGGATCTGAAAACCAAACCGGCGATAATAGGGCTCATCTCCCACCAATACGGCCCGCTTCCAGCCAAGCCCGCGCGCCTTGTCCAGACTTTCGGCCATCAACAAACCACCAAGCCCTTCGCCCTGATGGGTGGGATGCACGGCAATTGGGCCCAACAACAGCGCATTGTCTGCCGCCTGCCCAATGACCACTGGCCAAAACCTGATTGCACCTGCCAGCGAACCAAATTCGTCCCGGGCCACCAGTGACAGCGCTGAAATCTTCAGGACACCTTCGCGCAGCCGGTACGAGCTTAGCGCCTCGCGGCCCGGCGCAAACGTCAGGTCAAACAGCGTTTCAACCTCGTATTCGTCGGTTTTGCTTTCCTCTGACAATTGAAACATCGCGCGAGCGCCCTTATGGCCGGACACCCCGGCGAATGTGCAAACAATCCCCATATGCCTCTGGAATTTCCCCTAGCATGAGGCTAGGCAATGGGCAAATAATCACAGCTTGTGGAAACCTTTGATGTTCTATCGCCCCGGTCAAGACGATCACGGCCTGCCCCATAATCCGTTCAAGGCCATCGTGTCCCCCCGTCCGATCGCCTGGGTTTCAACGGTTGACAAACAGGGGCTGTGCAATCTGGCGCCGTTTTCCTATTTCAATGCGCTGAACGACCGGCCACCGATGGTGATGTTCTGCCCCAACGGCACCAAACCGGACACGGCAGAGGGCAAGGATACCCGCGCCAATATTCTGGAAACCGGCGAGTTTGTGATCAATATCGTGGCTTACGGGATGCGGCAATCGATGAATATTTCCAGTGGACATTACGACAGCGCCGTTGACGAGTTTGACCGCGCGGGGCTTGAAAAAGGCGAAAGTCAGACCGTGGCGCCGCCTTACGTTGTTGGCGCACCGGCCGTGCTGGAATGCGTGCTGTATAAGGAAATTGAACTGCCCGGTCAGGCCTATATGATGATCGGCGAGGTGAAAGGCATTCACCTGAAAGACGCCTGCATCGTAAACGGCGAATTTGACGTGACCACCTACAACCCGCTGGCCCGGTTGGGATACCGCGACTATTCAGCCGTGCGCGAGGTGTTCGCGCTTGCCCGGCCGGGACAGGAATAGGGGCGCGGGAGATTCATTGAGGTGGTTTAGATTTGCCAAAATCGGAGCAACATCGCCAAGACCGCCAACAAGTTAATGAGTTGATTTGGTTATTCTTAGAACCAATTTGATTTGCAAAGCATGAGGCGCTATCTATTGTGGTCTTAGTGAACTGGTTCGCCAAATGTTGAATAATCATCTAACAAAATTTGTCCGTGAAAACTATGAGTGCCACGAGTGGAAGCATGCAAGCGCAATTCTTTCGCAGGATTTTCCCGAAGAATGGACGGATATCCTTGATGTTTTAAGTCGGTTTCGTTTGAAAAAATCTTGGATCACCAAAGCGGGTGGCCGAAAAAGTAAAATTTCCGAATTTATCGATGGAAACCTTTACAAAAAAGGATGGGTCGAAAAAAAATTTGATACCGGTGTCGTGCTTGATGGGGTCCAGCTCAAATCTCCGACGCATCAAATAGACTGTTTCAAAAACGGAATCGCTCTGGAAATCGAGTGGAACAATAAGGACCCCTTTTTTGACCGGGACCTAAATAATTTTAGGCTGCTTTTCGACTTACGCGGCGTTAGTGTCGGTGTAATAATTACGCGATGTGATGAACTTCAAGACATTTTTAAGGAACTTGGCAGAGGCTCTTCTTATGGCGCTTCGACTACTCACATCGCTAAACTGCTGCCAAAAATCAAGGGTGGAGGGGCAGCAGGCTGCCCATTACTTGTTTTCGGAATTTCAGCCAGTCTATATCGGGAGGATGAATAGTGACAACAGCAGCCAACGATCTGTTACATTCACTTGGATCTGAGCGATTTCAAACAATATTGGCGGATCCCCCCTGGCAGTTCCAAAATCGAACCGGAAAAATGGCTCCGGAACACAAAAGGCTATCGCGCTATCCAACGATGACGCTTGACGAAATTTGTGATCTTCCGGTGGAAGCAATAGCAGGAGAACCCGCCCATCTGTATCTATGGGTGCCAAACGCCATGTTGCCGGAAGGGTTAAAAGTAATGGAACACTGGGGGTTTAGGTACAAAAGCAATATTATTTGGTACAAAATTCGCAAAGACGGTGGACCGGACCGCAGAGGCGTGGGGTTTTACTTTAGAAACGTAACCGAGGTCTTGTTGTTTGGCGTAAGAGGCAAGAATGCGCGAACGCTGGCTCCCGGAAGATCGCAGGAAAACATTATTTCAAGCCGCAAGCGGGAGCATAGCAGAAAACCGGACGAGCAATATGACCTTATTGAAAGGTGCAGTTTTGGCAAGCGGCTGGAACTTTTTGCCCGGGGGCCAAGGCGTGGTTGGACAGTGTGGGGTAATCAGTCGCGGACTTACGAACCGACGTGGGATACTTATGCAAACCACTCGCAGAGCAAAATCGTCGCGCTACCGATAAAAAATGTAAGCTAGAAATTTGCCAACTGGGAGAAATTCATGCAAACCATGATCGGGGTGATCGGCGGCAGTGGCGTCTATGATATTGACGGGCTTGCGGATGCCACGTGGCGGCGGGTGGAAACACCCTGGGGGGAGGCCTCGGACGACATTCTGTTTGGCACGCTTAACAGCGTCAAAATGGCTTTTTTACCGCGGCACGGGCGGGGGCATGTGCAGTCGCCTTCTACCATCAATTACCGCGCCAACATCGATGCGCTCAAACGTTGCGGCGTGACCGATGTGATCTCGGTCTCGGCCTGCGGCTCTTTCCGCGAAAACATGGCGCCGGGGGATTTTGTTGTTGTGGATCAATTCATTGACCGCACATTTGCCCGCGAAAAATCCTTTTTCGGTGCCGGTTGCGTGGCCCATGTTTCAGTCGCACATCCCACCTGTGGACGCCTTGGGGCCGCCTGTTTGGCCGCGGCCCGCGAAACAGGCATCACCGTGCACGACGGCGGCACTTATCTGGCGATGGAGGGACCGCAGTTTTCTTCTTTGGCGGAAAGCCGCATGTATCGCGACGGCTGGGGTGCCGATGTGATCGGCATGACCAATATGCCGGAGGCAAAACTGGCCCGCGAGGCGGAACTTTGCTATGCGTCCGTTGCTATGATCACCGATTATGACAGCTGGCACCCGGATCACGGCGAAGTGGATGTAACCCAGATAATTCAAACGCTTACGGGCAATGCAGTCAAGGCGCGCGGGCTGGTTTCCCAAATGCCAAACCTTCTGGGCAGCGCCCGCGAAATATGCCCGCACGGCTGTGACCGGGCGCTTGAATTTGCAATTATGACCGCACCCGAGGCGCGGGATGCGGCCCTTGTCAAAAAACTGGACGCGGTTGCCGGGCGGATGCTGAAGTAAACCGCCAAATTGATTTTTTCACAATCTGTGGTAATGTGCCTCCATTGAAATAATCATTTGGAGGGCATTATGGATCGTCAGGCGGTTCGACTAATTCAGGAAAAACTAGCGGCAGACGGGCACTACCACGACGTTGTTGACGGCATTCGCGGTGCCAACACCCACACGGCGGCCAAAGCGGCATTGCTAAGCGCACCGGGCGGCCTGCCCGCAGGCTGGCAAAACTGGAGCGGCAAGCGCCACGCCATCGCGTTTTTGCAGCTTTATTGCATGGAAAACGGCATAAACGCCGGTGACGTGGATGGCTGGTGGGGGCCGCAGACGGAATTTGCGGCGCGGGCGTTGCATCAAAAAATCAACCTGGGTGCCCCGCGACTGTGGCGCGATGAAACCCCGTCTGCGGCCAACCCGCATGGGTTTCCCAAACAATCCGGCGTGCCCGCGTTTTACGGTCCGCACGGCATTCCGGACGCGCCAACCCCGCCACCGCCGCTGGTTAAGGTGTCATGTCCCTGGAAAATGCTGATCGCCTGGAACCAGAACCAGTCCCGCGGCCATTTTAACGTGCACCCAAAATGTGCGGACAGCCTTGGAGACGTCGTTGAAAAAGTGCACGCCCACTATGGCGAGGCCGAGATTGCCCGGCTTGGCCTCAATCTTTTTGGCGGTGATTACAACGCCCGAAGCATTCGTGGCGGCAGCAGTTGGTCGATGCATTCATGGGGCATCGCGATTGATTTTGACCCGGCACACAACAAGTTGCGCTGGGGACGGGACCGGGCCCGGTTTGCCCACCCTGACTATATCGACTGGTGGGAGATTTGGGAGGCCAGCGGCTGGGTTTCACTGGGACGGGCCCGAAATTTTGACTGGATGCACGTGCAGGCGGCGCGGCTGAATTAAAGTTATGCTTTGTGGGACCCGCTGTAACCGCTGACCTGCGACGGGTTCCACCCCTGCAAAGCCTCTGCTTTGGGCTGAAAAACCTCAACCAGCAGGGGATAACAGGCGGCCGCGTCGTCAGAGTGGCTGGCAGAACAATCCCCGCCCGGACAGGCGGACAGGCATCCCAAAAGATCAATCTCAGCAAAAAATTCCAGATAATCCCCGGGCCGAACGGGGCTGGCTTTCATGAAATACTGGTGCGTGTCCAGGGTAAACCCGGTGCACATGAACACGTTTAACACGTCGTGCACATGCACTTCGGCCGCTTGATACGACATGGATTTTTCATGCGCCAAGGCCCGGATCAGGTTGGAATGACAGCACTGGTGATAATCCTGTCCGTTTAACAAATGGTTGGTGTACGGATCACAGCGGGTTCCGATCACATCGTGCACGCCGCCACCATCAGCATCATATCCATACCAGTCCAGCGTATCTTCGGTGATCGTCGCCATCGGGCGCATATAGGGCAACGCCGACCACAGACGATCGCCGGTGGACACATGGGTGCCGTGCAGTGCGCGGGTTTTGCCGCTGAAGAACTTTTCGCCTAAGTTGTTGGCATTCCACAGATTTAAATCTCCCACCTGCGGACCCTCAACCGAAGTGATGCGGAAAAAATGGCCTTGCGGTGCATGAAAGCATGCCGCTTCGCGCGGCAGCGCGGTGACCTCGGCAATTTTTTTCATATCCGCTCTGGCAGACCGGTACATGTCAAATGGCGGCCTGGGCAGCGTTTCCGGCGGGTATGTGACAACGGGTGTTGCCTGCCTGCGTTTTGCGGCGTCAGCGGGTTGTGTGAGCTGTGGCGGGTGTTTCATTTTGGCCCTCTTTGCGCTGTCACCGCGCGGTGCAAAAATTCCGCAAAGCGCGGTTTCGCTTGCGTTGAATTTTCGCTATCACAGCATGCGCCCTGTCTGATAGCAACCTTAAGGCTTTAACATGACCCCGTCCCGCGACGTCAAAGACTATATCCGCACCATTCCGGATTTTCCCGCCAAAGGCATCATGTTTCGCGACGTGACCACGCTGTTTGCCGACGCGCGGGGCTTTCGCATTGCTATCGACCAGTTGCTGCACCCTTACGCGGGTATGCGCATTGACAAGGTGGTGGGGCTGGAGGCGCGGGGGTTTATTTTAGGCGGCGCGATTGCGCACCAGCTGAGCGTGGGATTTGTGCCCATTCGAAAGCAGGGCAAGCTGCCGGGCAAGACGTTTACGCAGGAGTACACGCTTGAGTATGGCAAAGCGGTAATGGAAGTGCACGATGACGCGCTGATGGCCGGTGACCGGGTGCTGGTGATTGACGATCTGCTGGCGACCGGTGGAACGGCAGAGGCGGGGCTTAAACTGCTGGAGCGGCTGGGGGCCGAGGTTGTTGGCTGTGGGTTTATTATTGATCTGCCGGAACTGGGTGGGCGCAAGCTGTTGGAAGGGCTTGGTATGAACGTGCACGTGCTGTGTGAGTTTGAGGGCGAATAAGCGCTCGTCGCTGCCCTGACGGTCCGCTCCTCGCTGGCGATGAACGCCGGAAGGCTGATAGAGCATTGGGTCTGATACCGCGCTGAAGTATTTTTGGAACA
>CAYZQS010000083.1:6742-11589 GCA_964480735.1 uncultured Rhodobacterales bacterium
TTTGTGCCGGGGGCGGATTGGAAGCGTTTGTATTCTGACAGATAAATCATTGCTTCGATGCGTTTGACAGTGGCGCGTTCAAATCCGGCGGCCACCACTTCGGCAACCGACTGGTCCTTGTCAATCAAGCGTTCAAGGATAGGGTCCAGCACGTCGTAGGGCGGCAGGGAATCCTCGTCCTTTTGATCTGCGCGCAGTTCTGCTGAGGGCGGTTTTTCGATCACCCGCTCCGGGATGACCAGCCCGTCCGGGCCGCGCGTCCAGTCGCGGTGGTTTTCGTTGCGCCAGCGGCAGGTTTCAAAGACGCGGGTTTTATAGAGGTCTTTGATCGGGTTATACCCACCGGCCATATCGCCATAGATGGTGGCGTATCCCACCGCCACCTCTGATTTATTGCCGGTGGTCAGCAACATTTCGCCAAATTTGTTGCTCAGCGCCATCAGGTACAGACCGCGCAGGCGGGACTGGATGTTTTCTTCGGTCAGATCAGCTTTCAGCCCGTGAAACGCCGGGGCAAGGCTTTCGGTGATCGCCGCCTGCCCTTTGGTAATTGGCAGAGTGTCCAAACGACAGCCCAGCAACAGCGCGATGGCACGGGCGTCCTGCAGGGACGTGTCAGACGTGAATTCAGAGGGCAACATCACACAGCGCACATTGTCAGCGCCCAGGGCGTCCACGGCAATCGCCGCCACAAGGGCGCTGTCGATACCTCCAGAAAGGCCCAGCAACACCCGTTTGAACCCGGTTTTGCGCACGTAATCGCGCAGGCCCTCGACCATAACGCGGTAGTCCTGTTCCCACACGTCAGGCACCGGGGCCAGATCGCCCTGCACCGCCCGCCAGCCTTCATCAGTATCCTCAAAATCCACGTGGCCGATGCAGGCGTCAAAGGCGGGCATTTGCAGCATCAACTGTCCGCCGGGGTTCAAAACAAACGATCCCCCGTCAAACACCTGATCGTCCTGCCCGCCGACCATGTTCAGATAGACCAGTGGCAGGCCGGATTTCACCACCTGTGACACCATCATCGCGTGCCGATCGTCCAGTTTTTCGCGGTAATAGGGCGAACCATTCGCCACCACCAATATCTGCGCGCCGGTTTCTGTCAGCGCCTCAATGACGTCATCATGCCAGGCGTCCTCGCAGATCGGGGTGCCGATGCGCACGCCGCCAACGCTGTAAGGGCCAACAATCGGCCCTTCGTCAAACTGGCGTTTTTCGTCAAAAACCGACATGTTTGGCAGGTTGAATTTGGTGATCTCAGCGCTGATTTTGCCGCCCTGCAGGATGAAATAGCCGTTGTAAAGCTTGCCATCCCGCGCCAGAGGACTGCCGATGCCAACCGCAGGCCCATCGGCGAAATCCTTTGCAAGTTGCTGAATATGGCTCTGGCAATCGGCGATAAACGCAGGTTTGCAATAAAGATCCTGCGCCTGATAACCGGCGATGAACATTTCCGGCAGGGCCAGCATATCGGCCTTGGCGGCCTTGGCGCTGGCAAAGGCTGAACGGGCCATATTGGCGTTGCCTGAAAGGTCGCCAACGGTCGGGTTAAGCTGGGCCAGCGTCAGGCGAAAGCGATTGGTCATGGGGTGCTCTTTTTGGCAGGATCGGCGATTCTTGGCTTCTATGTAGCAGAACAGCGTATAAGTGAAAGCGGCAGGGACGCAAAAGCCGTTGTCAGCCAAATTCCAAAGCCTTAGGATCGCCTGGATTGATTTGGGGACGAATCTGCGGTCCCGATGCTGCGTTGGAGGCTGAAGCGGTGCTTCAGGGAGTATATTGAGTACAGTCAATAAAATTGTTGTTGCGGTTGCAGCGTCAGTGGTTTTGGCCACATCCGCGCTGGCGCAAAGTTCGGGTGAGATCATCACCAAGGAATATGAAACCGGCGGCGTTTACGAGGGCACGTTCAAGGATGGCAAACAACACGGTACGGGCACCTACCGGTTGCCAAACGGTTATGAATATACCGGCGATTGGGTAGAGGGCGAAATCCGCGGTCAGGGCATAGCGAATTTTCCCAACGGGTCGGTATATGAGGGTGCGTTTGTGGCCGGTAAACCCGAAGGCACGGGTAAAATCACATTTGCCGATGGCGGCACCTATGTGGGTAGCTGGGTTGACGGCAAAATAGCCGGCGAGGGCGTGGCCAAATATTCCAACGGCGTGCGGTACGAGGGCGGTTTTGCCAACGCGCTGCATGATGGTGTCGGCACCATGAGCAGCCCCAACGGCTATCGCTACGAAGGGGACTGGGTGAAAGGCGTCAAAGAGGGTCAGGGCAGGATCACCTATCCTGATGGCGCAGTTTACGTGGGCACGGTGGTGCAGGGCGTGCGCGAAGGTCAGGGGACGCTGAACATGCCGGACGGACTGGCCTATACCGGGGCCTGGAAAGAAGGGCAGATCAACGGATTGGGCGTGCTGACGCAGGCCAACGGCGACGTTTACGAAGGCCTGCTGGTGAATGGCCAGCGGCACGGAACCGGCATTGTTCGCTATGTGAACGGCGACGTTTACGAGGGCGGGTTTGTCAACGACAAACGGCAGGGCAAGGGCCTGTTTACCGGCACCGACGGTTATATTTACGACGGCGACTGGATGGCCGGGCGGATTGAAGGCACCGGACGGGTCAACTATCCGGACGGATCCGTTTATAACGGCGCATTCGTCAACGATGTGGCGCATGGCAGCGGCACCATCACCTATGGCGACGGCAGCTCTTATATGGGTGGGTGGGTGAATGGTGTTATCGAGGGTGACGGGGTTGCCCGCTATGCCAACGGTCTGGTCTATGAGGGTCAGTTCAAGAACGCCAAAAACCACGGTCAGGGAACCATGACCTATCAGGACGGCTATAGCTATGTGGGCATGTGGAGCGACGGATTGCGTCACGGGCAAGGAGAAGCCACCTATGCTGACGGTACGGTATACAAGGGTGAATTTGCCGCCGGCCAACGCCAGGGCGAGGGCAGCATCGTGATGCCGGACGGGTTTCAATACGCCGGCCAGTGGCAAAACGGCGAGATCGACGGTGAAGGCGTTGCCACCTATGCCAACGGTGACGTTTACACCGGATTTTTCCGGCAGGGACGGCGGCAGGGCAAGGGGCTGATGCAATATGCGTCAGGCGAGGTTGTCGAAGGCAACTGGGTTGACGGTCGGCCGGTTGGCGAATGATGTCAGGCCAGAGATCAATTCGGTGCCAAATTTTTGCACGCGATATTCGGTGTTTCAATCAGGAGAGTTTCCATGCGTTTGATCTTTTCAATTCTGATGTTTGTCAGTTTTTATGCGGGCGCTGTTCAGGCGCAATCAATTGCAGAGGATGTTGAGCGGGCGATCAACCTGTCGGGCCAACAAGACCCTTCAGACAGCATCGCCGCCATGCGCAACGCAACAGCAGAATTGTGGCTGACAAACCAGCTTGGGTTTTCTCAGGCATTGTTTGTGACCGATGCTGTAAATATTTACGGCGGTTTTGATCCGCGCGGCAGCAATGTTTTTGCCGAGGCCGAGCTGATAAAGGTTTACGCGGAACCCATCGGTTATGGCTGGCGGTTGCAGAACGGAATTTACGCAACTGACCTGACCGTCAACGCCGCAGTTTTGACGGATTCAGACGAAGTGCTGTGGAGCCAGGACGAATTTGGCAAATTTGACCTGTCCAGCCGTCACCGATTCATGGAGTATATGTTAAATCTGGAACTTGACATCACCGGCTTGCCAAAGGGTCACTACCAGCTGCGCTATACCGTTCTGGACGCTGTGCGAGACACATCGGCTGAGTTGAATTTACCGTTTTCGGTTGAATAATGCGCCGGACGATGCCTGCATTGGCCTTGCAGCGCTAAAGGTTGATTTCAAAATAAAGCGGAAAGTGGTCGGATGCGGTTATGGATTGATCGACTTTGGCCGACACCACGCTGCCTGACAGTTCCGGCGTGACGAACATATAGTCTATGCGCAAAAGTTTGCCGTCTCCGCCGCGGCAGGTCATATCATCTGCACCGCGGTTTTTTGCGGCCTGCCAGCCATCAACAAGACACCCCGCCTGACCGTCAAGCGGTGCCTGCAACCCTGTCAGCGCCGGATCGTCCGGTGAGACATTATAATCACCCATAATCATTGTGGACAGCGGCACCGTTGGCGCGGCAGCACCGTCAGACCACGCCAATATTCGTGGATCGTCGCCCCACAGCGCCGCTTCTGCGGGCAAAGCGGTCACCAGTTTTCGCAACACGTCAATTTGGCTGTCCCGCTGGCCACCCGGCAAATGGCTTAGGTGCAGCGAAATCACTCTGATGAACTGCCCGTCAATATCAATCACCGCCTCCAGCGCCACGCGGGGAAAATCAACAGCGGGGAACAGCTCTGGCGGTATATCAACCGGCGGGCGCGGCAGGGAATGGGAACGGGAATAGACAATCGGCCAGCGGGACAGGATCATATTGCCAAAACCCCGCCGGGCGTTGCGGATTGTGCCATCCGCCAGGCGGGTGCCCGCGTCGGTTTCAAACCCCGGCGCATAAACAAAATAACGATTGGTTTTGGCAGCCAGAATTTCCGGCTGGTTGTCGTGATTGCAAATCGGCCAGCTGGTGGTGACCTCCTGCAGGCACACAATATCAGTGCCCCGGATCACCGCTGCGGTCCGGTCCAGATTATACTGCCAATCCTGCCCGACGCCGTATTGGATATTATAGGACATCAGTTCGATGTTCATGGGGCCGCCTTTGGGCTTTTGATGGTCAATTCTGTGATCAGTGGTGCCAGATGTTTTGCCTAATGGAAAGGCAGGATCAGCGCCAGATTTAACCGCAAAGTGCCCGGAACTGTGGTTT
>CAYZQS010000084.1:0-11433 GCA_964480735.1 uncultured Rhodobacterales bacterium
GTTGGTCTGCCGGTGGGCTGATCTGCCGGTGGTTTTTTCTGCCGGTGATATCGTGCTTTGGCGCAACGGCTTGCTGATGCGCGGAAATCTGATCCCGAGCCAGGCGTTGCCCCGTGCCGCCCGGCCAACCCGCCTATGATTTTTTCGTTCATCCAACAACATTTCGCCCGTTGACACCCAATGGCAGAAGACTATAACCCAGCAGTCCGGCAAATTCCGGAATTATGGTGTTGGTGGCCCCCGCAAGGGGATGCCTGTCGCCCGGAGACGGGAAAGGACAACGCCCTTCTTAGTCGCTGCTTTGGTAGCGTCGTTCAATCGAAGGAGATCAGCCGTGACCAAACGCACGTCTGCCAAATACAAACTTGATCGCCGCATGGGCGAAAACATTTGGGGCCGCCCCAAATCCCCTGTCAACCGCCGTGAATACGGCCCCGGCCAGCACGGTCAGCGCCGCAAGGGCAAGCTGTCTGATTTTGGTATCCAGCTGCGCGCCAAGCAAAAGCTTAAAGGGTATTACGGTGATCTGACGGAAAAACAGTTCCGCCGCATTTACAGCGAGGCCGAGCGGGTCAAAGGCGATACCGGTGAAAATCTTATCGGTCTGCTGGAGCGTCGTCTGGACGCGGTGGTTTACCGCGCCAAATTCGTGCCAACCGTTTTTGCCGCGCGGCAGTTTGTGAACCACGGCCACGTGCGGGTGAACGGCCAAAAAGTCAACATCCCGTCCTACCGCGTGAAAGAGGGCGACGTGATTGAAGTGCGGGATAAATCCAAGCAGATGAACCTGTGTCTGGAAGCGATTGGTTCTCCGGAACGGGACGTGCCGGAATATCTGAACGTGAACCACGGTAAGATGACGGCAGAGTTTATTCGCACGCCAACCTTGGGCGATGTGCCGTATCCGGTGATGATGGAACCCAATCTGGTGGTGGAATATTACGCGAAAAACTAAGGGTTTTCATTAATTGAAATTGAAGGGGCCGCGCCGGTTGGTGCGGCCTTTTTATTGGCTGTAGCATGAATTCCAGCGTTGAAAAAAAGTTGAATTTATGAGCAAATGCCTGTGGGAGTGCATGTTTTGTCGAACTCATACAATTTTCGTTTATATATATATCGATTAATCGGGTTAATTTTTGTTTCGATTATTTGGCTGTTCGCTGCGACCCAAGACAGTGCGGGTGAAATTTTTTCGGATGGCCCATATTGCTCATTGGAAAAACCTCAAATTTGTGGTGCCAACAAATTGCAGTTTGCTTTCGGGGAAATAATCTTTGATTCAGAGCTGACAATAGCGCAGGAATTTGCCAATAAACTCACTGAAAAATGGTCTTGGTACATATCATGGTTTGAGCCAATTTATAGCAGTTCAAGTGTTTCGGGTGGCCCCCCCGGACGCGATACCACAAGCATCGACTTAAATTCGCCGGAAGCAACACCGCTCAGGGTTTTTATTTCCGATGACACTAACACTTACATAAACTCTACCCCTGATGATGAATATGCGATTACCTCAAGTGAGTGGGAAGTCTTCATCCATACAAACCCACCCGGTTGGTTAGAAAATACCTATGGTGAAAGCGAACGAACAATTACACTTTACCACGAAATTTGGCATGTGTTTCAGAAAGCAGCTGGACTTGATGAAGGAAATACAGGCCCTGACAGAGCTGTCGCCATCGAAAGTAGCGCAGTTTTTGCGTCTACAATTGTGGAGGGGGAATCTAGTGGTGACCTGACTGCGGCACGATACAATTTATATGATGAAAAAGGCTTTCGACTTGGTCTGTTAGACGAGAATAATGCCTACGGAACTTCTTTGTTTCTTTATTGGTTGCGTCAAAAATACGGCGATCAGGTATTACGACAAGTGCAACTTGAATACGGCATCTCACTTTCTGATCGAGCCGCTTTTGAAGCGACATTGAATGATGACGACTTTAGAAATTTTGCCAAACAATTGTATAATCAGAGCGACGACGACCAGTATTTTTTTCGTTTTCTGGGTCACAAGCTACGTGTAGACGGCAGTCGGGCTCAAATACCTGAGAGCGCAAAATCAGAACTCCAATGTCAGGCCAGCGAAATCGGCGTGACTCGGCCAACGGAACCGCAAACATTTCCGCCATTGTCTGTGCGGAGGTACAATATTGAAGTTGACGGAGAAGCAAATCACTGCCGGATTCATTTGGGCGATTTCAAAGACTCTGATTTTGGGTTTGCCTATCTTTTCTTAAAAAAGGACGAAAGCGATGTTCTTTTTGAAGACCTGTCAGAAAAATCAATTTTTCGATTGTGCTTTGAGGAAGGAGGATTTTGCGAAGAAGGGTCGCACCAAGGTTACACCGACGTGCAGCTTATTGTTGGAAATGACAGCACCGATCAAAATATCAATTTGGACATTTCCGTCGGGAACTTGGCTGAAAAATACGATTTTCGGCAGGTGAAACTATTACGAAACCACAGCCGTAACAGCCTTATTCTTGGCGATCATGAATTGCGATTGTATCCCAATGGCGAAGCATTTCTGCTTGGCAAGAGATGGTGGATTCAATGGGATTCCAAATTACTTCCTCAGGGTGGCAGTTCGGACCAGAATAGATTGTTGAATTGGGTTAATGAGCGGTGTCGAATTGGCGGTTTTGGAAAATATAGATGGAAAATTATCGAAGCGGAAATCAACGACGACGAAGAGGAAGAAATAACATTCGAATTGACACTTTTGGAGAAAGGCGAACTTTCTGACAGCCCTGAAGGCTGGTATTGCAATTTTGACAAAGAAATCTCTATTTCCGGAACTTATGGAGGACTGCCGGCGCAGGCGGCATTTGTCCGAACCATGACAAACATGAACTCAAAAGACTACGCACCCAATACTTTGGTTGGTAAAATGGGGATAATTATGCGGTATTTTATAACCTTGGGAATGTCAGAGGGTCAGACCCGCGAACTTAAACTCACCCATCGAGAAAGTGCGCTCGGCGGCAAGAAGATGATACTGGAGATGCCGTTGAATTCAAAAGTTATTGGATTTTTTCAAGAGTCAGTAGAAAATTAGACGTTTGCAGCCAAAAATTTATTATCGGACCTATCTTGAAGCAAGTTACCTCCAAACTTGAACTATTTTGGCGACGTGATTGAAGTGCGGGATAAATCCAAGCAGATGAACCTGTGTCTGGAAGCGATTGGTTCTCCGGAACGGGACGTGCCGGAATATCTGAACGTGAACCACGGTAAGATGACGGCAGAGTTTATTCGCACGCCAACCTTGGGCGATGTGCCGTATCCGGTGATGATGGAACCCAATCTGGTGGTGGAATATTACGCGAAAAACTAAGGGTTTTCATTAATTGAAATTGAAGGGGCCGCGCCGGTTGGTGCGGCCTTTTTAGTTTGACGGCGTGGTTTCGGCGCGGGCCAGCCTGCCGGCGCGCTCTTTGATCGGCAGATGCAGGACGGTGGCAAATAACCCCAGCGCAACCGCCGCCCACCACATGCCCAGATAACTGCCACTGGCGTCAAAAATCCGGCCACCCAGCCAGGCGCCGATAAAGGCGCCGGTCTGATGGCTGAGAAAAACCAATCCGGCCAACGTGGACAGAAATCTTAGGCCCTGTGTCTGGGCAATCAGCCCGGTTGTTAGCGGCACAGTTGAAAGCCACAACAGCCCCATCACGGCGGAAAACAGGTAAATTCCGGGCGCTGTCACCGGCATAATTATAAAGGCGGTTATGACCACGGCACGCAAAAAATAGATGCCCGCCAGTCCGTTTTTCTTTGATCTGACCTGCCCCCACCAGCCGGACAAAAACGAACCGGCGATGTTAAACAGGCCAATCAATGCCAAAGACCAGGCCCCGATGATTGGGGCCAGCCCTTTGTCAACAATATAGGCAGGCAGGTGGGTTTGAATAAAGGCCACGTGAAAACCGCAGACGAAGAAACCGCAAAACAACAAAACATAAGATCGATCAGAAAATGCCGTGCGCACAGCATATACAAATTTGCCACTTTCACTGCCCGCAGCGGTTGGTGAGGCAACGCGGGCGATAAAAAACAACGTTGGCAGGATCAAAAGGAAACTGGCGGCAATAACAAATATCGAGGTTTGCCAGCCAAAAACCGCCATCAAAGCTGTCGAGGCCGGCGCGGCGGCAAACATGCCAACAGAGGCAGCAGCAGTGCCCAGCCCCAGAACAAAGCTGCGCCGGTCAGCGGTCACAATTTTTCCCAGAGCGATGATGACCACGGGAAAAGAGCACGCGCCGGTTCCAATACCAACGACAACGCCGGAGGCGATAAAAACCGTGGGATCAACGACCGCGCCACGCAGGAAAAACCCCAGCGCTGCGACAATCGCTCCAAACGCCAGAACCCGTGCGGTGCCAAAGCGGTCCGCAACCATCCCGGCAAACGGCTGGGCAATGCCCCAGCACAGGGCCTGGATGGCCATTGACAGCGAAAAAATCTCACGGCCCCAGCCCAGATCCCGGGACATCGGTTGCAGGAAAACGCCGAACGTTGCGGCAAATCCAAAGCCAATGAAAGCAACCAGACAACCGGCCACTATCGCAGCGGTTACAGCGGTTGAGGAATGTTCGCCTGCGTCCATTGTTTTGCCCGATCAGAAAACCCGTCCACGCACCGTAGGCCGATATTCTGTGCGGCAAAAGCTCTAAATCTAAACCGGACAGGGGGTTTAATTCCCGGCGCGTTTCATCATGGCCTCGTGCACCGCCGCCATGCCACGGTCAACCAGATCAGACACTTCGCCCGCGTGGGTTTGCAGGGCCGCCACCACTTCGGGATCACTTGATGTCTGCACAACGACGATCCCTTCATTGGTCGTCGTTATCTCAGTCTCGATCCGCGCACGGCGTTCAAACAATATGTCCAGTGTCGGGCTTTGGATTACGATTTGCGGATCGCGACCTTCGTCAACACGGTCAATCATTCCAACAACGTGGCTGACCACCGTGGCCATCAGCGCTTTGTCTGCCGAATAGGTAACCGTGCGAATGCCGTTGTCCAGATTGGTGACCGTGCGGCTGATATCTTCAAAATTCCTGAACATCACCGCCAGTTCAGCGCTTTCTTCATCTGTAGCGTCCACGCCGCGCAGGCCCGGCATGTTAACCTCGTCGTGGCCGGTGCCGTCAGCCCCGTGGCTGTGGGTGCTTTGGGCTGTGCTGTGATTGGCCAAAACAATTCCACCGGCCAGAGCGACAGCCACAAGGGCTCCATAAACCGCATTGCGTCGGAAATTCTGGGCTGTTGTGGGCGCAGGAGTTGCGTTGGTATCTTTGTTTTCCATTTTCTCAATCCATAGTTTTCCGGATAGGCACATGACATGAAATAATCAAAGCGCATATGATATATATCATGTCTTCAAAGGTTATCTTGCTGGAGAATGCGAACCGGACAAATGCCTTCGGCGAGAGTATTTCGCGAACAATGATGCGCTGAAATGATCTGAAATCTATTGCTGATTTATTGGCATTTTCGCCTCGCATCTGCCGCCAATGGGTATAACCTGCCCCAATGGCCAACATGCGTTCCCATAAAACCGTCCGGCTGGAAGACGCCCACATCTTGCCGTTCTGGCGCCGCCCGGTTGCGTTGCTGTTTGTCATGGCGGCGGCCATGCCGCTGGCGTTTTCGGTGTGGAGCGCGCTGTTGAACAATTTTGTGGTCGAGGTTGCAGATTTTGACGGCGTCAAGATCGGCTGGCTGCAAAGCGTGCGCGAAATTCCGGGCTTTTTAGCAGTGGGCGTGATTGCCGTTTTGCTGTTCATGCGCGAGCAGATTTTGGGACTGGTATCACTGGTTGCACTGGGCGCGGCTGTGGCGGTGACCTCTTTCTTTCCCACGTTTGAGGGGCTGCTGGTGACCACCATGATCAGTTCTATCGGCTTTCATTATTACGAAACGGTCAACCAGTCGCTGCAGTTGCAGTGGATATCCAAAGAGAAAGCCCCGCAAACGCTGGGCTGGATTGTGGCGATGGGTTCTGCGGCGTCGTTGGTGGCGTTTGGGCTGATTGTGCTGGGCTGGCAATATTTTGGCCTGACCTATACCGTAGCCTATCTGGCGGGTGGCGGGGTGACTGTGGCGCTGGCGGTTTTTTGCTGGCTGGCATATCCAAAATTTGAAAACCCGACCGCACAACGCAAAGAAATCGTACTGCGCAAACGCTATTGGCTTTATTACGCCATGCAGTTTGCCGCGGGTGCACGGCGGCAGATATTTCTTGTGTTTGCCGCTTTTATGATGGTCGAGCGCTTTGGATTTGAAGTGCACACGCTGACCGCTTTGTTCCTGATCAACTATTTAGTAAATATATTGTTTGCACCCGTTATGGGCAAGGCTCTGGCGGTATTTGGCGAGCGCAATACACTGGTGTTTGAATATCTTGGTCTGAGCGTGGTGTTTTCCCTCTACTGGGGGATTTATCTGTTCGGCTGGGGCGCCACTTTGGCAGCGTCGCTTTTTGTTATCGACCATTTGTTTTTCTCGCTGGCTTTTGCCCGCAAGACCTATTTCCAAAAGATCGCCGATCCCGAAGACATGGCCCCAACCGCGGCTGTGGCTTTTACGATTAATCACATTGCCGCGGTGTTTTTACCGGCTTTGCTTGGCTATTTGTGGATCGTCAGCCCGGGTGCCGTTTTCGCGTTTGCCGCCGGTCTGGCGGTTGCGTCTTTGGTGCTGTCCCTGCTGATCCCAAGACATCCTGACAAGGGCGCAGAAACTATTTTTGCCGCCCGCCGCATGCAGGCGGCTGCGTAACGCATGGCCGGTCCGACCGCCCGATTTTTGACCGGATCCGTTATGGGCCATGTCGCCCGCATGACATTGACGGCCACGTTCGGGCTGACGTTCATGTTTCTGGTTGATGCCGCCAATCTGTTCTGGGTGTCCAGGTTGGGTCAGGAGGGGTTGGTTGCAGCACTTGGTTTTGCGTGGACTGTTCAGTTTTTCACGATTTCATCGGGTATCGGTCTGATGATCGCTGCCACCGCGATGGTATCAAAATTTATCGGACAAGGGCGGCG
Organism: uncultured Rhodobacterales bacterium; assembly: GCA_964480735.1. Taxonomy (GTDB): domain Bacteria; phylum Pseudomonadota; class Alphaproteobacteria; order Rhodobacterales; family Rhodobacteraceae; genus UBA5972. Next base: position 7,056 of record CAYZQS010000084.1, read on the forward strand.
GGACGAGGCGCGGCGGGCGACAACAATTTCCGCGACTGCGTCTGTGGCGGTGCAGATTGTCATGGCTGTGCTTATTCTTCTGTTTCGCCACGATATTCTGGCGCTGGCAGGTGCCAAAGGGCAAACAGCGGTGGATGCGGCGCGATATCTGCTGATTTCGGTGCCGTCGCTGCCGTTGATGGCACTGGGGATGGTCGGGGCGGCGGTTTTGCGGGCCGAGGGCGATGCCTACCGCGCCATGTGGGTGACGATGTCCTCTGGTATTATCTCAATGTTTATCGACCCATTTTTGATCATCTGGGCCGGATTGGGATTGGACGGGGCGGCGATTGCCGTGGTCTTTGCGCGGGTATTTTCCGCCGGCCTTTCGGTGTTTTTCGTGATGCGGGTGCATGATCTGGCCGGAAAGATTACATTTGCCGATCTGCAGCGCCTGGTCGTCCCGTTTCTGTTCATCGCCTTTCCGGCGGTTCTGACCCAGCTGTCAACGCCTTTTGGCAATTACCTTCTTACGGCGGTGATTGCCGGGTTTGGCGACGGCGCGGTTGCTGGCTGGGCTGTTGTAACGCGGCTGACGATTCTGGCATTTGGCGGGATTTTTGCACTGTCAGGGGCGGTTGGCGGAATTATCGGACAAAATTATGGTGCCAAAATAATGGCGCGGGTTAAGCGCACCTATATCGACGCGCTGATTTTCTGTTTTTGTTATACGATGGTTGCCTGGGCGGTTCTGGCTTTTTTCAGCGAGACGGCGGTAACGGCTTTTGGGCTGGGCGAGGATGGCGCGGTTGTGGTGCGGGCCTTCACCCAACTGGCCGCCGGAGGGTTTGTTTTTGCGGGGGCGCTTTTTGTTGCCAATTCAGCCTTTAACAATCTTGGCCGGCCACTTTACTCTACGCTGTTTAACTGGGCGCGGGACGGGGTGATCATCTTTCCGGTTGCCTTGTGGATGAGTGCGATATTCGCCGCACCTGGCGTTATATACGGGCAGGCATTGGCCGGGGTTTTGGTTGGTACGGTTGCCTGCACGGCAGGGTGGATTTTCGTACACCGTCTGGCGCTTCGCATCCGTTCAGAGGATGCGGTTTAGCCAAATCAGCCGGTCACAAAGCCGCAACTTAGCGGGGCAAGATACCCAAACGCTGCAGCGTGGCCCGGCGATTTCATTGATTAAGAAATCGCACTAAACAGTCGGCGGAATTATCAACATAATCGGTTTACGAAAACGTCGACTGGTCCAGAATTCCGGAAGTCCAGAAGTCCGGAATTCTAGAATTCCGGAACTCCGGACTTTCGGAATTCCAAACGTCTGGAATTTTGAACGTCCGGGCGTTTGGGCTTACTGGCGGCTTCGCGTCCCGTCGTCCGGACTTTCTGGCGTCTTCGCATCCTGTCGTCCGGACTTTCCGGCGTCCGGACTATCCGGGCGTCCGGACGTTCCGGGCGTCTGTACTTCCCGGTGCGCAGACTTCCGGACTGGCAAACATCCGGCGTGCCGGCCGAAAGGTCATCCAGTCTCAATTTTTCTGTGAAACCAATCGCAGAACCCACGTCCTGCAAAATATCAAACCGGTGGGATTGACCGCAGTCTGTCACGCAGGCCAATTTTCGATCCGCCGCATTCGGAACCAAACTTGCTTCTGGGTCAATCATAACACAGGAATGGACTGAAAAAACGCAAAACTCCGCTATTTCACGGCATCCAGATTGCCCAGGTCAGATGCTGGCCCAACGAAATTGTTCCAACGCCGCTTGCCGTGACAGGCTCCGCCAACCTACCAACAAACTTGCCACGGCAATTAATACTGCGGAGAAACCAATCCAGAAAGCGGGTAACGGCTGTGTCAACGCTATTGTTTTGATCGCGGGCTGTCCTTATCCTTGGGGTGATCCAGTTAATCCGGGACACAAGCCATGTTAGAAATGTTCGCACGTAAGCCAACAGAAATTCCAAACGCCGCCGATGCCCTGCCGGGCCGCGCGCAAGCGTTGCCAACGGCGGATACGCATTTTGTCAACGGGCGGCCTTTGCAGGGTGACGTGCCAGACGGATATGAAAACGCGCTGTTTGGGATGGGCTGTTTTTGGGGGGCCGAGCGGATATTCTGGCAATTGCCCGGCGTGTGGGTGACCTCTGTTGGCTATGCCGGCGGGTCCACGCCCAACGCAACCTATCAGGAAGTTTGTTCCGGGCAGACCGGCCACAACGAAGTGGTTCGCGTTGTTTACGACCCCAACTCTGTAAGTTTTGAACGGCTGTTACAAGTCTTTTGGCAAGGGCACGACCCAACGCTGGGCATGCGGCAAGGCAATGACCGGGGCACGCAATACCGGTCCGGGGTTTATACCACAACACAGGCGCAGTTTGATCTGGCCAAAGCCTCTGGCGCTGTTTACGGCGAAAGGCTGCACGCGGCGGGTCATGGCGGCATCACCACAGAAATCCTGCCACAGCCAGAGTATTATTTTGCCGAGGAATACCACCAGCAGTATCTGGCGAAAAATCCCGGCGGGTATTGTGGCATCGGCGGAACCGGTGTGGCCTGTCCGGTTGGGACAGAGGCTTGACGGTGATTTCCCGGTGACCTATCGGCCTTGGTGAAAACCAGCCGCAACGGACCCTTTATGCCGACCTTCACCGCATTTACCACACTGGCCGGTCTATCACAGGCAAAGGCACTGGGAACGGCGATGGAGAACCTTAACCCGGCACCCTATGGCGTTGGGGTTTTTGAAGTGGAAGACGGCACCGGTCTGCGCGAGGTTGGCGGGTATTTTCAAGGCCCACCTGACGAAGCGGCGCTGGCGGTGCTGGCCGCGGCCTTTGACGCACGGGCGTTTGTGGTTTCAAAATTGCCGGAAACTGATTGGGTGGCCCATGTGCGCCGCGAACTGGCCCCGGTGATTGCCGGGCGGTTCTTTTTACACGGCAGCCACGACGCGGGAACTGTGCCGGGCGGTATGGTTCCGCTGGTGATTGACGCGGCGATGGCCTTTGGCACCGGCCACCACGGCACAACATTGGGGTGCCTGCGGGCGCTGGACCAATTGGCAAGTGACGGTTTTGCCTGCAAATCGGTTGCTGACGTTGGCTGTGGCACTGCGGTTCTGGCGATGGCCGCCGCCAAGCTTTGGCCGGACAGGCCGGTATTGGCGGGCGATATTGATCCGGTCGCGGTGCAAACAGCCCGGGCGAATGTGGATATAAACGGCCTTGGCGGACGGGTGCGCTGTGTTGAGTGCAGCGGATTTAAACATGATGAAATGCGCGCGTCCGCTCCGTTTGATCTGGTTTTTGCCAATATACTGAAGGCCCCGTTGATCCAATTGGCGCCGGATATGACCAAGAATGTAAAAACCGGCGGCTGGATTATTCTGTCCGGCATATTGATGCATCAGGCAAAGGAAGTGCTGCAGATATATGCCAATACAGGCTTTGATCTGACGCAGCGCATTGACATTGGCAAGTGGAGCACCCTGACGCTTCGGCGCTCTAACGTCTAAAATTGCCAATATTTTTCACCAAGCGGCCTTTTACGGGTCAAAAAAGGGCCATCTTTGCAGATCACACAAATGCCGAGGGATTGTATCATCCAGAGAGCAGCGCTTTGACTGACGAAAACCTAAAAGAATTCCGCAAACGACTGAAGCGGATAGAAAAGAAAAACCGCAAAGGTGGTGGCTGGTTCAAGCCGCGCCCGACGATTGGCAGCGACGGGCTGACCAAAGTGCGGCGCGGTGCCTGGGTGCCGTGGAAGTTTCTTTTCATGCTGGCAGGCGGGTTTTTGGCGTTTAAGGTATTCTTGCTGATCAATCTGGGTGAAAACGTTTACCACCAGAAACTAAGCGTTGTGGATGACGGAAGCGTTGTTGGTGAAATCGGCGTGCGGTTGATGGAACTTGACCAGGTGACGCTGCGCATGCGTGATGTGGTGGTTCCAATTGTGGACAATATTTTTGTAAACTGAAGGACGCCTGTGAACGCAAAAAGGCTGCGGTTGGTTCACAACCGCAGCCTTTTCGTGTTTTCTTTCAGTTCAGAAACGGCGGAATCCGGGTGCGGTGAATTCGTTGATATCGCCAAGGGTCAGGCCGATGTCTTCAAGCTCGCGAACCGTCAGCTTGTTCAGGCTGTTGCGGGTCAGCCGCTTGGTGTTCCATTCGGTCACCGACATGCGCAGATTGTCCAGAAAATTGACAATGCGAAAAAATGTGACGGCCCCGAAAGGCGCCGGGCGGATGGTTTCAAAAGTTGCCATTTTGCTCTTCCTTATGATTGAGTTTGGCCGACGGATCGTCGGTGTGTGAGTCGCAAATAGGCGCGAAAATTGAGTCGGACAATCGCTGTTTTTGCATGTCTGATCTGCGGATTTTGCAT
>CAYZQS010000085.1:0-11325 GCA_964480735.1 uncultured Rhodobacterales bacterium
CTTTTCATTTTTCCACTCACGTGAGATAGGAACGTGCCAACAGCGATCCAATGTCCGGAGACATGTCATGGAAATTCGTGAGGCCCTTACCTTTGATGACGTCCTGTTGGTGCCCGGAGCCTCGCACGTTCTGCCCGCCGATGCCGATACGTCGACGATTGTCACCAAATCCATCAGCCTGAACATACCGCTGCTGAGTTCTGCGATGGACACAGTTACAGAATCGCGTATGGCCATTGCGATGGCGCAGGCCGGTGGCATGGGGGTTTTGCACCGCAATCTGGATGTGGCGGAACAGGCCGCGCAGGTGCGTCGCGTGAAGCGCTTTGAAAGCGGCGTTGTTTACGCGCCGATCACCCTGCGACCCGATCAGACGCTGGCCGATGCCAAAGCCCTGCAGGAACGCTATCGCATCACCGGGTTTCCGGTGGTGACAGAAGGCGGCGTTGTACTGGGCATCGTCACCAACCGCGACATGCGCTTTGCCTCAAATGACGAAACCCCGGTGTCGGTCATGATGACCTCTGACAATCTGGCAATGCTGCGCGCGCCCGCTGATTTGGCCGAGGCCAAAAGCCTGATGGAAGCGCGGCGGATCGAAAAGCTGCTGGTGGTTGATGACGCGGGCAAGCTGACCGGATTGTTGACCCTGAAAGATCTGGAGCAGGCGGTTTTGAACCCGCAGGCCACCAAGGATGATCTGGGGCAGCTGCGGGTGGCGGCGGCCACGACCGTGGGGGACACCGGTTTTGAACGCTCTGAAGCGCTGATTGATGCGGGCGTGGACCTGATTGTGATTGATACAGCCCACGGCCATTCCGCCAGCGTGGCAGGCGCGGTAGAGCGGATAAAGAAACTGTCAAACGCCGTGCAGGTGGTGGCTGGAAATGTTGCGACGGCAGAGGGCACGAAGGCCCTGATCGGGGCGGGTGCGGATGCGGTCAAGGTGGGCATCGGGCCGGGGTCCATATGCACCACGCGAATCGTGGCCGGTGTGGGTGTGCCGCAGTTGACTGCGGTAATGGATTGCGCGCGCGCAGCCAAAAAATCAGGCACGCCGGTGATTGCCGATGGCGGCATCAAATACTCCGGCGATTTTGCCAAAGCGATTGCGGCAGGGGCCCATTGCGCCATGATCGGCTCGATGATGGCAGGTACGGATGAAGCCCCGGGAGAGATCATCCTGTATCAGGGCCGGTCGTTCAAAGCCTTTCGCGGCATGGGGTCGGTTGGCGCAATGGCGCGGGGGTCCGCGGACCGGTATTTTCAAAAAGAGGTGTCCGGTGACAAGCTGGTGCCTGAGGGCATCGAAGGGCAGGTGTCTTACAAAGGTGCTGCTGGCGCGGTTTTGCACCAGCTGGTGGGCGGACTTAGGGCGGCGATGGGCTATACCGGCAGTGCAACGGTTGAAGATATGCGCTCGGCGTGCAAATTTGTCAGGATCAGCGGCTCGGGACTGGCGGAAAGTCATGTGCATGATGTGCAGATCACCCGCGAAAGTCCGAACTACCGCGCCGGTTAGGGGGGAATATGTCCAGAATTATAAAGCATCAGGTTGGCGATATTGAAGTCATCGCATTAACCGACGGCACCGGAGAGTTTTCAAACGAGCAGTTTCCGGAGACCAAGCCTGATGAAATTGCCACGTTGATCGCCGCGGCCGGTCACGACACCATCAAAACCAACTTTAACGCTTTTTTGATCCGCACCAAAGATCACCTGACGCTGGTGGACGCGGGCCTGCGCGATCTGGCAGGGCCCAGCGCCGGTTTTTTACCTGACGCGCTGGCCGAGGCGGGCGTTGACAACGATGACATCACCCGGCTGTTTGTCACGCATATGCACCCGGATCACATCGCCGGAGCCATCACGCCAGACGGCAAGGCGGTTTTTGCCAATGCGCAACTGCAGCTGAACGAAGACGAGCGCGCGCTTTGGTCTGACCCTTCCAATTTCAGCGGGGCCAGCGAAGAAGCGCAAAATTATCAGCAGCTGGCCCAGACGGTGCTGGACGCTTTTGCGGACCGTATCGCCCCGTTCACCGGTGCGGCTGATTTGGGGCAGGGCATAAACGTGTTACCGCTGCCCGGCCACACGGTTGGCCACTCCGGTCTTCGGGTCAGCTCTGGTGCGGATCAGTTCATCATGGCAGGCGACATCGTGCACGCGCAAACCCTGCAACTTGCCAATCCTAACATTGGCGTGGTTTTTGACATGGACGGGGGTCAGGCGGCAGAGGCACGCAAAAATATGCTGGACATGCTGGCCACCGACAACATCCCGTTTTCCGGCGGCCATATCCAGCAACCGGCAATCGGGCGGGTTGCCAAATCCGGCGACGGTTACGTTTATTCCTCGCTAACAGATTAAAAATAAAAGAGAAAACAATGCCACTAGACCTAAAGATCACCCTGATTTCTGTGTTTGTTCAGGTTTTGTTGACGTTTATGGTGACATTCCGCATGGCCGGTTCCCGCATCGCCGCCCTGCAAAAGACAGAGCTTAAGCTGGCCGATGTGGCGCTGAGCACCACCGCATATCCTGAAAAAACCCGGCAAATTTCAAATAATCTGAGCAATCAGTTTGAATTTCCGGTGCTGTTTTATACTGCTGTCTGTCTGGCCGCAGCGCTTGAAGCCACCACAATGATTATGGCGATTGCCGCTGTGGGGTTTGTGGTATTTCGCGTGGTGCATCACCTTATTCACGTCGGCGCCAACCACGTGCGCCACAGGTTCACGGCATTTTCAGTCAGCCTTTTGATGCTGGGCATCATGTGGCTGGCATTGGGGTTGCGGCTTTCAGGCGTGATTTGAGTGTTGGAGAGCCTGTTTTGACACCTTTATCAACCCGGGCAACATGACCCCACCGGCCCGACACGCGGCAGCGATTGAAATTCTGGGTCAACTGCTTGCCGGTGAAGCCGTGGAAAAAACCCTTAGCAATTGGGGCAGGCGCAACCGATATGCGGGCTCTGGTGACCGGGCTGCAATTCGCGACATTGTCTTTTCCTGTCTGCGATGCCTGCGCTCGACCGCGGCAATGGGCGGTGGCAAAACCGGGCGCGGTATGGTTTTGGGGTATCTGCGCGGGCAGGGTGTGGACCCCTTTACGATTTTCACCGGCGAAAATTATGCGCCCTCTGCCCTGCAGGACACCGAATTATCGCTGGTCGTGGACCTGGAAAGCCTGCCAAATGCGGTGCAGCTTGATTGCCCTGACTGGGCGGAACCCTGTCTTCGGGCCAATTTGGGTGATGGATTTGAGGACGTGATGCGTCTGAACCAATCCCGCGCACCGCTGTTTTTGCGCGTGAACAGGCGCAAATCTGACCGGCAAGGCGTGATAAAAATGCTGGCAGAACAGGGGATTACCGCAATTGCCAACGGTTTGTCCCCAACAGCGTTGGAAGTGACCGAACATCCCCGACGGGTCGCGCAATGTGCGGCTTATCAAAGCGGTATCGTGGAAATTCAAGACGCCGCATCACAGGCTGTTGTTGAAGATTTGCCGATAAAAGACGGCCAGAAAATTCTCGATTACTGCGCCGGTGGCGGGGGAAAATCGCTGGCGATGGCCGACCGCGGGGCTGTGGAAATACTGGCGCATGACAGCAATCCGGCGCGGATGCGTGATCTTGTTAAGCGTGCAAACCGGGCCGGCGTGCGCATTGACACAGCTGAAGGCCTGACAGCGGGGCAGATGGCCTCGTTTGATCTGGTACTGGTGGACGCGCCCTGTTCGGGCAGTGGCACTTGGCGGCGCAATCCGGCCGCCAAATGGAACCTTACCAAAGCTAAACTGCTGGAATATTGTGCCGATCAGGCAAAAATTCTTGATCACGCGGCCCGGTTTGTGGCGGCAGGCGGTTGCCTGGCCTATGTTACATGTTCGATTTTTGATCAGGAGAACGGCGGCCAAATTACGGAGTTCTTGCGCAGGCATCCGGACTGGCGGCTGCAGAATTCCAGACAGTTATCACCGCTTGATGGTGGCGATGGCATGTATATGGCGAATCTATTAACTCGTTAAACGTGTAGGATTTATATTTACACAATCAAAAGTGATGGTTAATCTGTCTTTAACCTTATTGGGGCGATGACATCTAAACGCATATGCCGGGTCATCCGTTGTGAAAACAATATTACGTCTGAACGAATCTTTGCGCGAAACCACGATTTCGCTGGTGCGGTTTGTCTGGGTCTTTGTGTGGCTGGGTCTGGGCATGTTCGTTTTGGCACTGCTGGTGCCAAATCAGGCGCTGAATGCCGGGTTTGTTGCCTCTGCTGCGGTGTTGTTTGCCTTGGCGATTCTGGTTGGCACAATTTCAAAAACCAAGCGATCAACGGCGGTCCGTTCCCAGGACGGGCTGGATTATCTGCAAGAACTGGACGTTGCCCTGATCAAACTGTCCACAAGCGGGCAGGTTGTAAAATCAAACAGGCTGGCCCGCGAATTGCTGGGAAATTCGCTTGACGGGCAGGTTTTACTTGCTGACCTGATCGAGGGCATGGGCCGATCAATTACCAATTGGCTGGCCGAAGCGGCCGCGGGCAAAGGATTAAAGAAACCCGAATTCGTCAAAGCCTCCAAACCTGAAAACGATGTATATCTGCAAATCACATTGAACCGGATATATCAGGATGGGCAATATTTCCTTGTGGCTGTTCTGAATGATGCAACCGAATTGAAAACGCTTGAGGCACAGTTTGTGCAAAGCCAGAAAATGCAGGCGATTGGCCAGTTGGCGGGTGGGGTTGCGCATGATTTTAACAACCTGCTGACCGCGATTTCTGGGTATTGTGATCTGCTGTTGATGCGCCACGATCAAAGCGATCCTGACTATGGCGATCTGATCCAGATCAGCCAGAACGCCAACCGTGCGGCGTCTTTGGTCGGGCAATTGCTGGCGTTCTCGCGCAAGCAGACGTTGCAACCGGAATATCTGAACCTGCACGACACAATGTCAGATCTGTCGCACCTGTTGAACCGCCTGCTGGGCGAGCATATGAAGCTGGCGGTCGAAAATGCCGATGAACTGTCAGGAATTAGGGCTGACAAACGGCAATTGGAACAGGTGATCATCAATCTGGTGGTCAATGCCCGGGACGCAATGGCAGGCACAGGGACGGTTCGAATTGTCACGGAAAACCACCGCTTAAGCAGCGATCAAAAACGTGACCGGGTGACGTTGCCAAAAGGCGATTATGTTTCGATAAAAATTTCAGACAACGGCTGCGGTATTCCGCCGGACAAGCTGGTGAAAATATTTGAGCCGTTTTTTACCACCAAGCAGGTTGGCGAGGGCACCGGTCTTGGACTGTCCACCGCCTATGGGATTGTCAAACAGACGGGCGGATTTATATTTGCCGACAGCACGCCGGGTGCGGGGGCGGTGTTTACGCTGTTGTTTCCCGCAGCCACCAAACAGGCGACGGAAAACCCAACAAAGCCAACTCACAAGGCGGCACCCGCGCTGGGTCAAGGTGACGGCGTTATCATGCTGGTGGAAGACGAAACACCGGTGCGCACCTTTGCCGCACGGGCCCTGCGCATGCGCGGTTATACGGTGCTGGAAGCCGAAAACGCCGAGGACGCGCTGGATCAGTTGCAGGATCAGGGGCTGCGGGTGGACGTGTTTGTAACCGACGTCATAATGCCGGGAATGGACGGTCCCACATGGGTGCGCAAGGCGCTGAAACAACGCCCGGGCGTCAAAGTTGTGTTTGTTTCCGGTTACGCAGAGGATGTATTTGCCGACCACCGCGAGAAAATACCAAACTCTGTCTTCTTGCCAAAACCCTTTTCTTTGAACGAGTTAACCAGCACAGTTAATGAACAGATACACTAATTTCCGGCCCTGGAACTGACAGAGGCATGCAGGGCAAAATCAGCGGCAAGCGCCTGCCTTAGACGCAAATCTATGTCCGCGCTAAGATGCAGCTGACGCGGTGGCGAGACATTGACGGCGGGAACATCAAGTTTGCTGCCAATGCGGTCCTCCAAAAACCGGATCAATTCTGAAATTCTTTCGTAGGCAAACAGATAATCAACACCCAGTTCGCCGTCCTCGGGGCACAAAAATGCCGCCTGACCGCCAATCGCCGCATAATCCGGGCGATTGTCAATCTGCAGATAACCCAGAACAAAATCATCAAAACTGATGTTTTTTGTACTTTTTTTGGACCTGTCAAGATCAGGGCGTTGCCGGTAGCGGTACCAACTGCCCAACCAGCTGATGGGTTCGCGGATGACCGCCACGGTTTCGAAAATATCATCGCCGATGCTGTGCAGGTATTTACGCATGAAACGATTGTATTTCCGCACGTTCATGTGCTTGGCCTGCGGCGGGTTCAGGTATTGAATGTCGGAATAGGGTGCGATGGCCTGATGAATGGCGGTTGTTCCGGTCTTTGGAACTGCAAACACCGTTAGTTTTTGTTTCCATAAAATCATCATGTTACAATGTACCCGCCCGCCAATCGTAAAAAAATATTTTGGCGTAAACTACTCCTTAACCTTGCTAATAAAAAGTGAATTTATCGAAAATTTATGTTGATATGTTCTCGTTTTGGTCTCATAAGCGGTAGAACAAGAGGCGAACATCAGCAGTGATTGCCGCGATAAACGCGATATGAAATAAGAGGTCAGAACAATGGCATCCACCCTACTTGATTTAGACGAAAGACGCAGCATGGATAAGCAAAAGGCGCTGGAGTCAGCGCTGTCCCAGATTGAACGGAACTTTGGCAAAGGTTCGATCATGAAGCTGGGCAAAGAAGGCGCTGTCATGGAAATCGAGGCAACGTCAACAGGCTCTATCGGGCTGGATATTGCGCTTGGTATCGGTGGCTTGCCCAAGGGGCGGATTATCGAGGTTTACGGGCCGGAAAGTTCCGGCAAAACCACGCTGGCGCTGCACACAGTGGCCGAAGCACAAAAAACCGGCGGCATCTGCGCCTTTGTCGATGCGGAACACGCGCTGGATCCGGTGTATGCCAAAAAACTGGGCGTTGATCTGGACGAGCTTTTGATTTCCCAGCCTGACACAGGCGAGCAGGCGCTGGAAATCACCGACACGCTGGTGCGTTCCGGTGCGGTTTCAATGGTGGTGGTTGATTCCGTTGCGGCGCTGACACCCAAAGCGGAACTTGAAGGTGACATGGGTGATTACCAGATGGGCGCGCAGGCCCGCCTGATGAGTCAGGCCATGCGAAAACTGACAGGCTCTATCGCCAAATCCAACTGTATGGTGCTGTTTATCAACCAGATCCGCATGAAAATCGGTGTGATGTTTGGCTCGCCCGAAACCACATCCGGTGGCAACGCCCTGAAGTTCTATTCGTCCGTCCGCCTTGATATCCGCCGCATCGGCGCGATCAAGGACCGGGACGAGGTTGTGGGCAACGCCACCCGCGTGAAGGTGGTGAAAAACAAGGTGGCGCCGCCGTTCAAGCAGGTGGAATTTGACATCATGTACGGCGAGGGCATTTCCAAACGCGGTGAACTGATTGATCTGGGCGTGAAAGCGGGGATCGTTGAAAAATCCGGTTCGTGGTATTCTTACGGTGACGAACGTATCGGGCAGGGGCGGGAAAATGCCAAAACCTACCTATTGGAAAATCCAAAAACCGCTTACGAGATTGAGGATAAGATCAGGGCCGCACACGGGCTTGATTTTGAAATGCCGGAAGTTTCAAAGGATGACGGCGAAGTTTTGGAGGCTTAAAGCGCCAGAAATTCCAAAAAGGGCCGGCGATTTGCTGGCCCTTTTTGTTTGGCGGGGTTAGGTCTGGACTGGGCAACGATACTGGTGTGACATGTCAGGCAATTCTGGTTTTTTGAGTATGGAACAGCTGCAGGCCGCCGTGCCCCATATTCTGGCGGCACCCAAAGACAATGCCGCCATTGAAATGCTGTGCCTGCGCCCGGAGTTTGGCCAGCGTAAATTTGTGAACGAAATTACAATGAGCCGGGCCGGCGGCATCCCCGGCGAACGCTGGGCAGATCTGGCCTGGTTGCGCCTTAAAGACGGCACACCCGATCCGCGCATTCAGGTGTGTATCCTGGGGCGTCGGGTGCTTGATCTGGTTTGGCGGGACCACGAAAACACGCTGCACCCCGGGGATACGTTCATCGCCGATATGGATTTTTCAGAGGCCAATTTGCCAAGCGGCAGCCTGCTTGGCGCAGGGTCGGTTGTTTTGCGGGTGTCAACAAAGTTTAACGATGCCTGCGTAAAGTGGAAAACAAGATACGGCAAAGACGCGAAAGACTGGATTGTTCTGCCCGAAAACATCCCCCACCGCCTGCGCGGCGTTTTGTGCGAGGTGGTGCAGGACGGGACCATCACAACAGGTGATCGCCTGCGAAAACTTCCGCCCTTATCCTCTGTGGACAGCGCAACCGGTGAGCGCTAGAAAACCGCCTGAACAGAATTTTTCAGGCGTGGCCGATGACCAGTATCAACGACATCAGAAGTTCATTTCTGGACTATTTTGACGCCAACGATCATCAGGTCGTTGACAGTTCACCGCTGGTGCCGCGCAACGACCCCACGCTGATGTTTGTGAATTCCGGCATGGTGCAGTTTAAAAACCTGTTTACCGGGCTGGAAACCCGCGACTATACCCGCGCCACAACCAGCCAGAAATGCGTGCGGGCGGGCGGCAAACACAACGATCTGGACAATGTTGGCTACACCGCCCGGCACCACACGTTTTTTGAAATGCTCGGCAATTTTTCCTTTGGCGATTATTTCAAAGCAGAAGCCATAGATTACGCCTGGACCCTGCTGACCAAAGAATTTGAGGTTGACGCCAGCCGCATGTTGACCACGGTTTATCATACCGACGACGAAGCCTTTGATATCTGGAAAAAGGTCGGCGTGCCGGAAAACCGGATCATCCGCATAAAAACCGACGACAATTTCTGGCGCATGGGGCCCACGGGGCCCTGTGGTCCAAGTACCGAGATTTTCTATGACCACGGCGATCATATCTGGGGCGGCCCTCCGGGCAGCAAAGACGAGGACGGCGACCGGTTTATTGAAATCTGGAATCTGGTGTTCATGCAGAATGAACAGTTTGAAGACGGTTCAATGACCGAACTTGCGATGCAGTCCATTGACACCGGCATGGGGCTGGAACGCATCGGATCACTGCTGCAGGGCAGTCACGACATCTTTGAAACCGATGTAACACGCAGCCTGATCGAGGCCTCGGCCCATGCCACGGGTTCAGAGCCTTACGGCGATGACAACGTGCACCACCGGGTGATTGCCGACCATCTGCGGTCCACCTCATTTTTGGTGGCCGAGGGTGTGTTGCCGTCAAACGAGGGGCGCGGGTACGTGCTGCGCCGGATCATGCGCCGCGCCATGCGCCACGCCCATCTTTTGGGGGCCAAGGACCCGGTGACGCACCGTCTGGTGCCGGAACTGGTGGCCCAGATGGGGCAGGCGTTTGGCGAATTGGGGCGGGCGCAAACCATGATCGAGGAAACCCTGTTCAGCGAGGAAACCCGGTTCAAAACCACGCTGGACCGTGGTTTGGGCCTGCTGGACACAGCCCTTGAAGACCTGCCCAATGGCGCACGCCTGCCGGGCGCTACCGCATTTAAGCTGTATGACACTTATGGATTTCCGCTTGATCTGACCCAGGACGCGCTGCGCGAAAAAGACCGGGAGGTGGATGTTGCGGGTTTTGATGCGGCGATGGCCGCGCAAAAGGCCAAGGCGCGGGCGGCCTGGGCGGGCTCCGGTCAGGCAGTGGATGAAAGTGTCTGGTTTGATGTGGCCGAAGAATTCGGCGTGACGGAATTTTTGGGCTATGACACCGAGGTGGCGGAAGGCCAGATCCTGGCGGTTGTCAAAGACGGCGTGAAGGTCAAAGACGCCTCAAAGGGTGCATTGGTTGCAATCGCGGTAAACCAAACGCCGTTTTACGGCGAAAGCGGCGGACAGGTTGGCGACTGCGGTGTTCTGTTGGTTGACGGCGGCGAAGTGAAAATATCCGACGTTAAGAAGAAAGCCGGCATTTTTGTTCATATGGGAAAGGTTGTCAGCGGCAGCGTTGCTGCGGGAATGGCGGCGGAACTGAAGGTCGATCACGCGCAAAGGACTGCGATCCGGGCCAATCATTCCGCCACTCACCTGTTGCACGAGGCACTGCGCGAAACCCTTGGGCCGCATGTGGCCCAACGCGGATCGCTGAACGACGCGAAGCGGCTGCGGTTTGATTTTTCCCATCCCAAGGGCATGAGTGCCGGGGAACTTTCGGCGGTAGAGGCGGATGTGAACGCCTACATTCGGCAGAATTCGCAGGTCAATACCCGGACGATGACGCCGGATGACGCCCGCGCTTTGGGTGCGCAGGCGCTGTTTGGTGAAAAATACGGCGACGAGGTGCGCGTGGTGTCTATGGGCCGGCAAGCCGGATCAGGCCGCGGCGGTACGGGCGATACCTATTCTATCGAACTTTGCGGTGGTACCCACGTTGGGCGCACCGGTGACATCGGCGTTTTCCGGCTGGTGTCAGAAAGCGCCACCGCCAGCGGTGTGCGCCGGATCGAAGCGCTGACTGGCTTTGGCGCACTGGCGGCCATTGACGCGGACCGGGCGGCCCTGGGGGAAGCCGCCGAGGTTTTGAAAGTGACGCCAGAGGGCCTGGCGGGCCGGGTTTTGGGCCTGTTAGACGAACGCAAATCACTGCAGGGCGAAGTAACAGAACTGCGCAAACAACTGGCCATGAGCGGTGACACCGGTGAAAATAACAGCAAAGATATCAACGGTGTGGCGTTTGTTGGCCAGACGCTGCGCGGCGTGTCCGGCAAAGACCTGCGCGGCATGATTGATGAGCATAAGGCGCGGCTTGGTTCTGGTGCTGTGCTGCTGATTGCTGACACCGGTGGCAAAGCGGCCATCGCGGCCGGTGTAACCGAGGATCTGACGGCCCGCCTTTCTGCGGTGGACATGGTGAAAGCGGCGGCGGAGGCTCTGGGTGGCAAGGGCGGCGGAGGCCGTCCTGATATGGCGCAGGGCGGCGGGCCAAGTGCGGACAACGCAAAAGCGGCGATTGCCGCTGTTGAGAAATTTATCGGAGGTTAGGCAATGGCAGTTTACGCGATGGTGCATATTGATGTGAAAGATGCGGATGAATACGCAAAATACGCTGCCCTTGCCGGGCCCGCCGTGGCCAAATACGGCGGTGAGTTTCTGGCCCGTGGTGGTGCGTGTGCGCAAATGGAAGGTACGGGACGCGCCCGCAATGTGATTATCCGGTTTAAGGACATGGCCACCGCAAAGGCGTTTTATCACGGGCCGGA
>CAYZQS010000086.1:0-11176 GCA_964480735.1 uncultured Rhodobacterales bacterium
TGGTTAATTTTCCGGGGTACCAATGCATCAATGCATCAATGGACCAGTGGACTAGCGGACTAGCGGACTAGCTGTGGTACCTCAATAGGTTGTTCCTATCCAGCCCTAACCGGCTGATTGGAGGTTTTGCTTTTATTGCAGAATGTGGTCTGTGCCAATTGTATAGATGCGTCCAGACAGGCAGATCGGCTGCGCGTTGGTCTGAGGTTTCGTAGGCGCGGGCGTAGGCCCATTCTCTGCGAGCTGTCTGGATGAATCTTTCCGCCTTGCCGTTGGTTTTTGGCGTATAGGGTTTGGTGCGGATGTGGCGGATGCCAAGTCTGACACAGGCAGCTTTGAATGCCTTGGATTTGTAGCAGCTTCCGTTGTCTGTCATCACGCGCTCCACCTTCACGCCCATGGATGCGTACCACGCCACAGCGGCTTTAAAATGTGTGATGGCGCTCTCGGCCTTCTCATTGGGGTGGATCTGGATGAAGGACAGGCGCGAGTTGTCGTCAATGCAGACATGCACATACTCCCATCCCACACCGCGCGTGTTGCTTTGCCCCGTGCGATTGCGCGTGATGCGGTGGCCTGTGCGGGTGAACCTGCCAAGACGCTTGATGTCGAGATGTATCATCTCGCCCGGCCTTTTGCGCTCATAGCGGCGCACTGGTTCGGGGGGCTCCAGGTCGCGCAGACACGAACACCCTGCACGGCGCAGAACGCGGCTGACCGTGGCCGGTGATACGCCAACCTTCTGTGCGATATGGGAGCCTGTCAGGCGCTCTCTGCGCAGGGTGATGATGCGATCACAAATTGCTTGTGGCGTCGGCTGATGCAACGTAGCAGGTCGGGAAGAACGATCCTGCAGACCTGCAGGGCCTTCACATCTAAACCGTCGATACCACTTCGCGGCAGTCTTCGCGCTGATGCCACAGGCCAGAGCAGCCTGCACAAAGGACATGCCACTTTCTATGAATCCAATAAGTCGTGCTCGACCCAAAGGCGTTAATCTGGCATTCTGATGTAGGTTCATTCGATCCCTCCGAACAAGGTTGGTGCCTGGTAACTCCAACCAACTCGAAAAGGATCGAATGGACAACCTGTTGAAAGCTCACAACTAGTGCACCGGTGGGCCGGCCAGTTGACCAGTGCGCTAATGCACCAGTCGGCCAGTCGGCCAGTCGGCCAGTCGGCCAGTCGGCCAGTCGGCCAGTCGGCCAGAAAACTGGACCCGTGTTAATCATATATATCAAGCAGTTAATCGTCAATTTGACCTGATTTAAACCGACGTTCCTACTTGGCTCCACACCCTAATTCCGCGGCCGCATTTCCAAACCACCACCTGTTCCACTCGCCATCATTTTATCCAGACCGGAGAGTTTTGGCCAAGCCCAACGTCACAAAGCGCCAGCCATCAGAGTTCGGGACTTAAGACCGCTCGCCAGCAAATCATAAACCCTCCGAATACGCGACGACGTGCGCAATGCCTCGGGCGCGGTCAGCCAAATCGGCAGATCGGGCACGCGCACCGTGGGCAGCACCCGCTCCAGATCGGGGTATTGACCGGCGATGTTGATCGGAAAGACACCAATACCACACCCCGCAAGCACGGCCTCAAAATATACAGTTTGATTGTCGCACCGAACCTTGAAAAAGGACCGGTCAACTTTCACGCCGTTTTCCAACATCCCCAAAATGATCGCGTCAGAGCGGTCAAACCCAACCATATCGTGATCTGCGAAATCGCTTATACTTTGTGGTCGACCGCGCCGCGCAATATAGGATTTGGCGCAAAACAGACCAAATTTCTGCGTGCCCACCTTGCGGGTTATCACATCCTGTTGGGTTGGCCGGTACATGCGCACGGCAATGTCGGCCTCACGAAACAACAGGTTTTCAGTGGTATCGGACGGGTTCAATTCCAGCTCGATCTCCGGTTCCTGCCTGCGAATATGTGCCAATATCGGCGGCAGCAGGTAGTGTGACACCACAACACTGGCTGTGATCCGCACCACGCCGGATAAAACTTCGGATTGCCCCGCAGCCAGCAAAGACATCCGCGCCGCCGCCGCCTTCATGTCCTGCGCGTGCTCCACCAGCGCGGTTCCGGCTTCTGTCAGCCTGTGACCACGGTTGTCCCGGCGAAACATCGGTGTGCCCAGTTGCTGTTCCAGTTGTGCAATCTGGCGGCCAATTGTTGGCTGGCTGATGTTCAAAGCTCTTCCCGCCGCAGAGAATGAACCGTTTTCAGTCACCGCCAAGAAGCTTTGGATCAAAGTCCAATCAAAATCCCGCACAATAATTCCATTCACTTTTGCATGGCTACAATGCGCATTCTCTCAATTTTCATTCAAAAAAGAAAGTCTAATTTGATCTGTAGACATCAACAGAAGGACTGAAATCATGGCAAAGACTATCTTAATTCTCGGCTCTACCGGCCGTTTCGGCCGCAACGGCGTCTCCGCATTCAAACGCGCAGGATGGACCGTTCGCACATTTGACCGCGCAACAGATGACCTATTGGTCAAAGCGAAAGGTGTTGACGTAATTCTGAACGGTTGGAATCCCGTATATACCCAATGGGCCAGGCAAGTACCAAAACTGACAGAACAGGTTATCGCCGCGGCCAAGATAAGCGGCGCCACTGTGATGATCCCCGGCAATGTCTATGTTTTTGGCAAAGATGCGCCGCAAAACTTCACCGAAAACACAGCCCACGCAGCAACAAACAAACTGGGCCGGATCCGGATGGAAATGGAGGCCGCCTATCGCAACGCCGGTGTGCAAACCATCATCATCCGCGCCGGTGATTTTCTGGATACCGAGGCATCCGGCAACTGGTTTGACCTGATCATGACCAAGAAACTGGCCAAGGGCGTGTTTACCTATCCCGGCCCGCTGAACCTGCCGCACGCTTTTGCCTATCTTCCTGACCTGCTGGCGGCTTTTGTGTGCTTGGCTGAGGCACGTGAATCATTGGGAAAATTCGAGGACGTACCTTTTTCCGGTTACACATTAACCGGGCAACAACTTGGCGATGCCGTGTCCGCGGCGGTTGGCCAGCCAATCAAAGTACAGCAAATGGCGTGGTGGCCGATCCGTCTGATCTCTCCGTTTTGGGCGATGGGCGCGCGATTGGTTGAGATGAGCTATCTCTGGCGCAAAACGCATCATCTGGATAATACCAAACTGAAAAGATTGCTGCCGGATTTCAAGCCAACGCCGCTGTCGGCGGCAATCAACTTAGCACTTTCACTCGATGTCAATCCAGACCAGCCGATGGTGACTGCCCAGATCGCCGTTTGATCCCACAAATTCATATCCAACCTCGCCGGGCGCGGGCCAAAACACCCCTGCGCCCGTGACGACCAGATCAACCGATGGCAAAACATAATCCACCCGCATATTGCCCGGTGTCCGGCTTTCGTTCCAGTCAACTGTGTCAAACGACGGATCGCCAAGCTGTGTTTTATTACCGCCGCCTTGAGCCACCGAGGCAGCAGTTGCGCCTTTGCTCGCCGGTTTCACATCCCGTACCCTTGGATGTTCCAGCAGGTCACCAATGGCCTGCTTTGATCCCTCTCCGTCCAGAGGATCAGCGTTCAGATCACCAAGAATGATAAAACTGGCGTCTTTCTCAAACTGCATCCCGTCGATCAAAACACCGTCAAGATACAGTGACCAAAACCGTATTTCATCGCGGTTGCGCCGCCCGTTTTGATCCTCTGCGCCGTCAAACACCGGAGGTACAGTGTGCGATACAAGAAGATGCAGCGTCTTGTCATTTGGCAATCGCACCGGAATATCCCAATGGCCCTTGTAAGACAGGCGCTGCACATCAATTGCCGCCTGCGAAGGAAAAATCTTGCCGTTAAGCGTCGGCAATACGGCCCCCGGCAGGTCTTTCCACAGCAGCGCCGAAAAATCCCGCACCCGGCCTGTGTCAATGGGAAAGCGTGACAGCACGGCCATGCCTTGTCGCCCTGAAAATCCGCCAAATCCCTGTGCGTCCGCCGGACCGCCAAGGCGACCATCGCCGTTCAGATCAACCCCGCTTGCCATCCCGGCGTTTGGCCGCAAAGAAAACAGATGGGGATAGCTTGGCCCAACAACGGCGATCTGTTGCGCCAACAGACCCAGCGCAACCTGCCCGTGGTCAAAATCAAAATCGTTGAGAACCAGAATATCCGGGCGGACCTGCCCGATAATGCCAACAACCGCATTTATCTGATCGTCCCCGCCCCGGGCCAGATCACGCGCCAGCAACCCCGGGCCTTTGCGCCCCAGCGAAACATTAAATGTTGCCACTCTGATTGGTTCAGAAAAAACCTGCGCCGAAAATATCAGCCAGATCAGGCCGCCGCAAAATCCGATACGTTTGGCGCGGATAGTTGATCGCGCTTGCGCCGCACCAACCTGGCGATCTTGCCCATCGCGATGCCGCGCATAAACAGACTTGCCGGTAAAAACGCCCACAGCGACACCGCCCAGATTAATGTCTGATTTGTGGCCATGCTTCCCAAATCGTAATAGGCCGAGGACACAGAGGCCACCACAGGCACCAAGAATGGCAGGGTAAATCCAAAGATAATGTTAACGCGGGCGTCCCGGACCAGACGTTCCTCGATGTCATAACCACTGGCGGGATCGAACGTTGGCAAGTTTATCCAGATGTTGAAATTTCCCTGCCCCAGTGGCCACGACATCACGCGCATCAAGACCGCGAAAACCGCAAGAGAAATCAGCGATACAACATAGCTGATACCGGCGGCTGACCGAATAATATTGGTTTCAACACCGTCGCTGTTTTGCGTCAGAAGGCTGGTCAGGATGCGGACGGGGCTGAACGGAAAGTCCATCGCGTGCCCCACAAGCGCCCCGATCTCTGCCACTTTTTGGGCCAAATCGCTGCCACCGATGTTGCCGCGCAACATGATCGCAGTCAGCAACACTGACAGAAACAGAGAAATAAACCGGATACGGTTGAACGGCGGCGCAAAGCGGAACTCAACAAGGCTGGGATGGGAAGACCCGTATTCAAACAGCGTGATCGCCGCCGCGACAAGGGCAATCACCATCGATATATCCTGCGTGTCCCGTCCGATCCCCGGCAATATCAAAGACGGCGTTGCAATCAGCAATGCCACCAGAATCGCCCGGACAAAAGCACCAATAAGCTGTGAAACCACCGCTGTTACACCCTCATTTTGGCCAGATCCGATACATTGCCGGATCCTTACCATTCATGCCTCTTTCTCATTGTCGGAAAGAGTGCCTCAATTTCGCCCCAATCCTGCCTTGATTGGGCAGAATCCGTCAACCCTTTGAAGAGTCGAAACTAATTTTATCGCATATTTGGAAACAAAGTGTTTCCCGATTGCATCAACCGGGCAAATATGGCGTCAGCTCAGGTTGCAGACGCCATATTTTGTGATTGCTCGCGCTACACCCAAGGCATGCGTTGGGCGTAGTCGGCCTCGAAACTGTCGATCGCTTTCACTTTTTCCATCGTCAGGCCAATGTCGTCCAGACCGTTCATCAAACAGTGTTTCTTGAACCCATCGACCTCAAATTCAAACGTCGTACCGTCGCTGGCCGACACTGTTTGGCTGTCCAGATCAACCGTGATCCGCGCATTCTCTCCGCGCTCGGCATCTTCCATCAAAACGTCAACCTGATCCTGCGGCAGCACAATCGGCAGGATGCCGTTTTTGAAACAGTTGTTGTAGAATATGTCAGCATAGCTGGCGGCAATCACGCAGCGAATACCGAAATCAAGCAGCGCCCACGGCGCGTGTTCGCGGCTGGAACCACAGCCAAAATTTTCGCCTGCCACGATAATTTCGGCGCTGCGGTAGGCCGGTTTGTTCAGCACAAAACCCGCGATTTCGTTTCCATCCAGATCAAACCGCATCTCATCAAACAGATTGGCGCCAAGACCGGATCGTTTGATGGTTTTCAAAAACTGCTTTGGAATGATCATATCCGTGTCGATGTTGATCAGCGGCATCGGGGCGGCAACGCCGGACAATTTATCAAATTTTTCCATTGTATGCTCCTGTGCTGCTTGCGGATTACAGCAGGCTGATGTTGATGACAAGGTTTCAGCGGGCCACCGGTGTCTGACCACTGCCCGCTGGTTTTGAATAATGTTTAGGGCATTTTAAATGTCAGTGCCGCCCAAAGACTTTCCCAAACCGGTCCGGCACCGGCATCGTCATTTTCCAGCTGCACCATCACAACAGCGTCAACCAAATATTCCACGCCCGTCTGCACCGGTACCAGCAATTTGCCCTGCGCGTCGGTTCTCAGGATATCTTCGGTCACGATGCCATTATCCGATTTGGCAAACACCTGTACCTGCGTATCCGCAAGCGGTTTGTTTTCAAAAAGCACCAGCACCGGCATGCCCATACTCACATCGTCAGTATAAGGATTGGCCAGCGCCACAATTTCAGTGCGCAATCCCTGCACCCGGTCAAATCCCCGCCCATTGCCCACGGCAATCAGCGCTTTTGCAAACCGACGGTATTGTTCGACAAACCCGAAATCAGGCAATCCGCGCGCTTTGTGGATTTCCAGCACGCCGGTAAAATCTTTCTGATCAAGAAAATTATTAAACTGTTCCAGAGACTTGTACCGAAGCAGATTATCAGAAGTCTCGTGCACAACCACCGCCAACCCGTTACCTTCAATTGGCATATTCATCGCCGGACGGTCACCAAGACGCGATTTGACATCCAGAGTTTCGCCATTAAAGACCACATCGAACCTGTCAAAACCGGATGGAAAATACGACAGCGGCGCACCGTCCATGTTCGATCCAACACGCAAATGCGCCACAATGTTTTCGCCGGACTTGATGCTGTACTGTTCCGGCGATATCCAAAATTCATGCGACAAAGCCGCATTTACTGAAAAAACCAAATAAAGACCAAATAGAAAACAAAAGCGAATAAACATGACGCGGTACTTTCCTCAAAAACCCATGCGATCTCTGTCAATTCTGCTGTTGGTGTCAACCCTGATCGCGATAATGTCAGGACGGGGTTTCGCGCACGAAATTCGCCCGTCGATTGTTGACGTAAGCGTTGGCGGCGCTTTGGTAGAGCTTTCGGTTGAACTGACGCTGGAGCCGCTGATCGCGGGCATGGACGTGTCCGAGATTTCCAATACCAACGAGTCCCCCTTGGCGAAATCCTATGACCGCCTGCGATCACTGGACCCGGAGGGGCTGGAAACTGCACTTCGCTCAAAATGGCCGGAAATTCGTGACGGTTTCATCTTTTTCGCCGGAGAGACCCGGCTGTCCGCAGATATCCAAAGCGTTACCATCCCCGACGTCGGCAATCTGGCGCTGCCGCGCGATTCCACGTTAAAACTGACCGTTGAATTGCCCGACGATGGAACTGCGGTGCGCATCGGTTGGGACAAATCCCTGGGGCCCGTCATTATCCGGCAGATCGGTGGAGGCCAGAACGCATATACTGCCTATCTTACGGATGGTGCATTAAGTGAACCGCTGCCGCGCGACCGGATCGAAATCGAAGGTGTAGCTGCTGTTGTCCAGCGCTACACAGTCATTGGATTTGAACATATTGTGCCCAAAGGACTGGATCACATATTGTTCGTGTTGGGCCTGTTTTTCTTTTCGCTGGCCGTGCGCCCGCTGTTTTTCCAGATCACCGCGTTTACGCTGGCCCATACTGTAACGCTGGCGCTGGCCAGCCTGAGCATTATCTCAATGCCGTCGTCAATCGTCGAACCACTGATCGCCGCGTCCATCGTGGTGGTGGCTGTCGAAAACCTGTTTGGCGGCAGCCTGACTCGCCGCCGTCTGGCCATCGTGTTCATGTTCGGCCTGCTGCACGGGCTTGGTTTTGCCTCGGTCCTGTCTGACATCGGGCTGGACCCGACGCGGTTCATCGTCGGTCTGATCTCGTTTAATATCGGTGTGGAGCTTGGCCAGATCGCCGTGGTCACAGCAGCCTTTATGCTGGTTGGCTATTGGTTTGGCAAAAAACCCTGGTACCGCGCCCGCATCGCCATTCCAGTGTCTGTCGTCATCGGCCTGATCGGCGCATTCTGGGTGGTGGAGCGGACGTTGCTATAGGTCGGACGTATCGCCGATCTACCCAAACTCCCGGATATCGGTCAAATGCCCGGTCACCGCCGCTGCCGCCGCCATGGCCGGTGACAGCAAATGCGTGCGCCCGCCGCGGCCCTGCCGGCCCTCAAAATTGCGGTTTGAGGTGGCAGCGCAGCGTTCGCCGGGCGCCAACTGATCAGGGTTCATCGCCAGACACATGGAACATCCCGCCAGCCGCCATTCAAATCCGGCCTCAATAAAAATATCTGACAGCCCCTCCTCTTCGGCCTGCGCCCGCACAAGGCCCGAGCCCGGCACCACCATCGCCCGCATGCCTTCCTTGATCTTTCGCCCCTTCAAAACAGCCGCCGCAGCGCGCAAATCCTCGATCCGCCCGTTCGTGCACGAGCCTATAAAAACTGTATCAATCGCCACATCGGTCAGCTTTTGCCCGGCGGTCAGGCCCATATAATCAAGCGACCGCCGCGCCGCCTCAACCTTGCCGCCTTCAAAGCTTTCAGGATCGGGTACGGAAGCGGTGATCGGCAACACATCCTCGGGCGAGGTGCCCCAGGTGACCGAAGGCGCGATATCTTCGCCCGCAAGCGTGATCACCTTGTCAAAATGCGCGTCATCGTCGGTGAACAACGTCTTCCAATAGGCCAGTGCAATTTCCCACGCGCCGCCTTTTGGCGCGTGCGGACGGCCCATCACATAGTCAAACGTCTTCTGATCCGGCGCAATCAACCCGGCCCGCGCTCCGCCTTCAATGGCCATATTGCAAACCGTCATCCGCCCTTCGAGCGACAGATCGCGGATCGCTTCGCCGCAATATTCAATCACATACCCCGTGCCGCCGGCGGTGCCGGTTTCACCGATCACTGACAACGTAATATCCTTGGCCGTCACCCCCGGCCGCAATTTTCCGGTAATTTCCACCTTCATGTTCAGCGATTTTTTCTGGATCAGCGTTTGTGTGGCCAAGACATGTTCCACCTCAGACGTGCCAATCCCGTGCGCCAGTGCCCCAAAAGCCCCGTGCGTGGCGGTGTGGCTGTCACCACACACAACCGTCATCCCCGGCAATGTCCAACCCTGTTCCGGTCCCACAATATGCACAATTCCCTGCCGCACATCGTCCACCGGATAGTAGACCACGCCAAAATCCTTGGCGTTTTTGTCCAGCGCCTCTACCTGAACGCGGCTTTCCTCGTTCTTGATCCCCTTGGCACGGTCAAGCGTGGTGGGCACATTATGGTCGGGAACGGCGATGGTCTTTTCCGGCGCCCGAACCTTGCGCCCGGCCATGCGCAAACCTTCAAAGGCCTGTGGCGAGGTCACTTCGTGCACCAGATGCCTGTCGATGTACAACAGGCAGGTTCCGTCTTCATCCGCGTGTGCCAGATGGGCGTCCCAGATTTTGTCGTAAAGGGTTTTGGCGGCGGTCATGGCGCTCTCCGGCTTGTCAAAGATTATCTTTCGTCAGCCCTTACATCGTTACAGGAACACCATCAAGCAGATGGGGCCCGCTTTCATTGTTCTTAAAATACTCGCGCCGCAGGCATTCAACCGGTATTTTCCAGCGCCCGCCTCGGGCAAACTTGGCGTTTTAGACCTGGACCCAGCCTTACCGAACACAATTCCTTGGCCAAGGATTCCGCTTTGTGGCACAGTGTGCACACGGTCAGGAGACACCACTTGGAAGAAAATCTAAACCCGGAAACTCTGGAACAAGTCCAGGTCCTGCTGCGGCAATTGCGAAATTTCGGTATAAGTCTGGTGCGGCCCTGGCGGCTGTATCAACTGGCCATCCTGCTGGGCATCTTCGCCGTCGGCCAGATCATCGCCCTGATCGTTGCCCCAAGAATGAACGCATGGATGCACGGGCTTGAAGGCTGGCCGATGTGGCGGTTGCGGGTTCTGGTGCTGATAAACCAGCGCGTCCGATCGATAACTTTTGTTCTTTTCGCCTGGCTTATCTATTTGGTGATGCAGGAAATCACCTGGCCGTCACGCAGCTATTTGATCGGCCTGATCGCACAGCTGGCAACTGCACTTTTGGTAATTTCCATTGCCACCCGCCTGATGCGAAACAGGACGTTTCGCAGGTTCGTGCGTTGGGCGGCATGGATTTACGTAACCCTGAATATTCTGGGATTAACAGATTTTGCCGCCGGGCTGCTGGACGGGGCGTCAATAACCGTCGGCGCGTTAAGGGTTTCGCTGCTGATGGTTTTAAAAGCCGGCGTCACAGTCATCGTTCTGATGATCGGTGTGCGCATTCTTGGCAACCTGATCGCCGGACGGATCGAAAGCAACGACGATATATCGCCGTCAATGAAGGTCTTGTCGGTCAAGGTCATGCAGATGTTTCTGTACGGCTTCGCGATTGTCATCGGTATCCAGTCCATAGGTTTTGACATGACCAGCCTGACCGTCCTGTCAGGGGCCATAGGTCTTGGGCTGGGGTTTGGCCTGCAAAAAGTGGTGTCAAATCTGGTGTCCGGCGTCATTTTGCTGCTGGATAAATCGATCAAACCCGGCGATGTTATTTCGCTGGGTGACACCTTTGGCTGGATTTCATCCCTTGGCGCGCGCTATGTTTCGGTGCTGACCCGCGACGGTACGGAATTTCTGATCCCAAACGAAGATCTGATCACCAACCGCGTGGTCAACTGGTCCCATTCCAGCGATCTGGTCCGTTTGGATATTCATTTTGGGGTCAGCTATGATGCCGACCCGCACGAGGTTAAACGTATTGCCGCCACAGCGCCAAAAGGCGTAAGCCGCGTGATCAATGTTCCGGCACCTGTTTGCCACGTCACCGCATTCGGCGACAGCTCTGTTGATTTTATCCTCAGGTTTTGGATCAAAGATCCAACCAGCGGCCTGACAAATGTGCGCGGAAATGTTTACCTTTCGCTTTGGGATGCCTTGAAAGACGCAAATATCGAAATCCCGTACCCGCGGCGGGACGTGACCGTCTTAAATCCGCCGCCTGCTGCGGGAATTGCCGGGCAATCGCAGGTGGCCGTTAAAAAGACCTAGAACTTAGAAATTGCCCACTCCCAAACGTCTGGCATTTCGTATTCCGGCAGC
>CAYZQS010000087.1:0-11035 GCA_964480735.1 uncultured Rhodobacterales bacterium
TCAATTGCGCTTGGGCCAAAGGCAAAGTATAGCACGGCGGCAAGGACAAGAGCGCCTGCGGCGATGGCTCGGGTTAGGGTCAAAACGGGCCTCCATTCTAAGAAAGAATAATAATGTCTGACGATACAACATCAAACGCAATGTGGGGCGGCAGGTTTGCCGCAGGCCCGGATGCCATAATGGAAGCGATCAACGCATCCATTGGATTTGACAAACGACTGGCCCGGCAGGACATTGAAGCCTCGCGCGCCCACGCGGCGATGTTGGCGGCCTGTGGTATTATCTCTGATAAAGATGCAGGACAGATCAGGGAAGGCCTGCTCACCATATTGTCAGAATTAGAGAGCGGCGATTTTGTGTTTTCAACCGCTCTTGAAGACATTCACATGAATATCGAGGCGCGGCTGAAAGATCTGATCGGCAATGCGGCGGGCCGTTTGCACACGGCGCGGTCGCGCAACGATCAGGTGGCGGTGGATTTCAAACTGTGGGTGCGGGATCAGCTGGACGCAGCCGAAGCGGGCCTTGAGGCGCTGATTGGCGCGTTGCTGGATCAGGCAGAGGCCGGCGCTGACATGGTGATGCCGGGTTTTACCCATTTGCAGGTGGCCCAGCCGGTCACATGGGGGCACCACATGATGGCCTATGTGGAAATGTTCGGACGGGACCAAAGCCGGATGCGCGATGCCCGGGCGCGGATGAACGAAAGCCCCTTGGGGGCGGCGGCGCTGGCGGGCACGTCATTTCCGATTGACCGGCAATTGACAGCCACAAAGCTTGGATTTTCGGCGCCCGCGGCAAACTCGCTTGACGCCGTATCAGACCGCGACTTTGCGCTGGAGTTTTTGGCGGCGTCTTCCATCTGCGCCACACATCTATCCCGTTTTGCCGAGGAACTGGTGATCTGGTCATCTGCCCAGTTTAAATTCGTCACCCTGTCAGACCGGTTTTCAACCGGCTCTTCCATCATGCCGCAAAAGAAAAATCCCGACGCGGCAGAGCTGATCCGCGCCAAGGTTGGCCGCATCAACGGCGCGTTGGTGGCGCTGTTGACGATCATGAAAGGCCTGCCGCTGGCCTATTCAAAGGATATGCAGGAAGACAAGGAACAGGTGTTTGATGGGGCAGACAGCCTGATGCTGGCGCTGGCGGCGATGACCGGTATGGTGGCGGATATGACGCCCAACGAAGGCGCGTTGAAAACCGCCGCCGCCACCGGGTTTTCCACCGCCACCGATCTGGCCGACTGGCTGGTGCGCAGCCAAAACATGCCCTTTCGCGAAGCCCATCATGTGACCGGTGCGCTGGTAAAGATGGCGGAAGATCAGGGGTGTGAACTGCAGGATTTGACGTTGAAGAGCATGAAAAGCGTGTGCAATGTCATCGACGACACGGTTTTTGAGGTGCTTGGCGTGCAGAATTCTGTTAGCAGCCGAACCAGTTATGGCGGCACGGCACCTTCGCAGGTGCGGGCACAGATAAAGCGCTGGCGAAAGGATGTGACGTGAAATTGGTTTTGATAGTGGTCCTGATTGGATTTTCCGGCCTGTCTGCCTGTGGTGTGGACGGCGAGCCTTTGACGCCCACCGCGAAGAAATCCAAATAGTCCATGTCCGCTTTGCGCGTTATTTACTTGCTGGTTGCCATTGCGGGCACCGTGGTGCCGATGGTGTTTTATGTGCCGTGGGTGCAGGAAAACGGGTTTGATCTGGATGCATTGTTTGCGGCGTGGCAGGGCAATCTGGCGGCAACCGGCCTGTATTGGGATCTGGTGATCGCGTCGATTGCCCTGAGTGTTTGGATCTTGGCGGAAACCTATGTGCGCAAGGATTACTGGGTGCTGATCTGCATTCCGCTGATTGGCCTGATCGGCCTGTCCTGCGCCCTGCCGCTGTTTTTGTTCCTGCGCACGCGACCGATTGCCTGATGGACCATTTTATTTACCGGAACGGCGTTCTGCACGCCGAAGACGTGGCGATACCGGACATCGCAGCTGCGGTTGGCACGCCGTTTTACCTGTACTCTACCGCAACCCTGACCCGGCATTTTCACCTGTTTGAGGAAGCGCTTGAAGGACTGGATCATCTGATTTGTTATGCCATGAAGGCCAATGGCAATTTGGCGGTGTTAAAACTGATGGGAGATCTGGGGGCCGGCATAGATGTGGTTTCGGGTGGTGAATACGCCAAGGCTAGGGCGGCGGGCGTGCCGGGAGAGCGGATCGTTTTTTCCGGTGTCGGGAAAACCCGCGATGAAATGGCGCTGGCGCTTCGCGACGGCGTGCGCCAATTCAATGTGGAAAGCGAGCCGGAACTGCGGCTGCTTTCACAGGTGGCCACGGACCTTGGCAAGACCGCAGATATCGCCGTGCGGGTCAACCCGGACGTGGACGCCAAAACCCACGAAAAAATCGCCACCGGCAAATCTGATAATAAGTTCGGGATCCCGATTGGCCGTGCCCCACAGGTTTACAACCAAGCGGCCAAATTGCCCGGATTGCAGGTGGTGGGGGTGGACGTTCATATCGGCAGCCAACTGACCGATCTCGCACCCTATGAAACGGCTTTCAACAAAGTAGCCGATCTAACCCGTCACCTGCGCAAGCTCGGGCACAAAATCACCCGCCTTGATCTGGGTGGCGGTCTTGGCATTCCCTATGCGCGCTCAAACACCGCTCCACCTCTGCCGATTGAATACGGCGATGTCATCCGCCGCACGGTGGGCGATCTGGGCTGCGAAATAGAGATCGAGCCGGGGCGGTTGATTGTTGGCAATGCTGGCGTGCTGGTCAGTTCGGTGATCTATTTGAAACAGGGGGCAGAGCGGGACTTTCTGATCGTCGATGCGGCGATGAATGATTTGCTGCGTCCGGCAATGTACGCAGCCCACCACGATATTGATCCGGTTGTGCAACCCGCCGCCGGTGTGGAGCTTTCACCAATGGATATCGTTGGCCCGGTTTGTGAAACGGGCGACTCGTTTGCCCGGTTGCGCAACATGCCGCCGATGGCCGCCGGTGATCTGTTGGCGTTCCGCTCGGCAGGGGCCTATGGTGCCGCCATGTCGTCAGAGTACAATATGCGCCCGCTGGTGCCCGAAGTGCTTGTTAAGGGGGATCAATTTGCTGTCATACGGTCACGTCCCACCTATGAAGATATGATAAACCGCGATAAGGTTCCTGTGTGGCTTTAACCGGCCACCCATTACTTTCGTCTATTTTGGACGGTGAATGAAGAAAAACGCAAGAAACATTGATGTTTCCGCAAGTCAGGCTTTAAGGCGCGAAAGGGCCCTGAACAGGCTGCGCTGGCCTTTGCGTCTGACGTGGATTGGTATGCTGGCCGAACGTGTGACGCTGGCGTTCTGGCCGTTCTGGTCGGTGATTTTTGTTTTGTGGTCTGCTTTGTCTTTTGGGCTGCAGGATATCCTAAATCTGGAAGCTGCGTATATTTTGACTCTGACCGCGGCGGTCGCAGTGATTTGGACGCTGATATCCGGCGTACGTAAATTCAAATGGCCCCGTTCAGTGGAGGCGATAGATCGCCTTGATCGCTCCATGCAAGGCCAGCCGCTGACCTCGCTTTGGGATAATCAGGCGATTGGGCAGGGCGACCTGGCATCCAAAAACGTGTGGGACGCGCATCTGGCCCGAATGGCCAATGAAATAAAGGCGGCCAGGGCTGTGCAGCCGGACCTGAAAATCTCGCGGTTTGATCCTTTTGCCCTGCGGTATCTGGCGGCCACAGCATTGGTTGCAGCGCTTTTCTTTGGCTCGATTAACCGCAGTGAAAGCCTGATCAATACCCTTGATCCTGACGGCAACGCGGCGCTGGTGCAGGGACCCATATTTGAAGGTTGGATCGAACCGCCGGGGTATACCGGTTTGCCGACAATTTATCTAAATGACCTATCGAAGGCCGCTGTGGTGCCGGTACCGACAGGCAGCAAGGTTATCTTGCGGCTGTATGGTCAGGCAAATTCGATTGAGGTTAGGGAAACTGTGTCCGGCGTCAGCATTGATCCGGCGGTGGTGCAGGATGAAACGGGCAGAGAGTTCATCATCAGGCAAAACGGTTCCCTGTCGCTGACCGGCCCAGACAACACCACCGAGACATGGCGCTTTGACGTAATACCTGATAAACCACCGTCGATTTCGCTGACCGATCCGGTGGAACGCACGCCCAATGGCGAGATGGAGCTGAAGTTTACCGCCGCTGATGATTACGGCGTGACCGGCGGAACCGCGACGCTGACGATTGATCTGCCAAGCGTGGATCGTCGTTACGGTTTGCAACTTGATCCCGAACCGGTAGACGCCGTGGTTCTTGACCTGCCGTTGCCCTACACCGGCAACACCCTGTCTTTTGATGATGTGCTGGTCGAAGACCTGTCAACGCATGTATTTGCCGGACTGCCGGTTTTACTTGATCTGCAGGTGGACGACGCCGCCGGGCAATCATCGGCCAATGAACCGGAAACCATTATCATGCCGGGCCGCCGGTTTTTTGATCCAACAGCGGCAGCGATTGCCGAACAGCGCCGTGATTTGCTGTGGAACCGAAAGAACGCGGTGCGGGTGTCGCAGGTGTTGCGGGCCACAACCAACCATCCTGAGGATCTGCTGATCAACGAAAAGGCCTATCTGGTTATTCGGTCTGCCCTGCGGCGACTGGAATTCAATATGGATCCCAGCCTAGGCACTGATGTGCGGGATGACGTTGCGGATTTGTTGTGGCGTGCGGCATTGTTGCTGGAAGACGGCGACGTTTCCAACGCCGCTGAAAGGTTGCGCCGGGCACAGGAACGGCTGTCAGAAGCGCTGGAAAACGGAGCGACAGAAGAAGAAATTGCCCGCCTGATGGACGAGCTGCGACAGGCCACGCGCGAATATCTGGAGGCACTGGCGCGGGACGCGGAACAGAATCCGGACCAGCAGAATGGCCAGATCGAACCGGGTCAGGAAATCACCGGCGACCAGTTGCAGGAACTGATGGACCGTATTCAGGAACTTGCGGAACAGGGGCGAACCGACGAAGCGCAGGCGCTGCTGGAACAACTGCGCCAGATGATGGAAAATATTCAGACCGCGCGACGTGATCCCAGCCAACCGGGGCAGGGGCCGGGCCAGCAATCGTTGCAGGATTTGCAGGACATGTTGCGCCAACAGCAGGATCTGTCTGACGAAGCGTTTCGTCAATTGCAGGAACAGTTCAACGCCGACCGGCAGGGGCAAAACGGACAGTCATCTCGTGGGCAACAAAACGGCGAGGATGGTCAGACGGGCCGACTAAGCCCCGGTGAACTGGCGCGTCGGCAGGAAGCCTTGCGCCAATTGCTGGAACAACAGCAGGGGCAAATACCCGGCAGTGACAGCGAAGAGGGCCGTGCCATGCGCGAAGCTCTTGATCGGGCGGAACGCGAAATGGGCGCGGCGCGCGATAATTTGGAAGACGGCGATACAGCGGGCGCACTGGACAATCAGGCAGGCGCGTTGGACGCGCTGCGCGACGGCATACAAAACCTAAGCGAAGACATTGCGCGCGACCAGAACCAAAACAACGGGCAGCAGGGCGATCAGGCCGGTTCTTATGATCCTGACAGCCGCCGCGACCCATTGGGTCGGCAGGTTGGCACCTCGGGGCGCATCGGATCGGATGAGAATATTCTACCCGGAGAGGACATCTTCCGCCGCTCGCGCGAAATCATCGATGAAATCCGCCGCCGTTCCGGCGAGCGCAGTCGTCCAAAGATCGAGCTGGATTATCTGGAAAGGCTGCTGGACCGGTTCTGAGGGCAAAACAGGTTATTAATCACCTGCCTTCAACTGCGCGTCGAGTTCCGATGGCGGGCGGTTGTGTGGAAACTTTCCTTCTTTAACTTAGGCGATTTCCTGGGCTGTGGAAATTCTGCCCAGCACTTCATTGCGATGCGCATGACGGCCAAACCGCTGGATGATGCCGCGCACCAGCCGTGGCTGACCGGACGACAATTCATACATTTTCGTCAACTGCTTTGGTGCCGTTTCTTTCAATTTATCCGACATCTCTATTGTTAAATCAATGCGCTCCAAATGATCCGGCCCCTCGCAATGACCAATGCAAATCAGCACGAAATTTTTTTCCCAGACGTTTTCAAGTTGCTGGTAAAACCCGCTTTTAATCCCATCCAGCGCCAGTCGCGCGGCCTTGATGTCCTGCGCAAACGCCTGCGGGCTGTCACGCCAGACCGAACGTGAAAACTGATCAAGCACAATGATCAGGGCAAGCCAGCCCTCTTTGGTTTCCGCCCAGTGATCCAGCTGTCCCTGAACCGCCGCTTCGGCCATTTCAGTAAAATTATTGCATATGTCTTCATCGGCACGGCCGGTCATCCGCCAGATCCAAAAATCCCTGTGGCTGTCCAGATCAGAACTGTGGCCGTTGTCCGGAAACCAAAAATCCCATACCTGTTGGGGGTGAAACCCGCCTGCGGAAGTTGGCATGACATCTCCTGTTCAAGAGAAAAACCCGACCTGAAAACAGCAATCGGCCCTATAAATATTGCGCCAACAGATTTTTTGCCGCTGCAACCACATCGTTTGCAACACCGTCCAGCCACAGCCGCCCCTTGTCAACCTGTGTGGTATAACTGTCCAGAAATGGCTCCGCCTGCGGCACAGAGCTTACGATCTGCTCGTCCAGCGTATAGGTGGCAGTCAACAAAAGCGCGATCCAAACCGCCAGATAAAACCCTACACGACCCGCCACTTTCCTGCGCGGCGTCACGGGTTGACCTTTGTGTTCGGCCGGGCGGGACTTGTCATTGGCAGAGCGAAGACTGGAGTTCAGTTCGTCAATGTCGGGCAATTGTCTGCGGCCACCGGGATCTTCGTTATTCTCTGCGGTTGGATTGACGAAATCATCGCCGTAGGATTCCGCCTGATCCGCCGAAATATGCAAGCGCCGCTCGCGCTCGCGTTTTACGTTCATGCGCGAACGGGCCGCCCGCGCACGGTTGGCCAGATTGTCTGTGTCCGGCTCGACCGGATGCTCTTGCTGCGCAAATTCCCCGGGTGCGTCCCGCGTTGGCGCGTGTCGCTCTGAATTGCGGACTTCCGCGTCAAGTTCCGCCTCTTTGCGCAGGATATCCAGCACCGATTGATCAATCGCCGGAGCTTCCGAAGTCGTCGCGGTGTCGTCAGACCCGCCGTCTGACTGTCCGGCTTCCTGTGCCGCTTCGGCCTCCAGTATTTGCTCAGGGCTTGGCTCTTCAGTGGGTGCTGTATCCGCTTTGGCTTTGCGAAGCGCCTGACGTCCCGGCGACAGCTTTTTTGCGCCCGCCGATTTGTCAGCACCTGCCGGTTCCTGAAACCAGGTTTTTTCGCAATTGGCACATTGAACATTGCGCCCGCCCTCGGGAATGTTCCCGTCGTCAACTTCGTATTGCGCAGCGCAGTTTGGGCAAACCAGACGCATGGGGTCTCCGCGATTTATTCGACTTACATAAAATGGTGCGAATCAGCCTGTGATACTGTTGTAGCGGCGCGGGGCATTCATTCCAAGGCATTGATATCAACGCTAATGATTGCAACCGCCTTTCCCTTGGGCGATTATACCGCGCAAAAGAATCGGAGCAGATTTTGATAGAGCTGGCTGGGGCTGCCTATTCCTACGGCGGCGGGGATATCCTGACCGAACTGACCCTGCGTCTGGCGCCCGGGTCTTTTCATTTTCTGACCGGTCCGTCGGGGTCCGGCAAAACCACGTTGCTGCGTCTTTGCTACATGGAACTGCTGCCCAGCATCGGAACAGTGCGGATATTTGATCAGGATGTCACGTCACTTGGCAGGGACGAAGTTGCGGTGAACCGGCGGCGTATCGGTGTGGTACACCAGGACTGCAATTTTCTGGATCATTTAAGTGTGGCGGAAAACATCGCCCTGCCGCTGGCTGTGTCCGGACGTGAAGCAGGTGGTCAGGACGCCAATCTGGATGAGTTGCTGTCCTGGGTCGGGCTTGACGCACAAAAGAACAGCCTGCCGCCGCACTTGTCCGGCGGAGAGCGTCAACGCGCAGCTTTGGCCCGTGCCGTCATTATGTCGCCCGATGTGATCATCGCGGACGAGCCTACCGGCAATATCGATTGGGAAATGGCCCAGCGCCTGTTGCGCCTGCTGATCGAGCTGAACAAGTTGGGCAAGACCATACTGATCGCTACCCACGATCTGAACCTGATCCGGCTGGCTAAATCGCAGGTCGCCGCACGGGTTTTGCGCATACATAATTCACGCCTGCAACTGGCCGGGGCCGATCTGTGAGCGGCGCGCTGGCATCGGTGCGGGAATTGCTGACCGGTGATCGCAATGCGGACCGGGTCGTCCCGCCTTCGGGCTACACCGCCCGCCTGACGACATTTACCGCAGGCGCAATGGCGTTTCTGACGGTTTTTGCGCTGGCGCTTTCGCTGGCGACCGGGCGGCTGGCGGACCGCTGGTCCTCGGAACTGGCAAAAACCGCCACGGTGCGGATATCAGCACCCGTGGGTCAGATGCAGGCACAGTCGGATGCAGTTCTGAAAGTTCTCAGTGAAACGCCCGGTGTTGTCTCGGCACGGGTGTTGACGGATGCAGAGCAGCGACAGTTGCTGGAGCCGTGGTTTGGCCCGGACCTGCCGATTGACACGTTGCCAATCCCGCGGCTGATCGAAGTGGTCGAGAACACCCAGGGCCCGGATGTGGAAGGGCTGCGCCTGCGCCTGTCTGCCGAAGCGCCCGGCGCGGTGCTGGATGACCACACCCGCTGGCGCCGGCCGTTGGTCAACGCGGCCTATCGGCTGCGGCTGCTGGCCGGGTTCTCGATCCTGCTGATCGCCGTGTCCACCGCCGCGATGATCACGCTGGCCGCCAACGCGGCCCTTGCCGCCAACGCTACCGTGATTTCGGTGTTGCGTCTGGTGGGGGCCAAGGACGCTTATATCGCGCGGGCCTTTGTGCGCCGGTTCACTTTGCGTGCTCTGGTTGGGGCAGGAATTGGAACTCTGGCAGCGATGCT
The DNA here is from genome assembly GCA_964480735.1 of uncultured Rhodobacterales bacterium. GTDB lineage: Bacteria > Pseudomonadota > Alphaproteobacteria > Rhodobacterales > Rhodobacteraceae > UBA5972. The sequence goes on from CAYZQS010000087.1 coordinate 9,030, forward strand.
GGGTATCTTCTTCTTGCCCGCCGCAGCGCAGGAAGGCGCGTTTCTGACCGGTCTTGGCTTTCAGGGCCTCCACTGGATTTGGCCGCTTTTGATCCCGCCGCTGGCAGCCATCGTGGCGTTCTGGGCCACACGGATTGCGGCCATAAAGACGCTGAAAGGCCTGACATGAGGGCCGCCTTCCGCTGGCTGCGCTCTTTGCTGTTCATCGGGCAGATGTATCTGATGATGTTTCTGCTGGCGCTGTTTTTCTTTCCCATGGCGGTGATATCGCGGGTCTGGGCGTTTCACGGTGTGCATACCTACTGCCACTGGGTGCGCTGGACGGCCGGCTGGATGGTTGGTCTGCGCAGCGAAGTGCGCGGGACCGTGCCGGATGGCGAGGTGTTGATCTGCTCCAAACACCAGTCGTTCTTTGACATAATAATCATCGTCAGCGCCCTGCCGCGACCGAAATTCATCATGAAAGCAGAGCTGAAGTGGGCTCCGATCCTTGGTTATTTTGCCAAGCGCATCGGTTGCGTGCCGGTTTCGCGGGGCAAGAAATCAAAGGCTGTACGGCAGATGATCGACGGCGTGGAAGCTTCACGCGACACGCCGGGGCAGCTGATAATCTTTCCGCAGGGGACCCGCGTGGCACCGGGCGCTTACCTGCCTTACAAAGCCGGCTCCGGCATCTTGTACGAGGGCTTGGCGCAGGATTGCATTCCGGCGGCAACCAATGTGGGCGTGTTCTGGCCACGACACGGCATCACGCGCCAGCCGGGGTTGGCGGTGGTGGAGTTTTTGCCGGTGATCAAGGCTGGAAAACCGGTGAAAGCATTCATGGCGGAACTGGAAGAGACCGTCGAAACCCATTCCAAACGCCTGATGGCAGAGGCCGGATTTGAGGCGGAGGGATAAGTTGGAGTTCATATCAAATATCAAAGACCTCGAAAGCCACTACGGCGCGGTCGGCAAGGCAACCAACGCCAAGGTTGCTGATGGCCTGACGCCGAATTACCGCAAATGGATCAAAGCCTCGTCGTTTTGCGCGCTTGCAACCGTCGGCCCGGACGGTGCCGATTGCTCGCCCCGCGGGGACGCGGGCGAGGTGGCGTTTGAGCCGGGCCCACACACGCTGGCCATCCCGGACCGGCGTGGCAACAACCGGATTGACAGCCTGCGAAATATCGTGGCCGACGGACGGGTGGCGCTGATGTTTATGGTGGCGGGTTCAAATTCGGTTGTTCGCGTCAACGGGCAGGCCAAAGTTACCGTTGATCCAGATTTGATCGCGCGGATTGCCAAAGACGGTCATCTTCCGCGAAGTGTTATCGTTGTTGCGATTGAACAGGTTTATTTCCAATGCGCCCTTGCTTTGATGCGTTCCAATCTGTGGGGTGACGGGCCCGATATCAGCGACTTGCCAACGCCCGGAGACATGCTGTCAGAGATGACAAAGGGGCAGGAAGGCGGAGCAAGCTATGATCAGGCGTGGCCGGAAAGGGCTCAAAAGTCACTGTGGTAAACGTCTGTCAGGGTGATTTTTAGGCTTTTTTTGAGTGGAGCGGTGACGTTTTAGTGCCGCGTCCTTTTTATCTGAATCAGCGGAGCGGCTCTATCCTTTTGATCTTGCGCGCAATTTATTCCGAAAACCGGTGCCCAGTTTTCGGATTGCGCTTTGGAACGTAGGCCTTTGGTCAAAATGAATAGTTCTGAAAGTCGTGCAACGTGCCGTTTCCCGAATTAGGACCGGCGGTAGCGACCGTATTGATTTAAAACACAATTTCATCCGAAAACCGGTACCGTACTTTTAGAATACGCTCTGGCGCTTGGATGGGCGACAGGGGTCGGACCGCAATTTTATCTGCGGTTTTTCAAGAATCGCCATCGGGCGAAACTTATGGCCGCTTGCGTGCTTTTTGTGCCAAATCAAATGTCATGGGTAGGCGAAACCGGAAACAACTTGTCGCCCGACTTAAGATCCCAATCCATCAATGAAATTCACCAATAACCCGCTGCAACTC
>CAYZQS010000088.1:0-10919 GCA_964480735.1 uncultured Rhodobacterales bacterium
TCGCCTTCGCATTTGACGGCGTACTCGGGCAGCATGTCCAAAAATTCATCCCATTGGCCGGCCTGCCACATCTTTAGCACATGCAGGTCCATCTGGCGGTTAAATTCCCCGTTCACCTGATTGACGCCGTCAACTGACAGGTGATTGGGCCAAAACGAGTGGGACAGCGAACCTGACGCGAGAACCGCGACCCTGCGGTCTGATTTTTTGATGGCACGGGCCACAGCCGCACCCCACTGGCGGCTTTCATCGATGCTGGCAAATTGGTTGACTGCCACGCTGGCCACATTGGCGTAAGCGTCTTGGTTGATGAAATACATGGGCACCAATGTGCCGTATTCCACGCCCAGTTCGTTGCCTTTGTGCGCAATGGCCCGGCCACCTGCCGCGATCACCTCTGCCGCGATCAAATCCGCAAGGTCAGGGTCGCCGTCATAGCCGTAAACCATGTTGTTCAGCATATGCGGCAGCTCGTGGCTGGTGAAATTGCCTTCGTGGCGGGGTTTGCCGTTCATGTGAAAACCCTGATTGACCAACCAGTGGGTGTCAAAAATCAAGAAGGTTTCAACGCCCGCACTGCGCGCCAGTTTTTGCAGACTGGCATAGCCCGCAAGCGCAGAATCACGCAGTCCGTGGTATTTCTCGATGGTATGGGACATCCAGATGGTTGGAACATGTGTGATTTTGGCGGCCATGACGATTTCGCCCATGTGGGTATTCCTTTTGCAACAGCGGTTTCAGCCGCCCAGTTTTGGTATCTTATGCGCACCCAGCGCAAAGCCAACGTGTTTTTGCTCCATGAAGAATTCAAACGAATGGTCGCCACCGTCACGGCCAATGCCGGATGTTTTGGTGCCGCCAAACGGTGTGGGCAGGTGGCGGACGTTTTCAGAATTGACCCACATCATGCCCACCTGCAACTGACCGGTCACCCGCAGGGCGCGGGCGATGTTGTTGGTCCAGACATAGGCGGTCAGGCCATAGTTGGTGTCGTTGGCGATTTCTATCGCGTCAGCTTCGTTGCTGAAAGAAATGACGGTTAGAACTGGGCCGAATATCTCCTCCCGCGCGATGCGCATGGAATTGTCGGCACCTGTGAGCAGCGAAGGTTCCACATAACAGCCCGGGCCGGGCATGATATTGCCGCCAGCGGCGATTGTTGCGCCATCAGTTTTGGCGACGTCAAAAAAAGACGCAACTTTGCTGCGGTGAACATCCGCAATCAGCGGGCCGATTTCTGTCTTTGGGTCCAGCGGGTGACCAACGCGCAGGGATCTCACACGGGCGGTCAGTTTCTCAACAAAAGCGTCGTGAATATCAGCGTGCAACAAAAGGCGCGACGACGACGTGCAGCGCTCGCCGTTCAGCGAATAGATCATGAAAATGGCGGCATCCAGCGCGCGGTCAAGATCTGCGTCGTCAAACACGATGCAGGGGTTTTTGCCACCCAGTTCAAAATGCACACGCTTTAGGGTGTCAGCACCTTGTTTCATGATCTGAGTGCCGGTTTTGCTTTCGCCCACAAAAGCGATGGCCTTGATGTCGGGGTGTTCGGTCAGGGCGCGACCGGCCTCTTCTCCATACCCGTTGATCAGGTTCCACACGCCGGGTGGCAGGCCCGCCTCTTCGGCGATTTCAAGCAGCAGACGCGCGGTCAGGGGGCTAAGTTCGGCAGGTTTGTGAACCACCGTGCAACCTGCGGCCAGCGCCGGTGCGATCTTCCACGTGGACAGCATGAAAGGCGTGTTCCACGGGGTGATAATGCCAACCGGGCCGATGGGCACGCGGGTGGTGATGTTCATCAATGTGGGTGAGGGCAGGTTCTGTCCATCACGAGCCGACGGAGCCTGATCGGCGAAATAGCGAAAATTGGCGGCGCCACGCAGGGCTGCCTTGGACATAAAGCGGATGGCCTGTCCGGTGTCCATACATTCGATCAGGGCGATTTCCTCGGCCCGCGCCTCGATACCGTCAGCAATCCGGTGCAGCAGGGCTTTGCGCAGTTTGCCGTCCATATCGCGCCAATCTGCAAAGGCGTCCTTAGCCGCTTTTGCGGCGCGGTCCACTTCTGCCGCATCTGCGCGGGCGACCTGTGCCAATTCAGCCTCGTCAACGGGTGATGTGGACGTAAACCAGCCGGCACCTTTGCTGTCCTGCCCATTGATCCGGTTTTTAATTCCGCCTTTGGTCAGCGCAGCCAAATAGGGGCGAAATCTGTCGATATTTTCTTGCAGTTCAGACATTTGTTTCGTCTTCCTGCAAAGCTGCGCGAATGGTGTTCAACCGCTTTTCGGCAAATGGATAGTTTATTTCCACAACCTCCAGTGACAAGGCGAACGGAACCTGCGTAAGGCGAGGTTTCACCCAGTCTTCCAAATCGGAATATATTTCATCAACCATCTGCGCCTTTTGATCTTTGCTGCGGCCCAAACCAATCCGGCAGACCAGATCGGCAAAGGCAAAGGCCTTTGTTCCGTCCGCGATCGTGTAATGCGCCGCCGGATAGGCCCGGACGCGGATGCCAGCCAGCGGAAACAATCCGGTGTTTACCATCGCGTCCCTGACGGCGTCACAAAAGGCTGTCATATCAAGACAGGCGTCCAGATTGCCCGAATACTGAATTGTCATATGCGCCATAGGCTTGACCGAAATGGTTGAGTGACATAATTAATACTTAACATGTTAACTATCGTCAAGACGATTGGCGAAATCCGGAGGGTGACATTGAAACTGATCACGTTTAACCAGAACCGGATCGGTTCGGTAACAGGCGATGGTGTTTTTGACCTGACGAAACGATGCGGTGCTATCGATATGCGACTTGTCTTAGGTGGTGATCTGTCGGCTGAAACCGCGGCGCAAACCGGACCGGTGGATTACCAAATTTCCGACGTGACGCTGGCGTTGCCGATCACCAATCCCACGCGGATTTACTGTGTGGGTGTGAATTATATGAACCGAAACGCAGAGTACAATGACAACACGGGCCCGCCGAAATACCCTTCTGTTTTCGTCAGAAATCCACGCTCGTTGGTGGCGCACGGTCAGGCGCTTGAGGTACCGCATGAATCAGAGCAACTGGACTACGAGGGCGAGATTGTTTTGGTTATCGGCAAGCAGGGGCGGCGGATTGCACAGAGAAATGCGATGAACCATGTGGCCGGATTGACGATCATGAACGAAGGTTCGGTTCGCGACTGGATCCGGCACGGGAAATTCAACGTAACACCCGGAAAGAACTGGGATAAATCAGGTGGTCTTGGGCCCTGGATCGAAACGGACCTGACGGGGATTGATGTGACCGACATACGCCTTGAAACGCGGGTGAACGGCGAATTGCGTCAGGCTGATACCACTGCTTCAATGGCCTTTCCGTTTGCGCGGATAGTGGAATATATCTCGACTTTTGGCACGTTGGAACCCGGCGATCTGATCGCCACCGGCACGCCCACAGGTGCGGGTGCCCGCTTTGATCCGCCGGTTTGGTTAAAGCCGGGCGATGTGGTTGAAGTTTGGGTTGAGGGCGTTGGCACGTTGTCAAACACCGTTCAGGCGGAGACGCTGTGACATCGCGTCTTTCAGACACCGAAAAATCCCTGCCAATCATGTTGTTACGCGCGCGCGAAGCGGTGATGAAACGCTTTCGCCCGTTGCTTAAATCCCACGGGATAAGCGAGCAGCAATGGCGGGTTTTGCGGGTGCTAAACGAATTGGGCCCACAGGAACCGGCGCAATTGGCAGAGCGCTGCGTTATTCTTGCGCCCAGTCTGACGCGCATATTGCGTGCCCTTGAGCTTCAAAATTATATTTCGCGAGACGCGCACAACAACGATGGTCGCAAAATGGTGGTGACAATATCTGCAGGCGGCAAAAAACTGATCGGTAAAATCACGCCGCCCAGTGTGGAAATTTACGCAGGTATCGAAGATCAGTTTGGCCCGGAACGGTTGCACAATTTGATGGCAGCGCTGCGCGAACTGTCGGTGCTTTAGGCGAATCGGCAGGACAAAGCGCCAAAGGCACCAAAATCCGCGTGAAATTCTGATCCCGGGGGTGCTTCAATGGCGCGAATGAACGAACCTGACAGCACGATTTCACCTTTGTGGATGCAGTCCCCGCGCTTTGCCAACCGGTTTGCCAACCACGCCATGCTGGCCAGCGGATCACCCAATACGCCCGCGCCCAGTCCGGTTTCCTCAACCACGTCGTTGCGCGTGACAACCGCACCAACCCACCTAAGATCAACGTCTGCGGGTCGGTGCCGTGTGTCACTCAAAATAATGCCTGCATTGGCGGCGTTATCAGAAATCGTGTCCAGCACATTGCGCCTTTTGCCGGTCACCGGATCAACGCGAAATATCCGCGTGTCCAGAATTTCAAGCGCCGGGCTCACATAATCCGTCGCCCGCAAAACATCGCCCGCTGTTACACCTGGACCTCGCAGATCACCGGACATGACAAAAGCGATTTCAGCTTCAAGGCGGGGCTCGATAAAACGCCCCTCCGGGATCACGCATCTGTTTTCAAAGCGCATGTTGTCAAGCAAAATTCCGCTGTCGGGCACATCAATGCCCAACTGCATCTGCATGGCCCGCGACGTCAGGCCTATTTTGCGGCCGATGATATGTCCGCCCAATGCCAGTTTTTTATGCACAACCGCCGCCTGAATGGCGTAGGCGTCGCCCATATCCATCTGCGGATGTTCCTGCGAAATACAGCCGATTTGCCTGCGGTTTACCTCGGCACCGATCAACTTTTCCGCAGTCATCTCGTGCTGGTCAGGGGTCATGTTGCTTCACCGTTTCAAGCTGATTTAAGACGTTTTAACCGTGCCGTCAGCACACCAGCCATCAAATATTTCCAATGTTTTATCCACGAATGACTGATCGTTTATATGCCCGTCAAGCAGCGTCAGTTCCACGTTTTCAGGCATGACAGCGGTCATTTCCGCGACAAATACTGCCAGCCCGCCCGGATCGTGCAGGTCGGCACCCTGCCGGTCCCATTCGCCCAGCCCGCCGGTTGGCAGAACAAACGCTGTGGGTCCTTTGGCCTGCGCCAGCCGGCTGGCGTGTGCCCGCGCCACCTCGCGCCGTTCGTCGTGGTTTAACACCACAGAAGACAGCAGGCGGTTGTGCGCGTGCAAGCGATGGTCGCACCATTTCTTGGGCACTTCCTGCCAGCCAACAATATCCACCAGATCATAACATCCCGGTGCCACGATCTGCGGCGTTCTGTTGCACCCCGCTGCACTCAGGCGGTCCGCACCCGCCGAAATGGCAGAGCCGTGTATGTGATTTCCCAGTTCCTGCGTGCAAAAATCCATCACACAGGCAAACGCGCCCTGCGCAGCCAGGCTTTCAAACGCCCGCCCGCCCATGCCGGTTGAATGAAACACCGCCACCTCAAATCCGCGTTCCTCCAGTGCCGGCTTCAGGGCCACCATATAGGTCAGCGCGGTTTTGCCCAGACTGGTCATCCCCACCAGCGGGCGGTCAAACTTTGGTTTTTCCACCGCCCGCGTCGCGCCCAAAACAGCGCCTGCCGCCTGTGACAACGAGGATTTGCAGACGGAATTCAACCCATACAGCCCGCCGGACCACAGGATCATCTGGGTATCCGCCGCCAGCCTTTCCGGTGGAATTATCGGCGAGAACGCAACTGTGGAAACAATATATTTCGGCACACCCAAAGGCAGCGCACGACATAGATCAAGCGCCAGATCGGTGCCCATCGTACCACCCAGCACGACCACCCCGTCAAAACGCCCCTCCCGGTACAACCGACCCGCCAGCGCCGCCGCGCCGTCCGCCATCATCTGCATGGCGGTATTTTCATCACCCAAGGCAATGGCCGCGGCAATCGTGCCGCCGGCCTCTTTCACCACGCGATGCTTTGAATATTCAACCGGTGCCACAGGATCGCCCAGCACGCTGACGTCCATGCGCAAAGCCCGCCCGCCCTGCGTTTCAATCACTCCGGCCAGATAGAACAGTTCATCCTGCTTGGTGTCGTAAGTCCCTACAACCAATATGGTTTTTTCCACTGCTCCACCACTTTCATTGTTCCCAAAATACTCAAAGCCGCCCGTAAGGGCGCAAGGGAATGGCAGCGGAGCTGCCGCCATTAGCCTATATCTATGCAGATTTCAGTTTGTGACACTTGTCAAGCACATGCAGCGGTTGTTCCAGCCCACAGCCCCATTCAATATTTAATCCACCGAACCGGAATAAAATTGCGTGAAACACGCGGATCAGTCAGACAATAATACGGATCAAGCCGGCAGTGACTTTGATAGCCCCTGCCAAGCCCTTGCCAGACAGGCCGGTGGACAAAGGAAAACCAATGAAAGACACCAACTTTCTAAAAGAAAACAACGCCAGACACATGTGGCACCCAATGGCCCACCCGGCTGACAGTCTGGCCAATCCGCCACAGATTATCACCGGTGGTGCCGGGGTGCGGATCACGGATGTGGATGGTGTGGAGGTGATTGATGCGGTTGGCGGCTTGTGGAACGTCAATCTTGGCTATTCCTGCCAGCCGGTCAAAGACGCGATCATGCGCCAGCTAGAAGCGCTGCCTTATTATTCGGCTTTTCGCGGTACCAGCAACGACGCGGCGATAGAACTTTCCCATGAATTGCGAAAGTGGTTTGCCGCTGACGGTCTGGTGCGGGCGTTTTTTACCTCCGGTGGTTCGGATTCCGTTGAAACCGCGCTGCGACTGGCCCGGCAATATCATAAAATCCGCGGTGCCGCCGGCCGGACGAAATTTCTGAGCCTGAAAAAAGGTTATCACGGCACCCATATGGGCGGGGCCTCGGTGAACGGAATCGCCAATTTCCGCACGGCCTACGAGCCCTTGCTGCCCGGGTGTTTTCAAATTCCGGCGCCCTATACCTATCGCAATCCATTTGATGAAACCGACCCGGAAAAACTGGCCGGTCTCTGCGCCGCGGCGTTGGAGGACGAGATTGCTTTTCAGGGTGCGGACACCATTGCCGCATTTATAATGGAACCGGTTCTGGGGGCGGGCGGAGTGATCCCGCCGCACAAAAGTTTCATGCCCGATGTGCGTGAAATTTGTAACCGCAACGGCATCCTTTTGATCGCGGACGAGGTGATCTGCGCCTTTGGCCGTACCGGCAGCTGGACCGGGTCGCGTCACTGGGGTGTTAAGCCCGACATTGCCTGCATCGCCAAGGCCATCACCAACGGATATTTTCCCTTTGGAGCGGCAATGCTGTCAGAGAAAGTCGCCCAGACGTTTGAAAAGGATGACAGCCGTGCCGGAAACATCGGCCACGGCTATACCTATTCCGCCCATCCGGTCGGGGCAGCGGCGGCGCTGGCGGCCTTGGCGGAAACCAAACGGCTGAAGGTTGACGAAAACGCGGCGGCGCGGGGGGCGGAGCTGTTCGCCGGTTGCCGGTCTTTGATGGATAAACATGACATTATCGGCGATGTGCGCGGTGGCCACGGGCTGATGGTGGCGCTGGAACTGGTGGCAAACCGGGCAAGCAAGACCGCTGTTTTGCCTGACGTTACCGCCCGTATCCACAGGGCCGTATACGAAAACGGCGTTATGATCAGGGTCTCTGGGCCAAATATAATTCTGTCACCGCCGCTGGTTGTCTCGGCTGCCGATGTAAAAGATATTGTCAGCGCATTGGATCAGGGTCTTAGGGCCGCCTAGCTGTCAGTACAGGGCACCGTAAAGGCTGCGTCGTTTTGGTGATCGCCAAACAAGACCGGTGGGGTGCGGTCAGGCCCGGTAACACGGGCAAACCATGCGGCGGCAAGAACTGCGTCCTGCTGAACCCCGTCACCGTTTAAGTAGCGCAGCCCCAGTTCGGTTTCCGCCGGCGGATAGCCCTGATCGGCGGATTGCTGTATCCAAAACAGCGCAAGCGCGGGATTGGCCTTAACGCCACTGCCGGTCTCAAAGCTTTTCCCGACTTCAAACTGGGCCGCCGGACTGCCGCCCTCTGCGGCCAGCAAAAACCATTTGTGCGCCTCTTCGTCAGATTGCTGTGTCCCGTGCCCGCTTTTGTGCAGGGTTCCCAGATTATATTGCGCCGTGCTGTCATTATTTTCTGCCAGTTTTAGCCAAAGCTGCATGGCTTTGGTGTATTAGCCATTCAGATAGGCCTCTGTGGCGTCCTGAAACCGGTTTGGGAACTGGCTGATGGAAAACAACACGACACCCGCCACAATTGCCCAAAACACGATGCGCCTGAAGATTTTCTTGATCATGTTTTCCCCTTTTGCCCCGCCAGAAACGACTTTTAAACTTTTGCTGACGTCTAAACCATAAAGGCGACGCCGCTCCATCTAAATCGTTGTTTTCGTCCGGTCGGTCGGCTGCATGCCTTGGCAGGGGGGCAAGAATTGGGCAGACTGCAAAGGCAACCGGCGCGGCAAGCAGAGTACCAAAGTATGAAAAAAACTTTTTCCGGTAATTTTACCCAGCAGGAACCATTGCCCGCGGCGTCAATAAAAGCGGCCCTTGACGTGATGCGCAGCGGACGGTTGCACCGCTATAACGTGGCCGACGGCGAACAGTCTGAGGCCGCGCTGCTGGAAGCGGAATTTGCCGCCGCCACGGGAGCGAAATACTGCCTGGCGGTGGCCTCGGGCGGATACGCCATGACAACGGCGCTGCGTGCGGCGGGGGCGGTCGCCGGCGACAGCATTCTGACCAACGCCTTCACGCTGGCTCCGGTTCCGGGCGCGATTGCCGCGCTGGGAGCCCAACCGGTGTTTGTGGAGGTAACCAAGCGGCTGGTGATTGATCTTGAGGATCTGCTGCAAAAAATCAACGATAGCGGCGCCAAGTTGCTTTTGCTGTCCCATATGCGTGGACATATTGCCGATATGGATGCGCTGATGACAATCTGTGATCAGGCGGGTGTTCAGGTGATTGAGGATTGCGCCCACACGATGGGGGCGCATTGGGACGGCGTGCCCAGTGGCCGGCACGGGTTGGCAGCCTGTTATTCCACGCAGACCTATAAACATCTGAATTCCGGCGAGGGCGGGCTGATCATTTCGGACAGCGCGGACCTGATGGCGCGGGCGACGATGTTGTCGGGCAGCTATATGCTGTACGGGCGCCACGGTGCCGGACCAGGGCCCCGGGAATTTGCCGATATCCGCCTTGACACACCCAATTGTTCCGGTCGCATGGATAACCTGCGCGCTGCGGTCCTGCGCCCGCAATTGCAGGCTCTGCCGGATCAATGCGCCGCGTGGAACGCGCGGTACAACAGGGTGGAGGCGGGGGTTTTGTATACGCCGGGTCTTAATATTGTCCTGCGGTACCCCAGGGAAGATTTTGTTGGGTCTTCTATCCAGTTCCTGTTGCCGGAGTTTTCGCCGGACATGATCAAAACCCTGCTGGCACGTTGTGCAGACCGAGGCGTCGAGCTGAAATGGTTTGGCGCTGATCAGCCCACCGGGTTTACCTCGCGCCATGACAGCTGGCGTTATGCCCCGCGGCAGGCTCTGCCGCAAACCGACCGGATATTGGCCGTTTTGATCGACATGCGGCTGCCGCTGACGTTTTCGCTGCAAGATTGCGACGTGTTGGCTGAGATAATCAAAGAAGAGGTCAGCCGTTTGTTTCAGTCCCTTGGCAGATAGGGTTTTCGCCCTTCATCTTTGCAATAAATACTCAAGATCGCCGAGCGTGCCACGCGACGGCGGCTTGGTCCGGCCGCAGGTGTGGCAAATCGCAAAGGGGTGCTCCCGCCAAAAACCCGACCTTTGGTCGGTTTTTGTTGGGCCGGGCCGAAGACGCCAGGGCGGCGCTTCGGATTTGAGTATTTTGCAAAGATGAATGCGTATGCCGGCAAAGCTTTTTATTGCGTTTTGACCCGGCTGTCGCTATTAACTGAACAAGCGTTCAATTAATTGGAGCCATAGCATGTTTTCCGCATCCATGAATTTTGCCTGTGGCGAAGAGATCGAGGCGCTGCGTGATCTGGTGCACCGCTGGGCCCAGGACCGGGTTGCCCCGATGGCGGCTGAAATTGATTTGAAGAATGAGTTTCCTGCCGAACTTTGGCGCGAGATGGGTGAACTTGGCCTGCTTGGAATCACTGTGGATGAGGAACACGGCGGGGCGGGCATGGGGTATCTGGCCCACACGGTTGCGGTGGAGGAAATAGCCCGGGCCAGCGCCTCGGTTTCACTGTCTTTCGGGGCTCATTCCAACCTGTGTGTCAATCAGATCCGCCTGAACGGCAGTGACGAGCAAAAGGCGCGGTACTTGCCGGGGCTGATTTCGGGCGAGCATGTGGGCGCGTTGGCGATGTCAGAGGCGGGTTCCGGGTCTGATGTGGTGTCCATGAAGTTGAAAGCCGCGAAGAAGAACGGGTATTACACCTTGAACGGCACGAAATACTGGATCACCAACGGGCCGGACGCGGACACGCTGGTTGTCTATGCAAAGACCGATCCGCGTGCCGGACCACGGGGGATGACGGCGTTTATTGTTGAAAAATCCATGCAGGGTTTTTCGACGTCACCGCATTTTGACAAGATGGGGATGCGGGGGTCAAACACGGCAGAGCTGATCTTTGAGGACGTCGAGGTGCCGTTTGAAAACGTGCTGGGCGAAGAGTGTCAGGGCGTCAATGTTCTGATGTCCGGCCTTGATTACGAGCGCGTGGTGCTGTCGGGCATCGGCGTTGGCATCATGCACGCGGTGCTGGATCACATCATGCCCTATATGCACGAGCGCAAACAATTTGGCCAAAAGATCGGTGATTTTCAGCTGATGCAGGGCAAGATTGCCGATATTTACGCGGCGATGAATTCCGCGCGGGCTTATGTTTATGCGGTGGCCGCCAGTTGTGATCGGGGCGAGGTGACCCGACAGGACGCGGCGGCGGTTGTGCTTTATACCTCTGA
>CAYZQS010000089.1:0-5113 GCA_964480735.1 uncultured Rhodobacterales bacterium
CCGGAACCCGATATGGCTATGGACCCCAGTTTCCTGAAATCCGCTTTTGTCAGCATGTGGCAGTCGCCAATACTGCCGGACCAGTTGGGGATCACCACCAGCGCGTAAGTCTTGCAAGCCGTCGTTATATTTTTGATATCAGGCGATTTATCCCAGATATATGTGACAGAGGCGGCGTCAAGTGCCCCGGTATTTCCGCTGACCGTCGCCCATGTTTCCGCCTTTTGGGCCGCGCCCGCCTGATCGCTGCCGTCACCATCGTTTTCCAACCAGCTTTGCGCCACAAAGCCGTTTCCCTTGGCCCGGTTCAGGCTGCGCCCGTCCGGCGTTAAAACACCGATCAACCGCCCGTTTGACGAGATTAATATTTCCGGCCGGTGATCGGTGTTCCAGATGACAAAGGCGGCGATGACCGGCAATAGCCCTGCGGTCCTAAACCTTCCCCGCCACAGCACCAGGAACAGAAAACCCAATGAAATCAACGGCAGTACAGATCTGTCTGGCTTTGCAATGCGGATGACCGATCCGTCCAGCACAGACACCCAATGGGCAACAAACAAGATCCAGTCAACGCCCAATCCCATGACAAAAAACGCAGCCGCGTCCAGCCCGATGGGTGACAACAGCCCGCCGATGACCGCTGCCGGCATTACAACCAAACCCATCACCGGTACTGAGGCCAGATTGGCCAACAGGCCATATTGAGACAGTTGATTGAAGTGATACGCAGAAAACGGTGCGGTCGCGGCACCGGCAATTGCCGAGGACAGCAAGACCGCAAGAAACGGGCGCAAAAGCCATAAATAACGTGGCCCGCGTGGCACCAGCCAGCCTTTGTCGCGCAAAAACCCAAACGCCGCCACCAGTGCGGTTGTGGCGGCAAATGACATCTGAAATCCGGCCTCTACCAGACTTTCCGGCCGGACCAGCAACACGATAAGTGCCGCAACCGCCACGGCCCTAAGGGTAAGCGCCCGGCGGTTCAGCATGATGGCCAGCAACATCACCGCCACCATTACAAAGGCCCGTTGGGTTGCCACACTGGCCCCTGACAGTGCCAGATAAGCCAGCGCGGCAAGTAAAGCCCCAACCGCGGCAATCTTTTTGACCGGCAGGCGCAGGGCGTATTTCGGCGACAGGGCCAAAACGAACCGGATGCCCCCGAAGATAAATCCGGTCAAAAGTCCCATATGCAATCCCGAAATCGCCAGCAAATGTGCCAGGTTGGATGCCCGCAAGTCCGCCAGATGCGCGGGATCAATGGCAGAGCGGTCCCCGGTCAGGATCGCAGCCGAAAATGCGCCTGCCTGCCCCGGGATACGCTGCCGGATGCCGTCCGCCAGCGCCATTCGCGTTGTAAACAGGCGTATTGCGGGGCTGCTGGTGTCTGGCGGGGCAAATTCCAGCATCGGTGTACGGGTATACCCAACCGCACCAAGCGCGCGAAACCAGGCAAAGCGCTGAAAGTCAAACCCGCCCGGTTCTGCCGGACTGGACGGTGGTGACAATGACGCCGTCAGCATGACCCTTTGACCGGGCCGTGGCGCTACAAACGCTTCCGGATAATGCAGCGAAATGCGAACATATTTTGGCGTGCGCGCAGGTGCTGTTTTTTCCAAAACAACCTGATCAAGCATTATGCGTGGCCGGTTTTTGGCAGATCGGTCAATTGCCACTATGCGGCCTTCAACGGCGCCGTAATAGTGAAATCCAAGGACCGGTTCCGCAACCCGGTGACTGCGAAGTGATATATTCAAATAACCAAGTAATATCATCACTGTAACGGCGAATATTAATGTAAATTGCGGTGGCAATCTTATCATGGCCAGCACTCCCGACACAGCCAACGCCGCCACAATCGCAATCAGTCCGATACCAGGTTCATACCGCACGGCAAAATAGATGCCGATCCCAACAGCAAAAGACACCGCCGACCACATCAGCAATATGGGCCTTTGGCGCTGCAGCTCGTGACCAAAATTCAGCCAGAATGACATGCTTGTTCTTTGCTTTTGCAATGCCTAAACATCTTCGAAAATTAGGCTCAAACTGGTTGCCAGAAAGTTAACACCACCATGACCGCCGCTGCCAATCCACCGCAAATCGTTACCCGATTTGCCCCTTCGCCCACCGGTTATTTGCACATCGGCGGTGCCCGAACCGCCTTGTTTAACTGGCTTTACGCCAGAGCCAACGGTGGTCGGTTTTTGCTGCGCATCGAAGATACCGATCGCGAACGCTCTACTGACAAAGCAACCAAGGCGATTTTGGACGGCCTGAAATGGCTGGGGCTTGATTGGGACGGCGCGGCAACATCACAATTTGAAGGTGCCGCCCGCCATGCAAATGTCGCCCAGCAAATGCTGGCAAGCGGTCACGCCTATAAATGTTTTGCCACCAAGGATCAGATTGATCAGGCACGCAATAAAGTACGGGCATCCGGCGGACATTTGCATTTTCAAAGCCCCTGGCGGGATATAGATGCAAAAGACCATCCCGATCTGCCGTTTGTCGTGCGGCTGAAAGCACCACGAACCGGCAGTATTACGGTCAAGGACCGGGTGCAGGGAAAAGTGTCGTGGGAAAACAGCAATTTTGACGATATGGTCCTGCTGCGGTCTGACGGCACACCCACGTATATGCTGGCAGTGGTGGTGGATGATTTTGACATGGGCGTTACCCACATCATTCGCGGTGATGACCATTTGTCCAACGCCGCGCGTCAAACTTTTGTTTATCTGGCAATGG
The DNA here is from genome assembly GCA_964480735.1 of uncultured Rhodobacterales bacterium. GTDB lineage: Bacteria > Pseudomonadota > Alphaproteobacteria > Rhodobacterales > Rhodobacteraceae > UBA5972. Next base: position 2,749 of record CAYZQS010000089.1, read on the forward strand.
GATGGAAGGTTCCCGCTTTCGCCCATATTCCGCTGATCCACGGCGAGGATGGCAAGAAATTGTCCAAGCGCCACGGCGCATTGGGCGTGAACGAATACCGCGATATGGGCTATTTGCCCGCTGCCATGCGCAATTATCTGGCCCGGTTGGGCTGGAGCCACGGAAACGACGAATTTTTCACCGATCAACAGGCGCTGGACTGGTTTGACCTGAACGGCATAGGAAAATCCCCGGCCCGGTTGGATTTCAAAAAGCTGGCAAATATTTCCGGGCTGCATATCAAAACTTCAGAGCCGGATGATTTGGTGACCGCGATTGTTCAGTTTCTGGCTGCAACAGGTAAACCGCCGCTAAGCGAGCAGCAAAAAGTTGATCTGACCACCGCCATGCCAGTCTTGCAGGACCGTGCCAAGACCCTGCCGGACATCATCGAAAAAGCCGATTTTATTCTGTCGCAACGGCCGTTCAAACCAGATGCCGCCGCCTCAAGTCTGCTTGATTCTGTATCCCGTGGTATACTGAACAGATTGACGCACCGCTTGCGGGATGTTAGCTGGAATAAACAAAGTCTGGAGACAGAGATACAGGATTTCGCAACACAAGAAGGGCTAAAGCTTGGAAACATAGCACAGCCGCTTCGTGCCGCCCTGACCGGTCGCACCGTGTCACCGAGTGTTTTTGACGTCATGGTCCTGATAGGGCGCGACGAGACGATCGCAAGGCTGATTGACACCGCCGTCTGAACCGAGATGCCCGCCAAAGCGGGATTTTCCGGTCATCGCCAGAGAATTTGAAACGCGGCGCATTAAGCGACCGCACCCAAGCGCTGCGCATAATATGAGGCAATAAAACATGGCTAAATCAAAGACATCCGCGAAACTCGATTTTAACGGCACCACACTGGACCTGCCCATGAAATCGCCGACACTTGGCCCGGATGTGATTGATATTCGTAAATTATATGCCCAGGGCGACGTTTTCACTTATGACCCCGGCTTTACCTCTACCGCATCTTGTGAATCTGACATCACCTATATTGACGGTGACAAGGGCGAGCTGCTGTACCGTGGCTATCCCATCGACCAACTGGCCAAAAAATCGCATTTCCTTGAGGTTTGCTTTTTGTTGCTTTACGGCGAGTTGCCTTCGGTTGACGAACTTGAGGAATTTGAGCTGCTGGTCACCCACCACACGATGGTGCACGAACAGATGACCAATTTCTTCCGGGGATTTAGGCGCGATGCTCACCCGATGGCGATTGTTGTGGGTGTCATAGGCGCGATGTCGGCATTTTATCATGACAGCACCGATATAACCGATCCGGTTCAGCGCGAGGTGGCCTCGTTCAGGCTGATCGCCAAATTGCCGACGATTTCAGCGATGGCCTATAAATATTCGATTGGGCAGCCGTTTGTTTATCCGCGCAACGAGTTGGATTATTCCTCTAACTTCCTGCAGATGTGTTTTGCGCATCCGGCGGAAGACTATGAGGTGAACCCTATCCTCAGCCGTGCGATGGACCGGATATTCACATTGCATGCGGATCATGAACAGAATGCGTCAACCTCTACCGTCAGGCTTGCCGGGTCTTCCGGTGCCAACCCGTTTGCCTGTATCGCCGCCGGTATCGCCTGTCTTTGGGGTCCGGCGCACGGTGGTGCCAACGAGGCGGCACTGTCCATGCTGCGCGAGATCGGCAAGGTTGAAAATATTCCGGAATATATTGAGCGCTCAAAGGACAAGAATGATTCCTTCCGCCTGATGGGTTTTGGCCACCGGGTTTACAAGAACTTTGACCCCCGCGCCAAGGTGATGAAGGAAAGTGCCGACGAGGTGCTGGGGCTGTTGGGGATCGAGAACAATCCAACGTTGCAAGTGGCCAAAGAGCTGGAGCGGATAGCGCTGGAAGACCCTTATTTCATTAAGAAAAAACTGTACCCCAACGTGGATTTCTATTCCGGCATCATACTGGACGCCATGGGTTTTCCGACATCAATGTTCACCCCGATCTTTGCGGTGGCCCGAACGGTGGGCTGGATTTCCCAGTGGAAAGAAATGATTGCTGACCCGACCCAAAAAATCGGGAGGCCGCGACAGTTGTACACCGGTCCCGGCCACCGGGATTACGTGGATGCGGAACAGCGGTAATTTGGAATAAATTTATGTCCGGAGCGCTCCGCGCGGGAGTATTTCTGCAAAGATGAAGGGGCGCGTTTTTTAGGCGCGCCGGTTGAGTTCAGCGTCTTGCTGTGCCCACCAGCTTCCAGACTGCCGGTATCAGCAGTGCCGCAAGCGCCAGTTTAAGGGCGTCGCCGATCAAAAAGGGCGTCAGACCCCATTCCAGTATGGGTTTTTCCCATGTGTA
>CAYZQS010000089.1:5213-10882 GCA_964480735.1 uncultured Rhodobacterales bacterium
GACATGGTGAACATCTGGTCGCCGGAAACAAAATTTCGCATCTGGTTTGAGATCGAGGCCCATGCCTGTGACGCGCAGGCGGCCCTGGGTGTCATTCCAAGGGAAAACGCCGCTGCGGTCTGGAAGGCCCGCGACGTGGATTTTGACGTGGCCCGGATTGATGAAATTGAGGCGGTAACCAAGCACGACGTGATTGCGTTTTTAACCCATCTGGCCGAAATTATCGGCACGGATGAGGCCCGGTTTGTGCATCAGGGCATGACGTCATCTGACGTGCTGGACACGTGCTTTAACGTGCAGCTGGTGCGGGCCGCGGATATCCTGATTGCCGATCTGGAAGGTCTGTTGGCAGCGCTCAAACGCCGGGCAGTGGAGCACAAAGATACCGTCTGCATCGGGCGCAGCCACGGCATTCACGCCGAACCCGTGACTTTTGGGCTAAAATTGGCACAGGCTTATGCCGAGATGACGCGCAATCTGGCGCGCCTTAAAACCGCGCGGGCCGAGATTGCCACGGGTGCTGTTTCCGGTGCGGTCGGCACCTTTGCCAATATTGATCCCAGCGTCGAAGAACACGTCTGCGCACAATTGGGCCTGTTGCCGGAACCGGTGTCCACCCAGGTGATACCGCGCGACCGCCACGCGGCGTTTTTTGCGGCATTGGGGGTTGTTGCCTCTTCGGTTGAACGCCTGTCCACCGAAATTCGGCATTTACAGCGCACAGAGGTTTTGGAGGTGGAGGAGTTTTTCTCTAAAGGTCAAAAAGGCTCTTCTGCCATGCCGCACAAGCGTAATCCGGTTTTGACCGAAAACCTGACCGGCCTTGCGCGATTGGTGCGTATGGCCGTGGTTCCGGCGATGGAAAATGTGGCGCTGTGGCACGAGCGGGATATTTCCCATTCGTCGGTAGAGCGAAACATCGGGCCTGACAGTACCATCACGCTAGATTTCGCGCTGGCGCGGCTGACGACGGTGATCGACAAGCTGGTGGTCTACCCCGAAAACATGACGCGCAACATGAACCAGTTTCGCGGCTTGATTCACAGTCAGCGGGTATTGCTGGCGCTGACGCAAAAGGGCGTTTCGCGCGAGGACAGCTATGCCTATGTGCAGCGCAACGCCATGAAAGTATGGGAAAATGGCGCTGATTTCATGGAAGAACTGAAACAGGACGCAGACGTTTCAAAGGCGCTTGAACCCGCGGAAATCGATGACTTATTTGATCTGGCGTATCACACAAAGCACGTGGATACGATTTTTGCCCGGGTGTTTGGCTAACGTCAGCCCTCGTTCATCAGCTGGTCCTGTGCCTGGGCTTTCATTTCCACCATTTTGCCGCGAATGGTTTCTTCATCCGCCAAATTGCCCAGATCACCGGACAATTTACGGTACACATCCTCGTCTCCGGCCTCTTCAAAGTCAGCTTTGATGACTTCCACCGCATAGGCCGCAATGGCGTCGCCCTCTTTGCCCATCAAACCGGCCGCCCATTGACCCAACAGTTTGTTCCGCCGCGCCTCTACCTTGAATTGCATTTCTGCATCATGGGCGTATTTGGCTTCAAAACCTTTTTGGCGCTCATCAAAACTGGACATATTTACCTCGTAAAAATCTGGGACTGCTTGGGATACATATGGCGTTCTATGGCCAGCATCGCAAGTCTTTGCTTGAAATCAAATCCGGTGCCTTGCGCCGGTTGACCCAACAAATTATAGAAGCGCCTACAGCAGGCAGTGGATGGAATTCGCGTCGGGGGTCCTGTTTTCAATTTACCGGAGACAACATGGCGCGGCGCAAGAAAATCTATGAGGGCAAGGCGAAAACTCTGTACGAGGGGCCCGAACCCGGCACTTTGGTCCAGTATTTTAAGGACGATGCCACTGCTTTCAACGCTGAAAAACGCAGCGTGATCGAAGGCAAGGGCGTGTTGAACAACCGCCTGTCAGAGTTTTTCATGCACGGGCTGAACACGATTGGCGTACCAACCCATTTTATCAAACGCCTGAACATGCGCGAGCAGTTGATCAAAGCGGTCGAGATCATCCCGCTGGAAGTGGTTGTGCGAAATGTCGCAGCCGGATCCATGTCCAAACGTCTGGGGATAGAGGAAGGCGCCAGCCTGCCCCGCCCGATTGTTGAATTTTACTACAAGGATGATGCCCTTGGTGATCCGTTGGTGACCGAGGAACACGCAATCGCTTTTGGCTGGGCGACGCAGCAGGATCTGGACGACATGGTGGCGCTGGCGTTGCGGGTTAACGATTTTCTGTCCGGAATAATGTTGGCGGTGAATATCCGGCTGGTGGATTTCAAAATAGAGATCGGGCGGATTTTTGACGGCGACTACCAGCGCCTGATTGTTGCTGACGAAATCTCGCCGGACAGTTGTCGGTTGTGGGACATCACATCGGGTGAAAAACTGGATAAGGACGTTTTTCGCCGTGATCTGGGTGATCTGGCACAGGCCTATACCGAAGTGGCGCACCGTCTGGGACTGATGCCAAAAAACAACGGGTCCAGTACGGGACCTAAACTGGTAAGCAGACGATAAGCCTATGAAAGTTAACGTTTTTGTCACTTTGAAAAGCGGCGTTCTGGACCCACAGGGTCAGGCGGTTCAACATGCGTTGGGTGCACTGGGTTTTGACGGTGTGAACGGGGTTCGACAGGGCAAGCTGATAGAACTTGATCTTGATGAAACCAATGCGGAAGCCGCGCGAAAGTCAGCGGAAGACATGTGTGACAGGCTGCTGGCCAATACGGTCATCGAGCAGTATTCTGTGAAAGTTCTGTCTTGAAATCTGCGGTAATTGTATTTCCCGGGTCAAACTGCGACAGGGATTTGGCGGTTGCATTTTCCAGCGCCTTTGGTCGCCAACCGGAAATGGTCTGGCACAAGGATGTCGCCCTGCCGCGGGGGCTGGATCTGATTGGCATTCCCGGCGGGTTTTCTTTTGGCGATTATCTGCGCTGCGGGGCGATTGCCGCGCGCTCGCCCATCTGTCGCGCGGTTGTCGATTTTGCCAATCGCGGCGGGCATGTTCTGGGCATTTGCAACGGCTTTCAAATCCTGACCGAAACCGGCCTGCTGCCCGGCACTTTGATGCGCAACTCTGCATTAAAATTTATCTGCAAAGATGTAGAGTTGCGGGCTGAAACAACAGCCAGTCCGTTCACAAATGCCTTTGATATTAAACAGATAATTCGTATACCGGTCGCCCATCACGACGGCAATTTTGCGGCCGATGACGCCACGATCAAACACCTTAACGCCCAAGATCGCGTGGCTTTTACCTATACGGACAATCCCAATGGTTCCGCCGCTGATATTGCCGGGATTTTGTCCGAAAACCGCAGGGTTCTTGGCATGATGCCGCATCCGGAGCGCCTGAATGATGCGGCGCTTGGCGGCGTGGATGGCGTGGGTCTGTTCAAGTCACTGGCCCAAAGTGTGATCACCGCCTAAAGCGGCGGATAATGGCCGCCTTTGGCGGAAATGCCCCGGAATTTGACATGCACCTTGAGGCACAGGGGCGCAACGCTTAAACTTTGATCATGTCAGAGCGCAGGACCACCCGGTCAACGCCGGTTGAAAATCCCGCAGTGTCACGGGCGACCTTTGTGACCCGCATGGTAGTGCTTTGCCTGATTGCCGTGGCTGTTGGGCTGATCTGGGCATCAAACATATATCTGACGGACCGCTTTACCCAGTCAACCCGCAACCGGGCTGAACAGCGACTGGCGCTTTATTCCGGCAGTATTGTCAGCGAACTTCAGCAAAACGCGGTGGTTCCCTTGTTGCTGTCCCGTGATCCGGCGCTGATCGTAGATCTTGTGTCCGGTGATTTTGCCATCACATCCCGCCGCCTGATTTCCATCAAAGAGGAAATCAGCGCCGCGTCCCTGATGCTGCTGGACGCGGACGGGCGCACCGTTGCGTCGACCAACCGGCGGGATCTGGGAACGCGCCACCGCAACCTTGCCTATTTCGTAGAGGCACAGCGCAGCAGTGACACGGTTTTTACCACAACAGAGGTTGAAAGCGGCGCGCTGCGGTTCACCTACTCGCGCAAGCTGGAATTTGACAAGGAACTGATCGGCGTCATCGTGGTTGAATTGGCTTTGGGACGGCTGGAACAAAGCTGGTCGGGTGTATCAGAGGCCATATTGGTGACGGATTCCAAAGGCCGGATCATTCTGTCCTCAGAACCCACCTGGAAAAATCAGACCATAGAGGACGCGCTGGCCAACCAGCCGGCCGCAACCGCGATTGAACGGGCCATCCGCTCTGCTGCGGACTGGACGCAACCCGGACTGGGAACCTATTATGAAGGACAAGCCCTGTTGCGTCTTGACGGTAAAGTCGGTTTTCAGGGCTGGCGGTTGTCTTATTTCACCACATTCAGTTCGGTACGTGAACGGGTGAATGGCGTTTTGGCCCTGGAAATCATGGGATTTGCAATTCTGGTGGCATTGGTTTTTTATGTTCTTTCCCGTCGTGCTTTGCAGCAATCCTTCCTGTTTAAACGCGAATCCATCGAACTGCGGGCGCTGAATGACCGCCTGTCGCTTGAAATTGAAGAGCGCGAGAAAGTGGAGCAAAATTTGAGAGTGGCAGAGCAAAGTCTGGCCCAAAGCTCCAAACTGGCGGCACTGGGGGAAATGTCTGCTGCGGTCAGTCACGAGTTGAACCAGCCACTGGCGGCAATGAAAACCTATCTGGCCGGAGCGAAATTGCTGTTGCAACGCCACCGGCCAAGTGAAGCGCTTTCCAGTTTTCAACGCATTGACGATCTGATCGGGCGCATGGGGTCCATCACCACACAGTTAAAATCTTATGCCCGCAAGGGCGGCGAGGATTTTGTACCGGTGGACTTACGAAACGCCTTGCAGACCGGTTTGGCGATGATGGAACCGCAACTGAACCAAATGGATATCAAAATCACCCAGTCGGTGGAAAAAGAACCGGTGATGGTGCTGGGCGATCAGCTGCGGCTGGAACAGGTTGTGGTGAACCTGTTGCGCAACGCGCTGGACGCCATGAAAGAGCTTACGGACCGGCACCTTGATATTCACCTGTCAAGCGGCGCAACCGCCAAGCTGGCGGTGCGTGACAACGGCAACGGCATTGACGATCTGGAGCAGTTGTTTGAACCGTTTTACACCACCAAAAAGCCCGGCGACGGGGTTGGACTGGGATTGGCCATATCTTCAGGTATCATCAGCGATCTGGGTGGGCGGTTAATTGCCAGAAATGGCTCCAAAGGCGGGGCTGTATTTGAAATTCAGCTTCCCATCTTGGAAAAAGACGTTAAAGCCGCTGAATAAATCAGTTTTAAGGACCACATGGCAGATCCCATTACCATCGCAATTGTCGACGACGAAGAAGACATGCGCCAATCGATTTCACAATGGCTGTCGCTGTCAGGTTACAATACCGAAACCTACGCCAGTGCAGAGGACGCGCTGGCCAAAATATCGTCTGATTACAAGGGGATTGTTGTCAGTGACATCAAAATGCCGGGCATGGACGGGATGGCATTCCTGAAGCGCCTGATGGGTATGGACAGCGCCCTGCCGGTGATCATGATTACCGGCCACGGCGATGTGGCGATGGCGGTGGATGCCATGCGCATCGGGGCCTATGATTTTCTGGAAAAACCGTTCAA
>CAYZQS010000090.1:0-7808 GCA_964480735.1 uncultured Rhodobacterales bacterium
CGCACTCTGGAAAAACGTCAGGGCCTGCAGACCGGCTGTCCGGAAGAGGTGGCCTATCAAAATGGCTGGATTGACCGGGACGCGCTGGACGCGCTGGCGCAGCTTTATATGAAAAATGACTATGGGAAGTTTCTGGCGGGTTTGTGACGGCGCGGCAGCTGAACCGGTTCAGATCTTACCCAGCAACGCAGCCATAAGCAGGGCCGTATGGCCTCTGGTTGTCTGCCGGTAAATGCCGGATGTGCGTATGGTTTGAACCCGGCCCCAGGGGTTTTGGCTGCGGGCCTGCGCGAAGCGTTCCAGCAGGGATCGGTTTTTTGGCGTCAAAAAGGCATCGCAGGCCCGCAGCGTCGCAATATTGCGGCTGTTCCAGTCAGCAAAAGTGCCCTGCATCATAGCTTTCAGACGCGACAGGCTCGCCCGGGTTGTGTTGTTGGCCCCAATCAGGTTGTCCTCATGCTGGCGGTACTTCAGCGATGGCTTTGCGTCATAGATAACTGTGCCACCAGCCCCGGTAGTCATCTGGTACATCCACCAGTCATGGCAGACCGCGCCTGCGGCCAGCGGGCTGGCGGCCTGCAGCAGATCAAGCCCGACCCGGTTCACCACCATGGTGTTGCCGCCAGCGATATTTTGCACCAAAGCATTTTCAAAGCCGGGCGGTTTTTTGAACAAGGGTGACATGCCGTTGCTGTGCAGGGTGTCATCGCAGATATAGGTGCGGCTGCAGTAAAGTGCCGGCCGGTCGCCGGGCAGGGCCAAAAGGGCCGAAACGGCCCGCTTAAGCTTATTTTCCAGCCACACGTCATCCTGATCAGACAGGGCGGCAAAAGGCACCTGTGGGTCAACCGCCCGGAGCAGTGACAGAAAATTGGCGGCAAAGCCTTTGCCGGGGCCCTCTACCTGACGGATATCCCGGTTTGGGTGCTGTTTGGCAAAGCCGCGTATAATATTGGGACCGGCATCGGTGGACCCGTCGTCACTGACAATCAAAGACCAGGCGGCATGGGATTGACTGTTGTAGCTGTCAAGCTGGGCCTCGAGGTTCTTAGCACCGTTGTGCAGCGCCAAAAGAATGCAAACCGTGTCCGGTGCTGGTCGCGTATGTGGCATCTAAATGTCCAGAATGACCCGGTGGTATCTTTTGAGCAGGAAAAACCCGGCGGCGGCCAGGATGATGGCCAGCGAATAGACGTAGAGATACGAGACGTGAACCCCTTCATAAAAGGGATAAAAACCCCGCCGCATTTCGCTGACGATATGCACCAACGGGTTATACAGCAAGATTGTGCGGAACGGATCAGCAAGAGATTCAACGGTAAAAAAGATGGTGGAAATGATAAACATGGGGCGGTTGATAATCGACCACACCCGTTGCCAGAAGGGAAAAAATTCGAACAGGAAGCAATTCAGCACACCAATGCCAAATGCAAATGCTGCAGCCATCGCAAGAGATGACAATATATATTCAACCCGGATCACTGCACGCGTGTCCTCCAGCAGGAAGATGCCAGAGATGACAATACAAAAAACCAACGCATGGGTTAACACTTTCAGGGCGAACCGCGCCACCAGCGCATCCATAAAAGTGACCCGGGGATAAAACAGCAACTGCCGGTTAAATTGGATTGCACTGCCCAGATTGCCTGTGGTTTCGGAATAAAACATAAAGGGCAGATACCCGGTTGCGTAAAACAGCGGAAAACTGACCCCCAAAGCAGGAGACCGAAACGCAATGGAGAAGGCGATCGACAACAAAGCAATGGCGGCAACCGGTTCCAAAATGGCCCAGACATAACCCAAGGCCGATCTGCCATAAGTTGTGTTCATCTCTCGCATCATCAGGGCGAAAACGATGCGCGGCAGGGCAAAGCGCATGGCTTTTTTCCTTGTGGGTACGGCTTTTTCCATTCAGACGGATATCCGGAAGTCACACCAGCGGAATTGCATTTTGGCCAGCGAAAGATAAAATACTATGGTAGTTGGGCACAAGATCGTTCTGCCCTGGCCAGACCATATTAGATACAAAACGCTTTGGGGTCGCATATATGAATTTGCAAACCACCACGCCCGAGTCAAAGGCTGGGGACGAAAATAGTCCGCGCAAGCCTGCCGCCCCGGCCGGATCCGCCCGCGCAAAATGGCGCCATCTTTTGCTGCTTATCAGTTTTTTGCTGCTCGTGCTTATCCCAAGCGGGTTGAGTTTTGGTTATCTCTATCTTTATGCCAAGGATCAATACGGATCCACGTTGGGATTTTCGGTACGATCCGAAGAACTTACCAATCCACTGGAATTGCTCGGCGGGTTGGGGCAATTGTCTTCCGGGTCATCGACGGACAGCGATATTCTTTATGAATATATCCAAAGCCAAAAACTGGTTGAACAGATTGATGCAACCATTGATCTGCAAAGCATCTATTCAAAGGTTTCAGGCGATCCGGTCTTTGCCTATGATCCAGCCGGGTCAATCGAGGATCTGGTGGAACACTGGGGCCGGATGGTTGATATTTCCTATGACAACAGCACCCAGCTGATGGAAATTGTTGCCAAGGCGTTTACTCCCGAAGACGCCCAGACAATCGCGCAGGAAATTCAGCGCGAAAGTACCGAATTGATCAACCGGTTGAATTTGGCCGCGCGAAAAGATGCGACACGCTATGCCAAAGAAGAGCTGGACAGGGCGGTGGAGCGGTTGAAGAAAGCCCGCGCCGAACTGACCCAGTTTCGCACCACAACCCGGATCATCGACCCCAGTGTTGATTTGCTGGGGCAGATGGGGGTGGTCAACCAGCTTGAACAGCAGTTGGCAAGTGCGCTGATCGAGCTTGACCTGCTCACTGACGTGACCACCACTGCTGACCCCAGAGCCGCATTGGTGGCGCGGAGAATCGAGGTGATCCGCAACCGGATTGACGCGGAGCGGGTGCGTATGGCGGGCGACAACGGACAGGGCGAAGGCACGTTGTCCACCCTTGTGGGTGATTTTGAACGGCTGATGGTGGAGCGTGAGTTCACCGAGAAATCTTATCTGGCCGCACTTTCGACCTATGATATCGCGCAATCTGAAGCCCAGCGACAAAGCCGCTATCTGGCGGCATATGTCGAGCCGACACTGGCTGAAACGTCGCAATTTCCCAAGCGTGAACTGATTGGGACATTGATTTCGATGCTGTTGTTTTTTGGCTGGTCAATTCTGGTACTGATTGTTTATTCCCTCAGAGACCGACGCTGAGCGATGATCCTGCTGCGCAATGTTACCAAGACATACCGCACCAAATCCATGCGCAAATGGATTTTGAAGAATGCCAATATTACCTTTCCTGCGGGGCGGTCCGTGGCCCTGCTGGGGCGCAACGGGGCTGGTAAAACCACCCTGCTCAAGATGATCGCCGGCACCATTGGCATTGATAGCGGCGAAATTATTCGCCAGGGCAGCATATCCTGGCCCATTGGTTTTGCCGGCAGCTTTCATCCCCAGTTGACCGGCGCCCAAAACACCCGCTTTCTGGCCCGGGTTTACGGGGTGGATACGGATGAATTGCTGGATTTTGCCAAGGATTTTGCCGAGCTGGGGAATTTTTTCAACATGCCGTTTCGAACCTATTCGTCCGGCATGCGCTCGCGCTTGGCCTTTGGGGTGTCCATGGGGGTGCCGTTTGACACCTATCTGGTGGATGAGGTCACCTCGGTGGGGGATGCGCAGTTTCGCCGGAAATGTGATCTGGTGTTCCAGGAACGCATGAAAACCGCCGGCGCAATTGTGGTGTCTCACGGCATGGACACAATCCGCAAATTATGTGACTGCGGGGTGGTTTTGGATGAGGGAAAGATTACCTATTATGACGATGTTGAACAGGCGATAGAGAAACATAATTCTATTTTGCAATAAGCTCCAAACAGCACGCTTTGACGACATGGATGCGCCGTCCGGAACTGCGGCCACAAATTCCGCAGCGTGGCTTGAGGTTTTATGGTGACCCAAAACCCAGCCGGGTCATCAATATCTCATCGGATTCAACAAATGCCTCGATCCGCCGGATCAAGGCATCGGATTCAAAACAGCCCATCAATTTGTTCCAGCGTGATTCCTGCGGTGGCATCTCGCTGATGTTGAAGTAGTTCCCGGCGACATTGATCCGGCTGCCCGTGAGTTGCTCGATATCGTCTTCCAGCGCCTCCAGCGCCGCTGTTGAATATACCCGGTTGATCTGCCGGGCCCCTTTTTCCGCTTGATTAAGCAACTCCGGCCGGGTGATTTTTATGATATCTGGTCGGCCGCGAAACGACCGGGTGGCGAAATATGTACAGTAGAAATTGTCATAGAGTCCGAGGACAAATTTGTGCCAGTTGTCATCCCCGCCAAAAAAATAATCATCGACCGATACGGCCAGGATGGTTCGGACTCCGGGGGCCTGACTCTCGGCCAGCTCCTGCTCTGACATGTTCCGGGACTTGTTCAGCAAATAGAAGTAAAAGGACGCAATCCTTTCCTTTGGGTCGCGCAGTACCGAAAAGACAAAGCGCGGCGTGGGCAGGCTGTTCATCTCGGTCCAGTCGATATGACCTGAGTACAGTCTGTAACCGGCCGGCATTTGCGGTTTGCCGTCTGGTGCCTGTGTATGGGTGCGGATCGGCGAAACCTGATCTTTGCCAACCAGGCGGGCAAGTTCGTTATGGATTGTTTGCCCCGCCGTTTTGGGAATGTGTAAAAAAACGATCGTGGTCACGGCGATATTTCCCGCAGATCCATAATGCTGGGATTGAACTCTGCAACATCCTGCATATCGTCTATGCCTTGCAAAAACTCCTCGGGCTTTGCCGGATCGAGATGGGCAAATTGCCAAGGCGCAAACCGCCACCAACGGCTGCTTTGCAATTGGTCAATCAGCTGGGGAGGATGGCGGTATTTCTTAACCACTGCCGGGTTTCCGGCCACCACCGCATAGGGGGGCACATCTTTTGCAACCACCGAATGACCAGCCACCACGGCACCGTTTCCGATGGTTACCCCGGCGGCAATATAGGCACCGTGTCCGATCCAGACATCGTGGCCAATCGTCGTTATCTGCGCCCGGGTCGGAGGTTTCGTGGCGGTAATGCGGTAGGTATGGTAGTCTGCTGCTCCCGCAAAAGTGTTGCCAAGATCAAACAGGCGATCATGCAGATAGAACGCCGGGCTGGTGGAAATCCAGGACAAAGGATGGTTTTGCCGCCCGACCTGCACGGCTTCACCAAATGAACAATAGCGCCCGATACGGGCGGCACAGCAAAAGCCCGACACCTGATAGGAAAAGGCCCCAAGATCCAGGGAAAGCTGGAATTCCGTCCACTTCAGGCTGGATGGTGCTTCGATCCGGGTTGCGCGGGGCAGGTTCACCGATCCCGATATGCCCCGCCGCAACACTTCTATTCCGGCATCATGAAGACGTTTGATAGAAACAGATATCGTGCTCATGCATAATTCTCAGCTGATGTAGGTCACGACCCTAGGGCCACGTGTCAAGACATCAAGAAAATTCTCAACCAGATTGGCGTTAGGGTCAAAAGGAATTACCCGACCGTTTTTTGCTGCCTTGACCGCCTCTCTCTGACTTCCCAGGCCAAAACAATAAACCGGCAACCCGGTGGCCAGGGCTTCATGGGTGGTATACGAAAATGTTTCCGGCCAGATTGACGGGATCAACCAGCAGGTAACCTTATAACGCCGGGCCAGTGCCGCGATGTCGTTGATTTGATAAGCCCCATGTATCCTGGCTGAGTTGGGAAGTCTGTAAGCCGGATCGATATTTCCGATCAATACCAGCGACAGGTCAGGGTTCTGATCCAAAGCCTTGGCCAGCCCGGCCACCACGGCGGCCCCTTTCGCATAGCCGATGTTGCCCAGAACCGCGATCACCACCGGGGCTTTGGGTGCGGGCGGGTCCAGTTTTGGCACATCCACCAGCGGCACATGCGGACGCACGTAAATATTGTCTTCAATATCCGGATAGACCGCCAGAATCTGATCACGGCTGTCGCGGGAAAACACCACCACTTCATCAGTTGTGCGGATCAGATTTTCCCATGCGGCCTGCCAGTCCGCCAGCGATTGTTCTGTCCCGTCAGGCCGTGTCGTCAAGTGGGCCTGATCTGTCCGCGTAGGCATAACCGAGCCGCGGTAAACCCCGTCGTGATCCAGCAAACAATAGGAGGGGCTGATCGGGAAAAAATCGTGGAAAAGCACTTCAAGCGTATCGCCCTGTTGTCGCAGCGCCAAAAGGCAATCGGGCAGACCGGCAGGATCCACGTCCCCCACGCCGCAGGAGTAAACCACATGGCGCAGGGTGATCGGGGCCAGGATTTTTTTGACAAATGCAAAATCATCCGTTGAGCCGGTAACAACGCCCAGTGAACTGTGCAGTTCAATCTGCCAGCGCATTTCCCCTCCAACCCTAAGAACAACCGCCACGTCGCCCGCGGCGATCTCGTCGGCAATACGGGCCCGCAGGTAGAGTTCGGCGCCACCCCCCAGACTGTGAGCCAGATATACCGAAATCGCCCGTTCCGTGCCGCTTGCAGCCCATGCCATTGCCAGTGCCATGCGGGCGGTTTTCAGCGGATCGGCCTGGATAAAATCCTGCACGTCCCGGTCATAGGCCGGATAACGGGTGGTTATGATCTTGCTATGTTCGAAAATAAGCGACTGCTTTATCTGACTGCCAAATGATTCCCCGCCCCGGTGTTCGACAAAAAGCCCCGGCAGCCCAAGGTGCTGTCCGCCCAGCTTTCCCGCTTTCTGACACCAGTCAACTTCCTCGCCGTAACCGCGCCCGAAAATCGGGTCAAGCCGGGGAATACGGCGCAGGAATTTGATGTTCATGCCCATGCAAAAGCCAACACCTGTTGGCGCGGTGGAGGGCAAAACCTCCGGATTGAACTGACGCGCCACCCCATCGATTGCCTCGGCCTGGCCCGCTTTCAGAGTGCTGCGCCTGCACATCACCGGAACCGAGTAAATTTCAGCGTCGTTGGACATGGGCGTGACACTCGCCACCTTATCGTTGTTCAGTAGCGGCCGGATCAGCCTTGACGCCCAGCCCGCCGGCACGAAAACATCCGAATTCAGCAGAACCACATGATCGTCATGCGCAAGGGCCCGCGCAAGGGCCGCATTCACGCTGCCAACAAACCCCTGATTGGTCTCGTTTTCAATCAGCACAACCGACGCGCTGACAGAGCGCACCCAGTCACGCAGAAACGGGCGCACCAATGGATCAGTAGAGCAATCCTCTACAAGGATCAGACGGAAGGGTATATCGGTGTTGCGTACAACCCGTTGCAAAACCTCGGGCAGAAGATTGAAGGTGTTGTAGACGGGCAGAATGACGGTGATACATTTTGCAGCGGGCGAGCGGGGCTCTGCTTTTTGATTTGGTTCCAACAACCGCTTTTCCAAGGCGCGAGAGGTTGTCACATCGCCAAGGCCCAGGGCCATTTTTATCTGGTTTCGCGCCCTTGGGCTTTTGGTTCGGGCAAATCGTACCAACGCCGGACTGACGCGCAGCAACCGGAAAAATAAACCCCATGCCAACCCCAGTTTTGCCCGCCTGATTTTCCACGCGGAAATCGCCGGAACGGTAAACGGGATCAGTGCATCGCCGATCCGCAACTCCAATCCAACAGATTCGCCGCTCACCGGCTGATCCAGATCAAACCCCACATGCGGGTCTATGCTCAGGGCCTTGGCGACGTCCTGCCGCAGAACGCGCGGTTTTGTGCCGGTTTGGTCAGCCCCCTGCACCATTGTGACATGGTCAGCGATGGTCCA
>CAYZQS010000090.1:7908-10800 GCA_964480735.1 uncultured Rhodobacterales bacterium
TTGTGCCGGTTTGGTCAGCCCCCTGCACCATTGTGACATGGTCAGCGATGGTCCAGCCGGTCAAACACAGGCGGTTTCCCTTGCGCCTAATCCGGTCCACATGGCCCAGATTGCGATTGTCATTGCCGGTCAGTTTAAAACCCGAACGAGACACATCCAAATGCCGGTCGAAATAGCGCGCCTGCAACTGGTAAATCTGTTTTAGCACAATATCCCTGCTGTATTGGTTTGAGCGCAAATTTTCTGGCGTCCTTATCTATGAGGATAAACCTTAACGACCTGCCCGGTTTTCCTCAACGGCCATTCGGCTTAGTCGGCGATCTGACCACGGGTCATATGCACCAAGCGGCGCAGTGGGGATGTCAGGCGCCATGAGGTACTGTTAAGAACCCTGTTGTATTCATACTCCGCCGCTTCAGCCCTTTTGGTCTCCTGCGCCAGAGAGTTCTGAAGCTGCTTGACCTGCGACTTTGCCCCGCCAAACCGCGCCGAGATTTCACCGATCTCCGTCTGTTGATCTAACAGCCGGGCTTTGGCCTGTAGTCGCGCTTCTTTTTCCTGGGCGAACTCCTTTTGGAGCGAAGACAGGTCGGACTGCAGATCTTCGATTCGGGCGGTTGATTTTTCCAGTGCCGCGCTCTTTTGCTTGACCTCAACGGTGGCCGCGCGCCCCAATTTGATCAACCGTCCAAAGACCGGCGCAACCGCGTCGAGCTGCGCGCGAATTTGATCCAGGCTGGTGTAATCTTCGCGGTCTTCACCGGCGTCCGCCCAGCGTTCGACGATTTCGAAAACTGTGCGAACCCAGTCAAACATCGCGGGGTTTGTGGCTATATCTTCGGGGCTTTGATGAAAATGCTGTAATTTGTGGCTTAGGAATGCGTTGACTTCGCCAGAAACCTGGCCGGCCGAACACGGGAAATCAAACGCCAAATTTGCCTGCATTCCGGCGATCATGTCCGCCCAGTCTAACATCAGATGCCGGTAGCTGGTGAAAAATCGGCGCATCCCCCGGGTTGCATTCTCGGCGTCCATGATATGGCGCAGCCAAAGCAAAAGCCCAAATTCCGGCGCAAATTCATCCCGCTTGTTAAGCGACATGGCCACTTCAAGCGGATTGCGGTGCGTGTGCACGACCAGCGGTGTGCAATCCAGTTGCCGCAACGCCTGAAGCCAAAACGGTGCAAGCCGGCAGATGCGGGGATCCTTGAGGACAAACAGACGGGAATCGGTAAATTCTTCCTTCAGCGTTGCAACAGCTTTGTCATGCATTCTCATCGCTGCGGGAGACTCCAGCCAGCCCGGATCAATCGGTCGCCAGTCATCCCAGCACGAATTCGCCAACGGCAACAACTGGTTGTGCAATTCATAAACCCGCCGGGATTCAAAATAGCCTTTTTTGTTTTCTATGTTTCCCTGCATGGGTGACAGTGGTCCGTCACAGCCAAAATGTGTAAGCAGACCGGTCAAGGCCGAGGTGCCGGACCGATGGGCCCCAAGGATCAAAATACAGACGCGCTTGGGGGCCGTCGCCAAAGAATTGGTCTTTTCAACGGTCATTTCAGTTTGTCTTCACAACGGCCGACTCCGAAATCTTTTCAAGGACCACAACCTGTGTTTAACATTGGATTTCCTTATTTCAACGGTTAAAAACGTGGGTAGTGCTAAGTGGTGGTCCTGCTTTTTTGATCAGTTAGCAGCAAATATAAGATAAACCTTCTTCTTCGTTGGTTCTGTCGTCGTCTCATAAGCCTCTTCCGGGGTTAATACACCGTGCCGGGATTGAGGTCGCTTGGTGTTGTAATGGACAAGGCAATTCCGGGCCCGCTTGCTGACCGGAACAGGACCGGACGCTTACAATTCACCACAAACGCCGCAAAATCACCCCATTTCGGTAAGCCCGGGGCAATCTCAATGCCCGATCCTGCCGCGTGGGGGCGCAACATGCGGGTGCGCGGATGGGAGAATTGCAATGGGTGGCGACGCTGGAGGGGGCGTCGTTCAGTTTTCTGTCGGGGGTGACGGATTTTGAGATTTTCACCGACAACGGGCAGGTGACGCTGTATGCTCTGGGGGTGGCCCAAAACGGGGTGAGTGTTTTCAGCCTGTCCGGCGGCCAGACGGCGGCGTTTTTAGAGGAGACCAGCCTGTCGGCACCGGTCTCGATGGCACCATTGGATATGTCGGTGATCGCGCTGGCGGGGGCCTCAGCCCTGTGTCTTGAGCCCTGGACCGCAGGCGGGGTTACCACCTACGCCCTTGATGCGCAGGGGCAGATGGGGGCGGCCAGCCAGATAGGCGGCGCGGCGGCGCTTGGGGCCGGGATGGTGCAGACGGTGATGGTGGACGCCGGCGGCGGGGACACCTGGGTGTTTGGCGGGCTGTTTGGCGGCGGCGGACTGGCGCGCCTGACGCTGGACGCAAACGGTGCGCTGAGCGGCAGTGAGATCATTGCCGGCACCGCCGCGGAAGATGTGACAGCGCTGGTTCAGGCCAGCCTTGGGGCCGGGGATTTTCTGTTTTCCGCCCGCCTGAGCGGTGCGGCAGTGACCAGTTGGCAGATCGGCAGCGCGGGGCAGCTGGTTGAGGTGGCATCCCTTGGGGTCACCGAGGGTGTGGGGATCGCCGTCCCCACGGCGCTGGAATTTGTTGATTTTGCCGGGGAGAGTTATCTGGTTTTGGCCTCGGCCGGCAGCTCTTCGATCACCGTGATGGCGGTCTCTGCATCCGGCGGTCTTTCGCTGCGGGATCATGTGATTGACAGTCTGGATACCCGCTTTGCCAACCCCGAAGTCCTGTCCGTGGTCCCCCACCAGGGCCGGGTCTATGTTCTGTCGGGCGGCTCGGACGACGGCATAAACCTGTTTGAGCTGCTGCCCGGCGGGCGGCTTG
>CAYZQS010000091.1:0-8548 GCA_964480735.1 uncultured Rhodobacterales bacterium
ATTTGCGGCGGCGTAAAGGAGAGTGTCCGAGCTTCTTCAACTTGCTCAAACGCGAACACCTTCCCGATCCGGCATCTTGCAAAACGTCGGATCGGGGTCAGGGTACCAAAGTTTCAATACATAAGGGGCTATTCAGTAGGCCAGTACAGAATGAGGACCATTTGATCGAATACTTGAAAGCACTCGCAGAAGACAGCGGCGCAACCTCGTCTTTGATTTCAGCCATAATTGCAGCTGCCGTTGCGATCATCGTCGTGGTTGTCAATGGCACCATAGCCCGCCGACAGCAGCGACTGCAGTTTCTTCAGCCAAAACTAGAAGAACTATACCTTCTCCTCAACGAAGTCGCGGAACGAAACACTCGTCTGTTTAAGTTGCTCGCCGCTGTCGTTGAGGGCGACATTGAGGCAAAAAAAACACCTTGAAGGACTTGATGATCTTGAGGTGTACGGACACCCGACTGCCAAAAAGATGGTTATGCTGGTGAGATTGTACTTTCCAAAACTGACGCAAATTCACCAGCTCCTGTTTTCAGCACAGCGGGAGCTAAGTCAAAAAATTTGGTCACTCTCCATGAATGAACCTATTGCTTTGGAAGAATTGTTGGGGGCTTCAGGGTGTGTAGGTCATATGCTTCGCTTGATGGAACAGGAGATGGTCGGGAACCAAAGAGTTCTTCTAAAAACAACCACCATCCCAAGATTTTATCAACAAGTAGGCGAAGCTGAAGTTCTTGATGTACCACCACCACCAGGCCCACCTCTAGCAAAACCAGGGTAAGGGAGACAGTAGAGTCGGTGCTTGGCACAGATTCTGTGCTTATACTGTACTCAATGAATGCCACACACCGATTGATCGGCGAATCATCTCATAAGCTCTTGTATTTATTACGAAAAATGGTGCCCCCACACGGACTCGAACCGCGGACCTACTGATTACAAATCAGTTGCTCTACCAGCTGAGCTATAGGGGCACTCGGGGTGCGTGTACCCGCAATCGACGGGGTGGATCAAGGGATATTTTGGCCGCTTTTAGGCACAGGAAGTGCCCTATTTTTAGATCAGAGCCACGCGGTATGGGCGAGGTTGTTATTCTGCAAACAGCTCTGATCGCACGCCCAGATAACTGTCCCAGGCGAACCAATAGGCGATATGTCCGGCGATACGCGGGGCGCGGGTGTTTTGGCTGATCAACGCATCCTCCTGGACGGTCCAATCGCCACCCTCGCTGTCAGTCAGCTGCCCGGCTGTGGCACCGGCGTGAAACAGAATGTCTCCGCGATCATAGGCGCGCACAGTCCGGGTTGCGGCATCGCCGATCAGCACCAGATTGGTGGCCCCGACGGCATCGTTCAGCACGCGCCCACCGGCAAATGTGCCAATCGGCCAGGCCTTTGCGTTCAACGGCAGTCGGATGCCAAACACGTATTCCTTTTGTTTCAGCCGGGACTGATCCACAAGCGCCGGGAACATCAGGTTGGGGCTGGCAAAATAGGAACTGTAAACAACACCAGAGCCATAGTCGCGGCGATAACCGGTGTTTAGCGACAGAATTTTGGTTGATGAATTTTCCGCTTTCCAGGCGTCCCAGCTGGTGATCACCACCGGGCGTTGTTTAAGCTTTATACCGCTGTGCACCAGCGGGCCCATCACCGGCTGGCCGGTGAACTGGTTCCAAAGCGAGTTGGTTTTGCGGTCAAACATCAGCTTGTTGGAGCGGTACAAAAACCCCGAAGAGCCAAAAACCAGCGGCGCGTCCTGACCGGCGATGTCGCCGGTTTCAAACAGAATGCCAGCCCCACACAACGTGCAATAGGCCAGCGCCACCGGCACGCCGCCGATCACATCGTTGAACATTTCGTGCCAGCCCATGATGCGCAAAGGATAGGCCCGGGCGTCGCCGTTGATCGCAACCCCAAACACCAGATCATCGCCGCGCATATAGGTGGCGGCGTCAGCATCAATAAGCGTTGGATTGTCCAGCGACGGGATGCCGTCCACCCGCACCCCGCCCCATGAAATCTCTTCCAGACGGATTTTCATATTTGCCGGATCGGTGGTTTTTTCATTCAAAAATTTCAGGAAATTGGGATCGATGCGGGAAAACATCGCCAGTTTGGTTTTCACATAGCTTTCATGCGCCGGAAATTCCGGGTGCGCTTCTTGCCACAGCATCCAGTCAAACCAGCCGGTGCCGGGATCGCCGGTGATCTGTTCGGCGGCCCAGTTCAGCGATTCCTCATCATAAAGGCCAAACCGGATGGCCAGAATTAGGGTTGGCAGCATGTCGGGGTTTTTGCGTGCAACGATGGTTTTCAGCGCTTCAAAACGCGCGTCGATGCTGCCGGTAAACAGAATGAGGCTGGCCTCTTCCATACCATCATCAGACGCGGCAGACAAAGGCATGGCAGCCAGCAGCAGCGATACGGCAAAAGCGCTTAGGAACAGGCGGGTTGTTTGGATCACAGACATTGGCTTTCCCAGTTGAACAAATTTCGCGGGTATTTGGTCTGGCGACTGTTTATCAACAATCCGCGGCCGATCCAGCAAACTGCTTTCACAGGCGGTCAAATCAGCGTCAGCTATTGAAACCCAATATCAGCGCGCCGTGCGCGCCAGCAATAAGACCGCCGCCAACCCGACGGCCATGACAATGATCGCGGCAGGCGCCGCTGCACCCAGGTTTTCCAGCGACGCCTGATCGTAAACCTGCGTGGCCAGCGTGTTGAAATTGAACGGCCGAAGCAGCAGCGTGGCGGGCAGTTCCTTCACTCCGTCCACAAACACCAACAACAGCGCCGTGGCAATTGAGCCCCGGATCATCGGTATATGCACGCGCTTTAACGTGCCGCCCGCCGTTTGGCCAAGCGAGCGTGCGGCCATGGAAAGCGACGGCGATATCCGCCCAAGCGCCGCATCCGCAGCACCCTGCGCGATGGCAAAAAACCGCACGAAATAAGCCAGCACAATTGCAAAGGCCGAACCTGTAAGCAAAAGACCCGGATCAAATCCCGTGGTATTTTCGATGAAATCAGCGACCCGCTGGTCAAATTTCGCCAGCGGAATCAACAGCCCGATGCCCAGCACCGCGCCAGGCGCAGCGTAGCCAATGGTTGTCAGGGGCAGGATCAGGCGTGGCAGGCGGCGACCCGAAAGCCTGACCCCGTAAACCAGCAGCAACCCGCCACAGACCGTCAGAACAGCCGCCAGACCGGCCACCCAGATGGTGTTCCAAAGAGCAGACAACAACGCGCTTTGCGCCCAGAACGCCGGGTTGTCAGCGGCATGAAACCCGATCACGGTTGCTGGCAGAATAAACCCGAACAAAAACGGCAGCAGGCACAGGATCAGCGCCAAAAGCGCAGGCAGGCCGGTTATCTTTTTGGGCTCGATCGGCAATTGCTGGCCGGTTGTGCGAAAAAACCTGATCTTTCTGCGGTTGGTTTTTTCCAGCGCCACCAGCACCAACACAAGACCCAAAATAACCACGGCAATCTGCGCCGCACCGCCGGCGTTTGACCCTTCCAGCCAGACTGAAAAAATGCCGGTGGTCAGGGTTTGCACGGCAAAAAACTCCACAGTGCCAAAATCATTGATGGTTTCCATCATCACAATCGCCATACCGGCGGCAATGGCCGGGCGTGCCAGCGGCAGGCCCACGCGAAAGAAACTGCCCCACGGCCCACAGCCAAGGGCGCGGGACACTTCCAATGCGCCCGTTGATTGTTCGCGGAACGCTGCACGGGCCAGAAGGTAAACGTAAGGATAAAGCGCAAGCGTTAAAACGATGATCGCACTGGGTCGCGAGCGGATTTCAGGAAATGCGTAGTCCCGCGCCGAAGTCCAGCCAAACATCGCCCGAAGGCCGGTTTGCACCGGCCCGGCATATTCCAGAAAATCCACCAGCGCATAGGCACCGATGTAGGCCGGAATTGCCAGCGGCAACAGCAGCGCCCATTGCAAGACGCGGCGAAACGGAAAATCGTACATCACCACCAGCCACGCCGCACCGGTGCCAACCAAAGCTGATAAAACGCCGGTGCCCACCATCAGCATGACCGAATTGCCAAAGTAACGCGGCAGGGTTGTGGCCATCAAATGTGGCCAGATATTTTCTGCCGGATGCAGCGCAATCCAGACCACCGACAAGATTGGCAGCAAGACCAGCGCTGCAATTGCCAACGCGCTTGCAGACCAGAAATCCGGTTTTCCAAGCCGCCTTTTCGGGCTTATCTGACTAATTTGATCAACCATTTCACCCGCCTTAAACGAAAGCGGTTTCCCTGTCCACAAAAGCGGTTATAATCGCTGTCAGGCAGGAAACAGCAAGAAATCAGACAACCCAATGCAAGTCGTTTTTCATGTCGGTGCCCATTGCACAGATGAAGGCCAGATTCAGGCCTGTCTGGCCAACAATCGGCAACAACTGGCAAAAGTTGGAATCGTCGTTCCCAACCCCGGCAGGTTCCGGCCGATTTTTTGGGAAACGATTGATGTTTTGAAAGGCGAGCCGGCAAATGCCGAAGTTCAGCAAGTCATGCTGGACTCGATCATCAACGCGGATAATCCAGAACGCATCATCTTCTCAAACAGCGCGTTTCTCAGCAACCCCCAGCGCGTGATGGCAGAGGATAAGCTGTACCCGGATGCGGCGTTTCGGGTGACTGACCTGAACAATCTCTTTCCCGATCAGGAGGTGGAATTTTGCCTGGCGATCAGAAACCCGGCCACATTGCTGCCTGCGGTTTTTGCAAAAATCGACTCCGGGGAGTTTGACGCCTATCTTGCCCAAACCAATCCCCTGCACCTGCGTTGGTCAGAGATGATCACCCGCCTGCGTGACGCCACGCCAAATGCTCAGCTTAAGGTCTGGTGCAACGAGGACACACCGTTTATCTGGCCGGAATTGCTGACGGAAATCAGCGACCACGGACCAACCGTTAAGCTGTCACATTTGGATGATTACACATCCTCGATCATGACCGCAGAGGGGGTTGAGCGGCTGAATGCCTATCTGGCAACCCATCCGCCGTCAAACGAGGCCCAGCGCCGCCGCATTCTCAGCGCTTTTCTGGATAAGTTTGAAATCGAGGACCGGTTGGAACCGGAACCGGAAGCACCTGAATGGACGGAGCAATTGCTGGACAATATGACCGACGCCTACGAGGACGATCTATACGTGATCGAGCGCATGACGGGCGTCCAGTTTATCGCGCCCTAAAGCGGATTGCGGTTTACCGGACCTGTGCGCTGGTGCACAAAACGCCCGGCCTTATTAGAGCCATTCACCCAAATTCGTAATCACCCGGCCTGCGCCCCATTGGCCTTGCATGATTTTCATATCACGCTGCGGCCAATAAAACGACGGGCTACCGTATCTGGAAGAAACCGGGTGATTACGAATTTGGGTGAAGGGCTCTAATGGCGCATGTTTTGGTTTGATCTGAGGCAGGGCGAAGGGCCGAAACCGGCGCGGATTTACGGTTCGACAGGCGGTTTTGGCCCCATCGATTTGCCCGGGTAGAATGCTGTTTGGTCCAAAAGCAACTGGTGCAGGATCGGCACTTCGCTGCAATCTGAGTTGAACCACCCAGATGCCGGAGGCAGGACGGTCGATGTCGATCCGGCGCAGGAAAACTGCGGTAACATATTGAAATAAAACCGCAAAAGAGGTCCAATTTTCCGGTGCACTGGTAGACCGGTGCACCGGTGAACTGGCCCACTAATCTATCGGCCCGCCGGCCCGCCGGTGTACTGGCCCGCCGGTGTACTGGCCCGCCGGTACACTGGCCCACTGGCCTACCGGTGCATTGACCCACCGGTTCACCGAAAGGCTAAACGCCCGCCTTCGCCAAAAAAGGCGATTAAAAATTCATGCTTACGTAAGATTAAGACAACCAGCGCCCGGATAAAAATCCGCTGCGGCCTTAAACCGGCGGCAAGCACTGGAATTCCCGCACGCCTTGGTCCGCAATCCGTTCCGGGCGATCCGCCTGCCCCGGTAAATTACATCCCCAGTGCTTCTTTATAAAGCTCCAGCACCGCCTCTTCCTCTGAAACATCCTGCGGATCACGTTTGCGCAAACCAATGATTTTGCGCAGAACTTTGATGTCGTACCCCCGTCCGCGAGCCTCTGCCAGCACTTCTTTTTGCTGCTCGCTGATGTCCCTTTTCTCTGCCTCCAACCGCTCGAACCGCTCCACAAAGGCGCGCAATTCACCGGCCGCCACGCGGTATGTGTTGTTGTCTTGACTGTCATTCATCGGGTGTCTCCTGAATAGTGTTGACGCCGTGCTTACCCCTGCAAAAACCTGCGTTCAAGCGCCGCCTTGCGGCGCGTCCAAAAATTCTTTAAAGCGCAATCCGAAAAGTGGGCACCGGTTTTCGGAATAAATTGCGCGCAAGATCAAAAGGATAGAGCCGCTCCGCTGATTCAGATAAAAAAGACACGGCTCTAGGCTGCGAAATCTGCGGGGGTGGGATGGATATTCTGGTTTATATCGGCACAATTTTGGCTTTGCTGGGCCTGATTGGCCTTGGGTATTGCGTTGTTGTTGCGCTGAAAGCCAGACGCGCCGGCCTGTCTGATGACGAAATGAAAGCGCGGCTGCAAAACATCGTAGCCCTGAATATGGGCGCATTGCTGCTGTCGGCATTTGGATTGATACTGGTTGTTGTGGGCGTGCTGCTGTAAGGCGCTCGACCCGTCTGTTCATGCAAACCCGCAAACACCAGCAGCGCAAGTCAATGCATTTTTCAGCGTTTGATATCTGACGGGCCGCCGGACGTTTTGCCAAAGGCGTAAAAACCAACTATAGTGCAGGTGCCAGTATTTGGAGGAAATCCATGACCCGGACCGGTTTTCAGGTTTTCGTGCTGCTGATTATTTTTTCCGGCGCTGCAGCGTCAAGTTCGTTGGAAGACTGCAGAATCGCCGAACCGCAACAAAAAATTGACGCCTGCACGTCAATCATAGAATCTGGTTCGATGTCAGGTTCCAATCTTGGTATAATATACAACAACCGGGGCACCGGTTATTATCTGCAAGGCGAATATCATCTTGCCATCAGGGATTATGACCGGGCGCTTTCCCTAAATCCAGCGGACTCGCTGGCCTATTACAACCGCGGACAATCGCATAATCAACTTGGCGAATATACGTCAGCCGTTGCCGACCACACGGCCGCTATTCGAATAGACCCAAGCGACGGCGAATTTTATTCAGACCGCGGACTGTCGTATCAATGCCTGGGAGAGTTCGATCGCTCGCTGTCTGATTTTGAAAATTATTTCAGGCTTTCGGGATCCGCCCGTGTGCGGATATGGCAGCAGTATCTGGCCGATGTCGGTCTTTATAACGGTGCCGTCGACGGCGATTACGGCAGCGGCACCCGCGGGGCGATGCGGGACTGGATGACAGCTTATTCCTGTGAATGACACGGCCCAAAATCGGCGCGGGTCAACGAGCCTATTGATGTTTTGGTGGTGAGGCGACGCAAGACAAGCAAAAGAGCATAAAACTTTGGCGGCCGGGGGTTTGGTTCACAGTTCGGAGTTTTACTCTGCCAGAATGATCAAGGTGTTTCCCGACCGCCGCGACTGGTGACAATCCAGACCCCTGCAATCACCACCACAGCACCCGCCATTTCAAGATACGACAGCCGCTCGCCCAGCATAATCATACTGCCGGCAATGGATGTAACCGGCAGCAACAGCAAAAACGGCCCGATCTGGCTGACCGGAAACTTGCCCAAAAGGTGATACCAGATGCCATAGCCAAGGGCTGTCATCACCAGCCCCAGATAGACAACCACGCCCCAACCAATCCAGCCGGTGGTCTGGATAACCTGCCATTGACCGTCTTCGATCAGCCACGAGGCCAAAAACAACTGCGGGGCCGCAAAGACTGCGACCCATGCAATCAGGGTGAACCCGCCCAGCGGCGTTTTCAGTTTTTTGATCATGATCTGGCCAACCGCCCATGTCATGGCCCCGCTGCCCACCAGCAGCACATACTTAAACTCTCCCTGCAATTCCGGCTGTCCGGCGATCATCACGATGCCGGCGAACGCCACGATAATCCCAAATATCCGGCGCAAACCCAAAGTATCCTTCAAAAAAATCACCGCCAGCAGCGCCATGAACGGAAATTCCAGCTGTACGACAATAATGGCGGTTGAGGCGTTAATGCCGGTCAGTCCGGTAAAGGTCAGGGAATACTGGATCGTCGCGCTGACCACCGCGATCCAGAATATCGCCCGCATCTGTCCCCACGGTGGTTTGACAAACCAAACCAGCACCAACGCGGTCAGTGTAAAGCGAAACGCCATCAGCAGGATCGGGGGAAAGTCGGCGTAGACAAAAGCAACCTTGGCCAGCGTGAAACCCATGCCCCAGATGACCGGCACGGAAATGGCCAGCAGGATGTCAGTCAGCTTCAAGACGCCGGCGCTTTTGTGACCGAATGGATCGCTTTTTGGATCATGCGCAGCTCTGCCGGGCTGGAAAACCGGTGGTCAGAGCCTTTGACCAGCGTCAGGCGGATGTC
>CAYZQS010000091.1:8648-10719 GCA_964480735.1 uncultured Rhodobacterales bacterium
CGCAGAAATGCCCGCCCGGCATTTTCTGCCCAGTCCTGCAAAAACAGTGCCTTGGTGCCTTCCATATCGGACTTGAACCCGCCCAGAAACACCACGCCCGGACCCCGCCCGCTGGTTTGGTGGTAGGCAAGGCGGCGGCCCTGCGGGGCATCCAAAAAGCGCGGCTTGGTCATAAGCGGTATTCCTGTTGCGTGCACCGCACTATGTCCAAGGGAAAAGACCGTGGCAATGGTTGACTTGAGCGGAGCGCCTGCGCATATCTGACGCGTACCGCAACCGGGCGTTTCGTAGGCGCCAAACCGACGAGGAGGCCGCCCGTGGCCAACGTTACTCTGACCCTTTCCGATGGCAACAGACGTGAATATCCATCCGGTGTGACCGGTATGGAGGTGGCGCAGGATATTTCCAAATCTCTGGGCAAAGCGGCGATTTCCTGCTCGGTTGACGGGCAACACCGCGATCTGTCCCGCACCATTAACGCGGACGCGGATTTTGCCATTTTCACCATGAAAGATGACACCCAGGCGCTGGAACTGATCCGGCACGACACCGCCCACATTATGGCGCGTGCGGTGCAGGAACTGTGGCCGGATGTGAAGGTGACAATCGGGCCGGTGATTGAACACGGGTTTTATTACGATTTTGACCGCGAGGAACCATTTTCAAGCGAAGACCTTGGGGTCATTGAAAAGAAAATGCGCGAGATCATCAACAAGCGTGAACCTGTAACCACCGAACTGTGGTCCCGCGCCCGCGCCATTGAGTATTTTCAGAACAATGAAGAGCCTTTCAAGGTGGAACTGGTGGGCATGATCCCAAAGGGCGAAGACCTGCGGATGTACTGGCACGGGCACTGGCAGGATCTGTGCCGGGGGCCGCATCTGGTGCACACCGGTCAGGTGCCTGCCGATGCCTTTAAGTTGATGAACGTGGCCGGTGCCTATTGGCGCGGGGACAGCAACAACAAGATGCTGCAGCGCATCTACGGAGTGGCGTTCAGGAACAAGAACGATCTGAAGGCCCATCTGTTTATGCTGGAAGAAGCGGAAAAACGCGACCACCGCAAGCTGGGCCGCGAGATGGACCTGTTTCACATGCAGGAAGAAGCGCCCGGCATGATTTTCTGGCACCCCAACGGCTGGACACTGTACCGGATATTGCAGGATTACATGCGCCGCCGTCAGATTGCGGACGGGTATCTTGAAATCAACACGCCGGAAATTGTTGACCGCAAATTGTGGGAAGCATCCGGGCATTGGGACAAGTACCGTGAAAACATGTTCATCACTGAGATTGACGAGGAACACGCCAACGAAAAGCGCACCAATGCGTTAAAGCCGATGAACTGCCCGTGCCATGTGCAGGTCTATAATCACGGGCTTAAATCCTATCGCGACTTGCCGTTGCGGCTGGCCGAGTTTGGATCGTGCCACCGGTACGAAAGTTCCGGCTCCATGCACGGGTTGATGCGGGTGCGCGGGTTCACTCAGGATGATGCACATATTTTTTGCACCGAGGATCAGATTGCGGCGGAAACCAAGAAGTTCATTGAATTGCTGACACGGGTTTACCGCGATTTGGGTTTTGAGACATTTGAAATCAAGTTTTCCACCCGCCCTGCGGTTCGCGCCGGTTCAGACGCAGTGTGGGACAAAGCCGAGGCAGCACTTGAAAGCGCGATTAAGGCGTTGGGCCTGCCTTACGAGGTTGACCCCGGCGAGGGCGCGTTTTACGGCCCAAAGCTGGATTTCAAACTGACCGACGCCATTGGCCGTGAATGGCAGTTGGGCACGTTTCAGGCGGATTTCGTTTTGCCGGACCGGCTTGAGGCGGAATATATCGGCGAGGACGGGGCCAAACACACACCCGTTATGCTGCACCGGGCGATTTTGGGTTCCTTTGAGCGATTCCTTGGCATTTTGATCGAAAACCACGCGGGAAAGTTCCCTCTGTGGCTGGCGCCGAAGCAGATTGTTGTGGCCTCAATTGTGTCGGGTGCCGATGATTACGTAAACGAGGTGGTTGCAACCCTGCGCGGCGCGGGACTGCGGGCCGAGGCGGACGTGCGCAA
>CAYZQS010000092.1:0-10663 GCA_964480735.1 uncultured Rhodobacterales bacterium
GTGGTGGTTGACGGGTTGATCCGGCTGTCTGTCGGTGTCAACTTTTTGACACCGGGAGCCTCCGGCGGGGATATTTTTACCAACAAGAAGCAGCAGGTGTTTCAAGCCGCAATGTTTTGGCTTTTCGTGCGGCGCAACAGCCAGATCAGGGCAACCCCGGCCAATACCAGAAAGGGCAGCATGGCCAGATTGACCGCGTTCCAGCCGGCAATAACCGACCCGCCAGAGCAGTTCATCAAAGAGCCGGAAGCCAGCGAGGCAACCGTGACCATACCAAAAACGATCATGTCGTTGATGCCCTGAATACGGCCGCGTTCCTGCGCGGTGTGTGATGCCGCCAGCATGGTGGATGCGCCGATAAAGCCAAAGTTCCAGCCAATCCCAAGCAGCGCCAGTGCCACATAAAAGTTCATCAGATTGACACCCGCCAGCGCAACGATACCGGCACCGGCAAGAATGATCATACCCGCGGCAACCACCCGTTCTGCTTTGAAACGGTTGATCAGGTGGCCGGTGAAAAACGAAGGCGCAAACATGGCCAGAACATGCACCATAACCACGTCGGCGGCGTGATTTTGGTGCATACCGATGCCGGTTATGGCCAGCGGTGTTGAGGTCATCACAAGGTTCATCAGCGCGTAAGCCACCATTGCACAGATTACGGCAACGGCGATTCTTGGTGTTTTCAGCATTTGCAGGCGGGTGCGGCCCCTGTCACCGGTGGCGCTTGGTTTTTCAGGTACCGGGATGTCGAGGAAGAAAAACAGACTGGCGCCGATAACATTGATGGCGATGACGGCCAGATATGTGCCCAGAAACGGCACGTCCAGGGCGGATGATGTGACTTTTGACAGTTGCGGGCCGATCACAGCTGCGGCCAGGCCGCCGGCCATGACATAGCTCATGGCTTTGGGGCGAAATGATTCAGACGCCGTGTCGATGGCTGCAAAGCGGTAAAACCCGTGCGCTGACATGTAAATGCCGGTGAAATAAGAGCCCAGCAGGAACAGCGGAAACGAAGACACGCTTAGGGCATAGGCAGCCACCGCCGCGCCGATACCGCCGCCAAGCGTGCCGCATAAAAATCCGGTGCGGCGGCCAAACCGCTGCATGACGTTGGACATCCAAGGTGCCGTGGTCATTGACCCAAAAACGATCATGGAAATCGGCAGGGTCGCCCAACAGGCGTTTGCCGCCAGTTTTTGTCCGGCCAAACCGCCAAGCACAAAGATCATCGGCAATTGCGCGCCCAGAAAAGCCTGCGCAATCACCAAAACGGTGACGTTGCGCCGGGCGCGACCGCTGAAGTCAGAAATTTGCGTCATAAGATCAGACCTATCCGGCAATCGGCGGCGATAAAAGGCCTATTTGGCGCTGTCAATCATATGGGCAAACGATCCGCAAACGTTGCCGTTGATCAGACCCATATCTGGCAGGGTGTCACCCTCTGCATTCGTTGCCTTAAACAACGTCTGTCCTTCACGTTTCAGGGTCGATGCATAGTGAAATTCGTGACCAAGCAACGGTCGTGTCCAAAGGCCCGACACCGGCGTCAGCCTGCGGTATCCCAGATGTAGTTTGCGCGCGGCAAAACTGGTTTCAAGGCGCAGCAACCCGGCCATTTGGTGCCGGTGTCCGGCAGCGTCAACCAATCCGTCACCCAGTACCATATACCCGCCGCACTCGCCATAAATTTGCGTGGATTTGGCGGCGTTGCGTAAACCGTTTATAAAATTGGCATTACCCGCCAGCCGGGCCGCGTAAAGTTCCGGATAGCCGCCGGGCAGATAAATAAGATCGGCAGCGCCGGGGGCTTCATCGGCAATCGGTGAAAAAAAGCTGAGGCTGGCACCTGCCGCGTGCCAGCCGTCCAGCAGATGCGGGTAGATAAAGCCAAAGGCCGTGTCCCTGGCCACGGCGATGCGCTGGGCGGGCGGTTTTATGGGGGTGGGCCGGGTGCTTGAGGGGAGGGGTGACATCAATGCCATCAGCGCGTCTATATCAACCGACGCATCCATAACCGCGCCGACAGCTTCAAGATAGTCTTGCAGATCATGTCGTTCTGCCGCCTGAACAAGCCCCAGATGTCGGGACGGGTGGGCCAGGTTTGGCTGGCGCGAAATCGCCCCCAATACCGGCACGCCCGTTGGCACAAGGGCGTCGCGCAGCATTTTTTCGTGCCGGGCAGAGCCGATGTTGTTTAGGATAACCGCGGCAATTTTGACCTTGGCGTCAAATGTTGCAAAGCCCTGCACCAGTGGGGCAATCGACTGGGCCTGCTTGGCGCTGTCAACGATCAGGACAACCGGCAGTGCCAGTATCCTTGCCAGATCGGCGGTCGCGCCTTTGCCCTTTGGGGGTGCACCGTCAAACAGACCCATCGCGCCTTCAATCAGCAGCGGCGTTTGGTCTGCGGCCAGTGCCTTGATCCGCTTTGGCGTCATCGCCCAGGCATCAAGGTTAAGACAAGGCACACCCGTGGCGGCGCTGTGAAATCCGGGATCGATGTAATCCGGGCCGGATTTGGCGCTGCGCACGGCCACACCACGGTTTTTCAGTGCGC
Organism: uncultured Rhodobacterales bacterium; assembly: GCA_964480735.1. Classification (GTDB taxonomy): domain Bacteria; phylum Pseudomonadota; class Alphaproteobacteria; order Rhodobacterales; family Rhodobacteraceae; genus UBA5972. Next base: position 2,564 of record CAYZQS010000092.1, read on the forward strand.
GCAGCACACCAAGCGTGATCGTGGTTTTGCCACTGCCGGATGACGGGGCCGCAAGAATGAGACCTGCATTGGTTAAATTATTTGCATGGGCCGCTGACATGCCGTGGTTATGGCACTCTGTACATGGCAGGAACAGCCCCGAAAACGCTGCTTGTTTTCTTGATTGGCGCGGGCGGCTGTTGGGCTTATGATTTGGTTGATGAGCAGGAAACCTGATACCGAATTGCGCCGGGGCTGGACCACGGGCGCCTGCGCCACGGCGGCGACCAAGGCGGCGTTGATGATGCTTTGGGGAAAGGCGGTTCCAAAGGAGGTCACAATCACTTTGCCGCGCGGGGAAACCCCGGTGTTTCCAGTGGTCGATGCGGTTGCAGGCGAGGGCTTTGCTGAAACCGGGATCGTCAAAGACGCGGGCGATGATCCGGATGTCACCCACGGCGCGTTGGTGAAAGTGCGGGTTGCCCCGTCGGCAGGTGGCGTGAGGTTTGTGGCCGGGGAAGGCGTGGGGTTGATCACCAAGCCCGGCCTGCCGGTGCCGGTCGGTGAACCCGCGATCAATCCGGTGCCGCGCGACATGATGACAGCGGTTGTGCGCGAAATGGCAAAGCGATTTAGGCAAAAGCCTGATATTGAAATTACGGTTTCGATCCCCGGCGGTGAAATAATCGCACAGAAAACCTGGAACCCGCGTCTGGGCATCGCGGGCGGGTTGTCGATTTTGGGAACAACCGGTGTGGTGCGGCCGTTTTCCTGCTCTGCATGGATCGCCTCTATTCACCGCGGCATTGATGTGGCGGTTGCAGCGGATGAAACCCATGTGGCGGGATGCACCGGTGCCACGTCTGAACGGGTGGTGCAGGAAAGGTTTAATCTACCGGATCACGCGATGCTGGACATGGGGGATTTTGCCGGTGGGTTGCTTAAATACCTGCGCAAACACCCGCTGCCAAGGCTGACAATCGGTGGTGGCATCGGCAAGATTTGCAAACTGGCCCAGGGCGCGGTTGATCTGCATTCAGATCGCTCGCAGGTGGATTTTGAGGCGCTGAACGATGTGGCGCAGTCATTGGGATTGCCAGATGTTTCGCGGTCCAATACTGCACTTGAAGCGGCGGAAATCGCCGGAAACGCTCTGGCTGCGGCGCTGGCAGAGCAGGCGCAGGCGCGGGTCAGGGAATTGTTGGCGGGCACGGATATTTTGGTGGGGATCGTGATCATAGACCGGGCAGGCAATGTGCTGGCAGAGGTTACAGCGCGATGAATGTGCTGTTGCTTGCCGGCTCGGCTGAGGCGCGATTGCTGGCGGCCAAGATAGCCGGGATGCAGGACGTGAAGGTTACATCCTCTTTGGCAGGTGCAACCCGAAACCCGGCCACGCTGGCAGGCAAAATGCGCATTGGTCATTTCGGGGGCCGGGACGGTTTTGCCGATTATTTGCGGCAAAACTCCGTTGACGTGGTTATAGATGCAACCCATCCCTTCGCCGCCAAAATGTCAGAAACAGCGGCGGGGGTTTGCGCGGCGCTGGGGGTGTCACACTTGCAGGTCATGCGGCCCCCGTGGACGCCGGATAGCGGGGACAGATGGACGATTGTCGAAAACGAATGCGCCGTGGCAGGGGTGGTTCCTGTCGGCAGTGTGGCGTTTCTGGCAACCGGGCGCGGCACATTGGAACGCTATTCCAACATGACCGGACGGCGGTTGATCTGTCGCCAAATCGATCCGCCGGAAACCGATTTTCCATTTGAAAACGGTGCGTTTCTGGTTGGGCAGGGGCCGTTTTCGATTGCGCATGAGGAGGCGTTGTTCAAAAAACTGAACGTTGACTGGCTGGTGGTCAAAAACTCTGGCGGGGACGCCAGTCGCTCTAAACTTGACGCCGCCCGCCGTCTGGGTCTTCCTGTGGCAATGATAAAGCGTCCGCCGCCGCTGGAGTGTGCGCGGGTTAAAACTGTCGCCGAGGCGTTGATTTGGTTGAACGAAAGAATTCAGGGGCGATGAGCAACCGCGTTATCACCTGCCATGAGGATGTCGCCGAGGGCGCTGCATTTTTGGCGGGCTTTGATGCGCGATTTGCCGGTGCGCTGAACCTGACCGGCCCTCTACCCCTGCGTCTGCGCAAGGGTGGATTTGAGGCGTTGCTGGGCGCGATTGTGTCACAGCAACTGTCGGTGGCTTCGGCAGACGCGATCTGGCGCAGGCTGAAAGCGGCAAAATTGACCGGGCCGCGCAAAGTCATGGCGGCATCCGAGGCGGATTTTCGCGCCTGTGGCATGTCCCGGCAAAAAATCCTGTACGCACAGGAACTGGCGGGCAGCGGCATCAAATACAAGGCACTTGCGGAACTGCCGGATATTGAGGTGATCGAAACCCTTATCAAGGTCAAGGGCATCGGCCGCTGGACGGCAGAGATTTACGCGATGTTTTCATTGGGTCGCGCCGATGTGTTTGCGCCGGGTGATCTGGCCCTGCAGGAAGCGGCGCGAATGTTGTTTGAACTTGACGAACGGCCAACGGAAAAAGAAATGCGGGTCATGGCCGGTGCTTGGTCGCCGTGGCAATCGGTTGCGGCGCGGATTTTATGGGCGTACTACCGCGTGGCCAAACAACGCGAGGGAATACGGTAAATGCGGGACTTGAATGCGGGGCGCGTGGCGTCAAATTCCGGCAATTGCGCCAGTCTGGTGGTGTTTTTACACGGCTATGGCGCCAACGGGCAGGACCTACTTGGGCTGGCGGCGCCGCTGGGCGAACACATGCCAGACACGGTGTTTTTAGCGCCCGATGCACCCAACGTATGTGGCGGCAACCCGTTGGGGTTTGAGTGGTTTCCAATTCCGTGGCTGGATGGGTCAAGCGAGAAAATCGCCAACGTTGAGATGGCCAAATCGCTGGATGATCTGAGCGCTTGGCTTGATAAGGTGATGGCAGAGGAAGGCGTAACGCCTGCGCAGACAGTTTTACTGGGGTTTTCCCAAGGCACCATGATGTCACTGCATCTGGCCCCGCGAAGGGATGCGCCCTTTGCCTGCGTCGTTGGGTTTTCGGGTCGGCTGTTGCAGCCGGAAAAACTGGCGGAAGAGGTTGTCAGCAAATTTCCGATATTGCTGGTGCATGGCGATCAGGACGAAATGGTCCCGCCCGCGTCCATGCCACAGGCTGCGGAGGCGCTGACAGCGGCGGGGTTTGAGGTGCGCACGCATATATCGCCCGGAACCGCGCACGGGATAGCGCCCGATGGGCTTGGCTTGGCGTTGCAGTTTATGGTGGGGAATTTATCCACCTAGGCAGCGGCGTTCATTTATTGGTATGTGTGAAATTGAAAGATCGACTGAAATGCATGCTGAAATCAAAGAAAAATTGGTGATTTAGGGGAGTTGTACTGTGACCATTCGATTGTGGCTGTTTTTGGTTCTTATAACCAGCGTAACACCCGTTTGGGCCCAAGATATTGCTGGCGCGACTGACCACCCGCTGATTGGGCGCTATGACGGCAGCTTCATCAAAGGTTATGATTTTCAGGACTTTGACGCGTTTGGATTTGCGGAAACTGCAGGCGTTGAAGGCTTTCGAAATGTCGAAGGTAAAGTCACGCGCATCGCCTATATCCTGCCTGTGGGCGTGTCACTGGCAGCGGCGGCGCGAAATTTTCAGACGGCGCTGGCAGACGGTGGATTTGCCACGGTTTTTGAGTGTGAAACCAAAACATGCGGCGAAACCAGCTATGATCTGGATCAGTTCCCGATCCCAAAAATGATCATCGACAGGTTCAATTACCGGATTTTGTCGGCGGTGCAAAAACGTGCGGAAGGCGATGTTTACGCTCAGATTGTGCTTAGCGTGGACGCAAGCAAACAGGTCAGGGTGCAGGCGGGTGTTGTTGAAACGGCACCGCTTGAGATCAGGATGATCGACGCGGCGCAGATGCAAAATGAGCTGTTGGAAAACGGCCGCGTGGCGCTTTACGGGATACAATTTGACTCCGCCAGCGCCACAATCCGCAGCGAAAGCGAGCCGACCTTGGCAGAGATTGCCGCCTTTCTTGGCGATGCGCCCAAGCTTACTGTGGTGATTGTTGGCCATACCGACAATCAGGGAAGCCTTGAATATAATCTTGGACTTTCGCAACGTCGGGCGCGGGCTGTACGAGATGCTTTGGTGGCAAAATATGGAATATCGGCGGACCGGATGCTATTTGCCGGTGCTGGATTTCTTGCTCCGGTCGCGCCAAACACCACCGCGGATGGTCAGGCGCTGAACCGTAGGGTAGAGATTATCGCGCGGTAAGCGGGTGCTTTGAAATAGCACTGGCATCTGCGGCGGTCAGGACGGTGCCGGTGCGTCTTCCTTTTATTTACTGCCCGCCGTTGCCGATGCGCACAATCTGCTTTTTCATGCGCTCTTGCACATCCCAGGTCCCGCTCCAGCCTTTGGGGATGACGAAGGTGTCACCGGCGTCAAACGTCATCGAAACCCCATTTGTTTCGGTGACAATAACGCTGCCGCCAATCATCAGAACGTATTCAGTGAATGAAAAATCATCAAAGGTCAGCTTTCCGATGCCTGCTTCCCAAACCCCGATTTGCACCTGCACATCCGCTGTATGTTCCTCAGAAAAAACAAAAGTTTCGCCAAGAAAAGTGCCGGGTTTATCGATTAGAGCTTTGGCCGGAGTTGTGCTGTCTATGATAATAATTCTTGGAATATCATCAGCGTTCACGGAGGGTGTGCTTAGCAAAAGCGCGGTAAGTGCAATCTTTACGATCTGCATGTCTTTGAATTCCCTGTTGTGGTGAAACCTTGGTGTTAAAGAGGTCAGGATTTCGGAAAACCGTGTGATGGTTGTGCCTATCATAATTGATTGCACCTGTCTTTTTTGCGCCATAACCCTCTTTCCCATATAGGGGGTTGTCCTTCAAAGCAGACTATATATAGTTTTGCCCATGCCGGAGCGTGATCTCTGAGGATGGCTTTGTGGCATTGGCGTCTGGATGTACGAAGGCTTGACGACGACATGGACGGTGACTTTAGCACAAATTTTGTGCGCAATACGGCCCCCCTTACACAGCATCCGGCCCTGGTTCTGAACGCGGATTACCGGCCGCTTTCTTATCTGCCGCTGTCGTTGTGGAGCTGGCAGGACGCCATCAAGGCGGCCTATCTGGACCGGGTGGATATTGTTGCGGAGTATGACGAGGTGGTGCATTCGCCCTCTGTTACCATCAACATCCCGTCGGTGGTGGTGCTGAAAGACTACGTCAAACCGGTGAAATCAACGGCGTTTACGCGCTTTAATCTGTTTTTGCGGGACGAGTTTGCCTGTCAGTATTGCGGTTCCAAAGGCGATATGACGTTTGATCATGTGATCCCGCGAGCGAGGGGCGGCAAAACCATCTGGGAAAACGTGGTTGCCGCCTGTTCACCCTGCAATCTGCGCAAAGGTTCGCGGTCGCTGGAGGCGGCGCATATGCACCTGCAGCGCCCCCCAAGGCGGCCCAGCCCAAGCGCGTTGTTGAACAAGGGACGCAAGTTTCCGCCGAATTTTCTGCACGACAGCTGGCAGGATTTTCTGTATTGGGACGCGGAACTGGAAGCTTAGGGTTTTTGGCGCTAGGGTTTGCAGGCGATGAACTGGCCCAGAAATTCCAATAATGTGACTGACGAAACCCGCGCAGATTGGCGGGCGCGGTTTGCACGCAGCGATGCGGTACTTGGTTTTGAGGTTTCTGACGATTTTCAACCGTTTCGCCAGATCAACGACATGTTCACCCGCGCCATGTGGGACGATACGGTTCAAAGCAAAGACAGCGATGGGTTTTTTGCCTCTTACCGGATGGGGGCAGAGCCGCGCGGCGGAGCGGGATTTTCGCAAAAGGATTTTGCCCTGCGGAATGCGTCCTGGGTGATTTCCGATATTATATCCAACCGCTCAGCGGGCAAAGGTAAGCGCGAGGGATTTCAGGCGGCCATTTCTGCGGACACGCCGGTTGCGCCAACACAGGTGGCGGTGACCGATCCGGCGGCACAAAGCGCCGAAATAAAGCGCATGGCCCGGCTGTTTGGGGCCGATCTGGTGGGCATCACCGAGGTTGACGAGCGCTGGCATTACGCAAGCCGTGTGGACACGCGGGATATGAGCGAGGTTGAAAATACACTGCCGGAAGGTGTGTCACACGTGATTGTTATGGCCCATGCGATGGATTTTGATCTGGTGGAAACCTATCCATCGGCGCTGGCCGGGGCCTCTACGGGGCGGGAATATTCACACGAGGCGGCGATTGTCATTCAACTGGCCACCTATATCCGCAATCTGGGGTATGAAGCTGTGGCCTCGATGAATGACACGGCACTGGTCATTCCTTATGCGATCAAGGCGGGCTTGGGTGAATACGGGCGCAACCAGATGGTTTTAACACCGGAATTTGGCCCCCGCGTGCGCTTTTCCAAAGTCTTCACCAGCTTACCGCTTGCAGCCGACGTGCCGCGTACACTGGGACTGGCAGCCTATTGCAAGACCTGCACAAAATGCGCCGATGCCTGCCCGCCAAAGGCCTTGCCAACAGGACCACCGGCGTTTGAGGGGGATAGTATATCCACCATCAAGGGCGTAAAAAAATGGTCTGCGAATTGTGAAAAGTGCTTTGGTTACTGGGCCAAACTAAAAACCGATTGCGCGATTTGCATGCGGGTTTGTCCGTTTAACCGCCGGTATGACCGATGGAGCGAACGCTTGTGGCGGTGGCTGGCGGTGAGGCGCGGCCGGGCGCTGGCGGCGTGGTGGGAAGACCGGCGTAAAACCCGCGTTCGGCTGAAGCCGAGAGACTGGTGGTCGGGGCAGGACTAGGCGCCTTCGGCGAGGATATTTGGGCCAATAAGAAATGAATTATTTGGCGCGAAGGGCGAGCAGCCAAAGGGCGGCAAGACCCAGGGAAATGATGCCGTTCCACGCCGCCATGGAAATGCCAAGCATCGACCAGGCCACCTCGTCACAGCGCACCAGTGGGGCGTTCATGATCTGCTCCATCAGCTCAGTGGAACTCAGCCCGCCAATGGGTTGGGACGTGCATGTGTTGGGGCCTTCCCACCACTTAAGCTCGACACCGGCGTGATAAAAACCAATGGCAGCAGTGGTTGCGGCGGCGGCAAAGCCAAGCACATACAAGGGTTTGCGCGGCAGGATCAGGATCAGCAGACCCAGCGCGATGGCGGCACCATGCGGCCAGCGCTGCCAGATGCACATTTTGCATGGCGGCAGGTCTCCGATATATTGAAATCCAAACGCGCCCATCAGCAGAGCGAAGGAACCAAAGGCGGCAAACAGGGCAATGTTGCGGTGGGTCACAGGTATTTCACCAAAAAGAAGCCGCCAATCAGCAGGATCATGAAGAGTGTAAACAGGATGCCGAGACGTTTTTCAATGAACATCCGCACGGGTTCGCCGAATTTCCAAAGCAATGCCGCGACCAGAAAAAACCGGATGCCGCGGGCCAGCAGCGAAAATCCCATAAAGGCGGCGAAATGCAGGCCGGTGGCACCGGATGTAATGGTGATCACCTTGTAGGGAAACGGGGTGACCCCGGCAAACAGCACGGCCCAGACGCCCTGGGCATTGAATGAATCGCGGAAGGTTTCATAGGCTTCGCCTTTTCCGTAAAAATCAAGGATAGGCTGGCCGACGGTTTGAAACAGTTGAGCGCCAATGAAATAACCAAATGCGCCGCCCAAAACAGAACAGATGGTGCAAACCGCAGCGTAAACCCACGCCTTTTTCGGGTTGGCCAGCACCATCGGTATCAACAGCACATCAGGCGGAATGGCAAAGACCGAGCTTTCCAAAAACGCCACCAGTGCCAGGGCCGCCAACGCATAGTTGGTCTCAGCCAGAGAGAAGGTCCAGTCGTAAAGGCGGCGCAACATGCGCGCGCTTTTAGAGGTCAGCGGCGGGGCTGGCAACAGGCGTGTCGGCTGTAAGAATATTGCCGCCGCAATTTGCCCTTTGTGCGTTGACGCCCCAGTTATGCGCCTATAAATGCAGGCCCAGCGTGTGCCCGAGTGGCGGAATTGGTAGACGCAGCGGATTCAAAATCCGCCGCCGCAAGG
>CAYZQS010000093.1:0-7496 GCA_964480735.1 uncultured Rhodobacterales bacterium
GACTGGCTCTGGCTCTGGCTCTGGCTCTGGCTCTGGCTCTGGCTCTGGCTCTGGCTCTGGAACGGCGTCCCTGATGTCGTCAATTGTGTCAAGCACGTCTTCGGCCTCGCCACCATCCTGCACGATGGCATCAAGTCCCTCGTCAATTTTGGCAGAGGACTTGAACAGCCGGTCTTTGAGTTTCTTAAAAAACGACATGGGCGCACCTGAATTTCATCGCCCTTCACCTAAAGGCCTGACGCCGCAAGGAAAAGGGGCCGCTTCAAAAAAAGACGGCCGCGTGAAGTAAACTATGCCAGTCCTGAAGCGCCCTGCAAAACACCAAGGCCGATCAGAACCTGTGCCGTCCAATACAAAAACCAGACCGTGTAGGGTGAAATCCGCCGCCAAAGGGAATGCGCAGGCCAAATAAAGGTCTCAAACGCCAAAACCGCGTCGGAAATCACGAATAAACCGACGCCAATCAGGACAACGCGAAACGCCGGAACCGGCGGCAAAGCCAAGGCAGTAAGGGCCATCAGCACAATTATCAGCAGATAAACCAAAACAGGCACCCGCAGGTTTTTGGTTTTGCCCCAAAGAACTGTGGCCATAATAAGGCCAAATATCAGAAAAATTGAAATTTGAAAAATTTTGGGGGTCAAATAATCCTCCGCCGCGCCGATTTGGATGAAGAGCGGAATGTAAAACAAATGCCCGACGGCAAACGCCGCCATACCCAATAAAAAGTTGACTTCCCCGTCTCTGGATAGGAAAAAATCACCGCAAGCGCATAATAATAAAGCGAAAACTAGGAACATCGGCGCACCGCTGGCAGCAAATCCGACTGCGAGCAGCGCGATACTGGCGGTCTTTAGAAATGATCGGCGTTTTGACACCGCACGACAGGCATCCCACACGCCATAAGCAGTTGATATTATGGCGGAAATAGCCAAAATTGAAACTGTCATCGCCGTCAAATGCATTGAAACTTCCTGTAAAATCGAATATTTGCCTATTCTATCGCGAATAGACCCGTTTTGGGCAATCACCAAAGCATCTATGCAAATCCCGCATTGGCATTATTGCCAGTGTTTCACCAAAAACCGCCGCAAATACACGTTTTTCGTGCAAATCGGTCGGCAATTACGGATAATCCGCCCGATTGCCATAGCGGCAATATCGCAAAAACAAAAATAATATACGGGACTTTACCATGACAGACAAAACAGACACCACAGTCGAGGACGCCTCGAACATCCGTAAAGCAGGTGCTTTCCTTTTGGATTTTTTCACCATATTTTTCGTGGCCGGATGGGTCATTGACCGGGTGCTTGGCAACGTGCCGGCCGGTGGATTGACGATGGGACTAAGCACCGCCTTAACGTCGGTGGCGTTCGTGATTTTCTACTTTGTGATTGCCAAATACTTTGGTGGCACTCTGTGGCAGCGGATCATCAGGATCAAATAACCGACGCTTTCAAAACACCAAATTCGGCGCAATTCGAACTTTTGCGTCCTGATTTGCGATTTTGGCGATAAAATTCGGGTTCAGGACTTCAGGTTCTGGACCCGTATTCCGTTTGGATATACGCGATCAGCCCAATCTGATTTACATTGTGCTTTTATTTTGGATCACAACGCCGCATGATCAGCGTCAATCGCCGATTGGCGGTGGAAATTAACAGATAACGGACGGAAATATGACTGAGGTTAAAAAAGTATCGACCCCGCGCATCGTTGGCGCATTCTTGCTGGATTTCATTACCGCGTTTGTGATCGGCGGCTATCTGGTTGCCAAGGTTACCGGCAACACCACAGAGGGGGGATTTCAGCTGAATGGCGTGCCGGCGCTGATCTCATTTGCTCTGATAGTGGTCTATTTTGTGGCCGCCAGATATCTGGGCGGAACAATCTGGCAGAGAATATTAAAGGCCCGCCGAAAATAACGTTCCTCAAATTTCTTCCGGGAAATGCTTTATCATCAGCTTGATCGGGTTTGGGGCCGCCTGCCCCAGCCCGCAGATCGAGGCATCCTCCATCGTCTGGCACAATTCAGACAGCAATCCCTGATCCCACTTTTCCGCCTGCATCAGCTTCACCGCTTTTTCACAGCCCGCGCGGCACGGCGTACACTGGCCGCAGCTTTCATCTTCAAAAAACCGCAGCATATTCAGGGCCGCGGCCCGCGGGCTGTCCTGGCCTGACAAAACGATCACCGCGGCAGAGCCGATGAACGTGCCGTGCTCCTGCAGCGTATCAAAATCAAGCGGTATGTCATCAAGACCGGCGGGCAGCAGGCCAGAGGACGGACCGCCCGGCTGGTAGGCGGTAAATATGTGACCTTCGGCCATGCCGCCGCACAGATCAATCAACTGCGCGATGGTCTGGCCTGCGGGAGCAACAACAACACCGGGATTTTTTACCCGCCCTGACACCGAATAACTGCGCATGCCTTTGCGCCCGTTCACGCCGTGCGCACCAAACACATCGCCGCCTTCGCGCATTATCCTTGCGATCCAGTGCAGCGTTTCAACGTTGTGAACCAGCGTTGGGCGGCCAAACACACCCACTTTGGCCACAAACGGCGGGCGGTGGCGCGGGATGCCGCGTTTGCCCTCGATGCTTTCGATCATGGCGCTTTCCTCGCCGCAGATATAGGCGCCCGCGCCGCGCCGCAAATCGATAAAACCGGTTGGGACAATTCCGGCACCGTCCAGTGCCGCAATCTCGCGCAGCAGGATTTCGCGAACCGCCGGATATTCATCGCGCAAATAGACAAAGCAGGTTTCCGCCTCAACCGCCCAGGCGGCCATCAGCATACCTTCCAAAAACAGATGCGGTGTGCGTTCCAGAAAATAGCGGTCCTTGAAGGTGCCCGGCTCGCCCTCGTCCGCATTGACAGCCAGATACCTTGGCCCCGCTTCTGCCCGCACGAATTCCCACTTGCGACCGGACGGAAATCCCGCACCGCCCATGCCGCGCAGTCCGGCCTTTATCAACTGGTCCTGAATCTGCTCTACCGGAGTTTCGCCCCGGCGCAGGTCGCTTAAACGCTGGTACCCGCCCTGATCACGATAAGTGGTAAATTCTTCATATTGCGGAATCACCGGATGAAACTGCTTTGCGCCAAGGGCCGCGTTGATTTTGTCAAACGTGGCATTGTCGACATGATTATGCCCCAACTCCACTGTCGGTGCGGTGTCACACCGTCCCATGCAGGGCGCGCGCACCACCCGAACCTTCTGTGCATCCAGGCCGGATTTCAGCGCGGTCATCAGGGCCTGCGCCCCGGCCAGTTCACACGACAACGAGTCGCAAACCCGGATTGTCAAAGCAGGCGGCGGGGCCTCGCCCTCCCTGACCACATCAAAATGCGCATAAAAGGTGGCAACCTCGTACACTTCAACCTGCGCGAGTTTCATCAAATGGGCCAGTGCACACAGATGCGCCGCGGAAAGATGCCCACAGCTGTCTTGAATAGCGTGTAAATATTCGATTAGCAGATCACGTCGCAGTGGGCCATCGGGCAACAGTTCGGCGATTTCGGCCAACGCCGCATCATCAACCTGTCGCCCCTTGGGTGTATGCCGACCTTTGCCGGACCCTGATTTCCAGACACCTTTTTGAGATTGATTTGCCATCAAAGCTGTTTCCCGATGCACCAAACATTAACCCATTCTTAGCGGCAAGCGCGTGCCAAACAACACTGTAAAACCGACATCTGGCGGATGGGAAGCGCAGATTCTGCACAGCGCCGGTCTTGCGGGCAAAATAAATCTTTGACCCGGCTTAAATTAACACCGTTTTTTCATGCTTTGGCCCCAGTGTCCGGCGAAAACACGGGCAAACGGTTTTGTCTGGATGGGCCTATGAGAAATCTGAAAACTTTCGCGTCGTTGGCAACTTTGGTGCCGGTTCCCTGCCTGCTGTTAAGCCTTGTTCACGGCGGGCTGTGGGCCTTTGTTGGCTTGCTTTACATGACGTTCTTTGCGTTTTTGGTCGACGAGTCTGTTCAAACGGACGACGGTAACAGCTCGCCAGTCTCGCACATTGACAATTTTATTGGCGCGGTTGTGCCGCTGGTTCAGGGATTATCCCATCTGATGCTTTTGCCGTTGGTCATTTTTGTGACTGCCACAGGCACAGGCTTTGGCCCGGTGGAATTTGTTCTTATTTTCATGGCGTTCAGCCTTTATTTTGGCACTTTCAGCATCAGCAACGCCCACGAGATGATCCACCGGTCAGGTCGCCTGCACCATTTTTTGGGCAAATGGGTGTTTATTTCGCTGCTGTTTGGCCACCACGTAACCGCGCATCTGGCCGTGCACCACCGGTTTGTGGCCACGGACAAGGATCCAAACTCGGCCCGGCTGGACGAAAGTTTTCACCGGTTCTTTCGTCGGGCCTGGCAGGGCTCATTTTGGGCGGGCTTGCAGGTTGAAAACGAACGGTTAAGATTGTTGGGGCGCAGGGCGATGCACCCGGCTAACCCTTATTTCATCTATCTGATCGGGGCTGTCGTTTTGCTGGGGCTTGCCGGGGCTGTCGCAGGATTAACCGGCGTCCTCATTTACGTGGCGCTGGCGTTCTTTGCCCAGCTGCAGCTGTTGCTGTCTGATTATGTCCAGCATTACGGCCTTAGACGGCATAAGTTGGCAGGCCGGCAAGTGGAACCGGTGTCAGCCCGCCACTCCTGGAATGCGCCGCACTGGTTTTCATCCCTGATGATGGTGCACGCACCGCGCCATTCTGATCATCATACGCACCCCGCCAAGACCTATCCGGCCCTGCTTTGCATGCCAAAATCCGATGCACCGCGGTTGCCTTACAGCATTCCGGTTATGTCCTGTCTCGCGTTGGTGCCGGTCTTATGGCGGCGGGTGATGAACCCAAGGGTTGCCTTGTGGCAAAACCAATCCTGACGCAGTTGTGCGTCGCCATCTGGCCGGATTTGCATTAAGGTGGGCGAATAATCTTAGGCAATTCACACGAGACGCCCCATGCTTCGCATCTTCTTCATTTTGATCTTTTTCCCGACCATCGCCTTTTCGCAGGAACAATCGATGACGCCCGACGAATTTGAGGCGTATTCAGAAGGAAAAACCCTGTTCTTTTCACAACGCAATCAGGCCTATGGTGTCGAGCAGTATCTTAAAGGCCGCAAATCGATCTGGAGTTTTGCCAACGGCACCTGCGTGCGCGGCAACTGGTATGAAGAAAAAGGCTTGATCTGTTTTGTCTATGAAAACAACGACCGTCCGCAGTGCTGGACCTTCCTGAAAAACGGCGAGCGGTATTCGGCCCGCCTGCCCGACGCTGATCCGGCCAATGATCTGGTGGTGATCGGTCGCACCGACGGCCCGATTGCCTGCAAGGGGCCTGACGTCGGCGTATAGCTTTAAAACAGACTGCCCTGATCGTCCCTGGTTTTGGACTTTGGTGCGGCGGGCCTGCCCGCGCCACGCCCGGTTTGCAACCGCCCGTCGCTGAACTCTATTTCAAGCGCTGTTGCCGCGGCGGCAGTTGTTTTGCTGGTCAACAGGGTACCATTTTCATTGCGCACCACCGCAAAACCCCTTGCCAGCGTCGCCTGATACCCCAAGGTTTCCTGCAGACGGCCCAAAGCATCAAGCCGCGCCCGCACCCGCTGCAGGCCACTGACCACAGCGCGGCCCATGTCAGCGCCCAGCCGCCCAACCGTGTCACCGCGCAGACGCAATCCCTGTTGCAACGCAGACACCCGCAACCCGGCGGCGCGTTTTTCCAGTTCCAGACGTTTGCTTTGTGCCAGCGTGTTTAACGCCCGGGGCAATCCGGCAGCAAGGTGATCCAGGCGCTGGCTGTGCCCACTCACCAAATCCTGCGCCTGCGGCAGGGCGCGGGACAGATCACGCAACCGTTGTCGACGAATTTGCAAAGCGTTGGTCTGTCCGCGCCGCCGCCGTTCCTCCAGCCCGGCCAGTTGAACCAGCAAATCGCCCAGAACCGGCACCGCCAGTTCCGCCGCTGCCGTTGGTGTTGGCGCCCGCTGATCGGCGGCAAAATCAATCAATGTGGTGTCGGTCTCGTGCCCCACGGCAGAGATCAGCGGGATGTCACTGGCCGCTGCCGCGCGAACGACGTTTTCTTCGTTAAATCCCCAGAGGTCTTCCAGCGACCCACCACCCCGGGCCACGATAATCAAATCCGGCCGCGGCACGGCACCGCCGGGTGTCAGCCTGTTAAACCCGTTGATCGCCGCGCTCACTGAAGCTGCGCATTTTTCGCCCTGAACCGGCACACCCCAGATCAAAACCTTGCGCGGGAAACGATCCCGCAACCGGTGCAAAATATCGCGGATGACCGCGCCCGAAGGCGAGGTGACAACACCGATCACCGTGGGCAAATAAGGAATTGGCTTTTTACGGGCAGCGTCAAACAGCCCTTCGGCCAGCAGCGCCGCCTTGCGCTTTTCCAGAATCGCCATCAATGCGCCAACCCCGGCGGGGGCAATATCTTCGATCACCATCTGATAACGCGACTGCCCGGGAAAAGTGGTCAACCGTCCGGTGGCCACCACTTCCATGCCCTCTTCGGGCCGGGTGCGCAATCGTTGGGCCACGCCCTTCCAGATCACGCCCGCCAAAACCGCGCGGTCATCCTTAAGATCCAGATACAGATGCCCGGACGCGGGGCGCGAGACCCTGCCCACCTCGCCGCGAATACGCACATGCGAAAACTCGCCCTCTATCATGCGCTTGACCACGCCGGAAATTTCCGAGACCGAAAACTCAGGTGCATTCAGGCCGGGGGTTGGATCATCAATCAAATCAGACATTGGCGTTACTTGCGTCAGGGTTCCGCCAACTTTAGAACGCCCTCAGATAAAGGCCAATACAGGTTAGCGCAAAAATGAATATTCTTATTTTGGGCAGCGGCGGGCGTGAACATGCGCTGGCCTGGGCGGTGCAGCAAAATCCCAAATGTGACAGGTTGATCTGTGCCCCCGGAAATGCCGGAATGGCGAAGATCGCGGAATGCGCGGACCTTGATATTGGCGATCATTCCACAATCGCCGAATTTTGCGCCGCCCAAACCATTGATTTTGTCATCATCGGTGCCGAGGCACCGTTGGCCGCCGGTCTGGCGGATGATTTACGCGACGCTGGATTGTTGACTTTTGGGCCGTCAAAAGCCGCAGCCCGGCTTGAATCTTCCAAAGCCTTTACCAAGGATATTTGCCGCGCCGCAGCGGTGCCAACAGCTGCGTCCGGTCATTTCTTGAATGCACCGTCAGCCAAGGAATTCGCTCGCAATATGGGTGTGCCGCTGGTGGTTAAAGCCGACGGTCTGGCCGCTGGTAAAGGCGTCATCATCGCAGCCACCAACCAACAGGCAACAAAGGCGATTGATTATATGTTTGATGGCGCGTTTGGCGCAGCCGGCGCTGAGGTTGTCATCGAAGAATTCATGGAAGGCGAAGAGGCCTCTTTGTTTGTGCTGTGCAACGGCACAACTGCCGTTTCAATGGGCAC
>CAYZQS010000093.1:7596-8882 GCA_964480735.1 uncultured Rhodobacterales bacterium
GTGTTTCACGCGGGCACCAAAACGACCGGCGGACAGATTGTTGCAAGCGGTGGCCGGGTTTTGAACGTCACCGCCCGGGGGGGCAGCCTGAAAGACGCCCAAAAATCCGCCTATGACATGGTTGACAAAATAAACTGGCCGCAGGGATTTTTCCGCCGCGACATCGGCTGGCGGGCATTGTAACGACTTTATCTTTGCAAAAATCCTCGCGCGAGGCGGAAATCACCACATCACCGGAATGATTTTGCCGTCTCCGGCAGCCACAACGCGATATCAGGCAGCAAAAACACGGCGACAATCAGGATGATCTGGGCAATCACAAACGGCATTACACCGGCATAGATTGACGTCAGCTTCACATGCGGGGCCATACCCTTGATTACAAAAACGTTCATGCCAATGGGCGGCGTTATCAGCCCCAGTTCCACCACCATCACCACGATCACACCAAACCAAACGGGATCAAAGCCAAGACTGATAATAATGGGAAAGAATATCGGTACGGTCAGCAGGATCATCGCCAGCGCGTCCAAAAACGCCCCCATCACCAGATACATCAGCAAAATGATCGCAATAACCAAAGTGGGCGACATGTTCAGCCCGCCAACAAAGGAAGACAACGCCCCGGCTATACCGGAAAAAACCATCAGATTGTTCAGGGTCAACGCGCCAATCAGAATGGCAAAGATCATGGCAGAGGTCTGGACGGTTTCCATCAGGGCTTCTTTGGTATTTTGAAAGGTCAGTCGCCCGCGCACAGCTGAGATAACAAAGGCAAAGGTGGCGCCCACGCCTGCCGCCTCTGTCGGCGTGAAAATACCAAAATAAATCCCGCCGATCACCAGCAGGAACAACAGCAGGATGGCCCATGTCTTACCCAGTGCGGCTATTTTTTCGCTGATACTTTTTCGTTCGCCACCGGCGCCCAATTCCGGCCAGATGCGGGTGACTATGCTGATCACCAGCATAAACCCGATGACGGTCAAAACCCCCGGCACCATCCCGGCGATGAACAGGTCGCCAATCGAGGTTTCAGTCAGGATGCCATACAGCACCAACACCACAGAAGGCGGAATTAATATTCCGATAATACCGCCCGCCGCCACAGACCCCGTGGCCAAACTGTCGGCGTATTTGTACTTTTCCATTTCCGGCAGGGCCACTTGGGACATGGTCGCTGCTGTGGCCACGGACGAGCCGCAAATCGCGGCGAACGCCCCACAGGCCCCGATGGTGGCCAATGCAAGCCCGCCGCGAAAGGCGCCAAACCAGGCGTTGAATGCCTC
>CAYZQS010000093.1:8982-10648 GCA_964480735.1 uncultured Rhodobacterales bacterium
TCCATTCGTCAGTCTTTCTTGATAAAAAGGGTCGGATGAACCAGCATATAAACGGCAAACACCGTTGTCACACCGCCTGCGATTGCCATCAAAAACACCACCGGCGCCACGGGTAGAAACAGGATTTGCGTGGCCAGGCCATCATCCCAGAAATTCAACGCCCGGTCCCACAGACGCCACGACATCAGACCGATGAAGGCCACCGTGATCAGTGTAGAGAAACTGACCAGCCAAAGTCGCACAAATCGCGGCACAAATCCGGAAATCAGGTCTACCGCTATGTGGCCACCTTTCAGGGTGGTCAGGGCCAGGCCAAAAAATATCATCAGCCCCATACCCAGCTCGATCACTTCGACTGTAAACACCAGCGGTGCGTCAAAGAAATACCGTCCAACAACGTCAACAAAGGTGATCAGCATCAACGCCAGCAAAAAAATGCTTGCGGCACCCGCCATCAAATCGGTCATTCTAGAAATCAGTTTGTGCACCGCCCTGTCCCCAAAATTCTGGCCGGGACGGTCATCAAACCGTCCCAGACGATTTTGTCTAACAGCCCTTTTTAGTTGGACGCGTATTTGGCCATTGTTGCTTTCAGATCGGCCAAAAGTGCCGCACCGTCCAGACCCGCCGCATCCGCTTTGGCAATCCAGTCCGCATTCATGAACTCGATGGTTTCTTTCCACCTTGCCAGTTCAGCGTCCGACAGTTGATTCACCGTGCCACCCTGTTCCAGTGCGGCCGCACGACCGGCCACGTCGGCCCGGTCCCAACCAGCACCCAGTATTTTTGCTCCGGCAATGCCGCCAACATCCGTCAAAACCTTTTGATGTTCTGCTGACAGGCTGTCAAATTTGGCCCGGTTCATCACAATGGCAAACGGTGTGGTGTACAAACCGCCTGGAATTTCAAGGTGGTAATCCAACAATTCTCCAAGACGGAAGCCTTTGATGCTTTCAAACGGAAACAAGGCACCGTCCGCCACACCCTTTTGGATGGCCTCATAAGCAGCCGGTGCAGGCATTGCCACAGGTGTTGCGCCAAGGGCTTCGGACATCCGAACCCCGCCACCGCCAACCCGCAGCTTTACTCCGGCCAGATCCTCAAGCGAATTGATCGGCTTTTTGGTATGTACGGCGCCCGGCCCGTGCACCATCAGGGTGATGACCTTCACGTCGTCAAATTCTTTGTCAAATCCGATGTTGCGGTCGTACCAGTCAAAAGCCGCCTGACTGCCGATCTCGGCATTTGGTGACAAGAATGGCAGTTCCACACCGCGCACAATCTCAAACGGCCCGGGTGTATAGGCCATGACGTGATAGCTAAGATCAGCCGCGCCATCGCGCACAACGTCGTATTGTCCCGGCGGCTTGGCTATCGGCGCCGGATCAATCTTGATGCGCAATGTGCCACCGGATGCTTCTTCAATCGCGGCAAACCATGTCGGCAGTGTGTCCGCCACCAAATGGTGCTGTGGCGGCAGCCAGGTGGACATGCGCAGGGTAACATCCTGCGCCATTGCGGCGGTTGCGCCCAGTCCGAGTGACAGACCGGCGGCAAGAACCCCGGTTTTAAGTAAATCTCTGCGTTTCATGCGAACTCCCTTTCATTGTAGTTTTGGTTGCAATGGCGGTCCCAAACCGTCGCCAGACAGAAACCTCTGTCAACC
>CAYZQS010000094.1:0-10402 GCA_964480735.1 uncultured Rhodobacterales bacterium
GCCTCCACAGCTTCGGTGATTTTGTCGGGGTACAGGTGATATTTGGCGGGCAGGCAGGTCAGATCCATGTGGTCCCAGCCGTTGGCGGACTTAATCGCCAATATTTCCCTCGCCAGCGCACCACAGGCCAAAATCAGCACTTTGCCCGGCACCGCCCCGGTTAAATCGGCACCTTTTTCCGTCAGCGTTGTGTCACCCGGCAGGGCCATTATTTCAGGCGCACGGCGGTGCCGTAAAACACCACCTCGCTGGCGCCTTGCTGGATTGTCGAGGTTTGCATGCGCACACCTACCACCGCATCCGCACCGATGTCGCGGGCGTCTTGCACCATCCGATCATACGCCTGTTCGCGTGTGCCAGCCAGCAGCTTTGCATATTCTGTGACTTCTCCACCGACGATATTTCGCAATCCGGCGATTATGTCAGACCCGATATGTTTGGCTCTGACAGTCGAACCACGGACAATACCCAATGCACTCGCAATTTCCTGGCCTGGCAAATTATCAGTTGTGACAACCAAAAAATTACTTTTCGATGCTGTCATAATGATCATCCTCTTTGTTCTTTAAACGCTCAGAAACAACCCGCCACAGAACATAACCGATCAACGCGCCGGGTAGAATAAAGATCGGCCCGGCAATCGGAACCTGAATAGCGGCAACAACCATTGCCCCAACCCAAACGGTGGCCGCGGCCGCCGCAACAACGACAACGATCAAAAGTACAAATTTATCCAGCGGCATTTCACCCTCCATTCGCACTATACTTAAGGCAAATATCGGAAAATTAAAGACGTGACCTCAGCGATATCCGCCTTAAGCGCTCAGCTGATTGTGCTTGCGCTCCATGAATTCCTTGGCGGTTTCAACGGCCACCGCAGCATCGCGGCAATAGGCATCAGCGCCAATCGCCTTGGCAAACTCCTCGTTCAAAGGCGCGCCGCCGCACAAAACGATATAGTCATCCCGCATGCCTTTATCGACCAGCGTGTCGATGATCACTTTCATATAGGGCATGGTGGTGGTCAAAAGTGCGGACATGCCGATGATGTCGTATTCTTCCTGCTCTACCGCCTCCAGATAGTTTTCCACCGGGTTGTTGATGCCAAGATCGGTCACCTCAAATCCGGCCCCTTCCATCATCATGGTGACCAGATTTTTGCCGATGTCGTGGATGTCGCCCTTGACCGTTCCGATCACCATGCGTCCCATGCGCGGCGCACCGGTTTCAGCCAGCAACGGCTTCAAAATCGCCATGCCGCCCTTCATGGCATTGGCCGCCAACAGCACCTCGGGCACAAACAGAATGCCGTCGCGAAAGTCGATGCCCACGATGGTCATGCCCGCCACCAGCGCCTTGGTCAGCACCTCGTAAGGCTCCCAACCCCGTTCCAGCAGGATGTTGACGCCCTCTTCGATTTCCTCTTTCAGGCCATCGTAAAGGTCATCGTGCATTTGCAGCGTCAGTTCTTCGTCGTCCAGTTCTGACAGGATGATGTCGATTTCTTCGTCTGACATGGGGCAATATCCTTATAAGCCCGGACCAAATCCGAACCTGATTTCAACGACAGATTTCTGCTGATACAGCAATTTTGCTGTTTGAATTGCGACATTTAGGTTTCGCATTCCGACGCGGCCAAAACCTTCTCAGCGCCTGCGACGGCGTTGTTTGCGTTGTGGTGCATCGCTTTCCGTGCCATCGCTTTCAGATGAAAACGCGCCGATTGCGGCCTGGATTTCATCCAGGGTTGGTGCGGCCGCTTGGGCGGAGGTTTCAAGTGCTTCGCGCATCGCACTTAAATGTTCCGGCATCGTGCCGCAGCAGCCGCCGATGAACGTGGCACCGCAGTTGCGGGCCATCACCGCGTAATCTGCCATCAGCGCGGGCGTTCCGTCATAGTGAATATGTCCATCCACATATTTTGGAATTCCGGCGTTGCCCTTGGCGATCACCGGCAGTACCGGTTTGGCCTCAATAAATCCCAATACGGTGCGCAGCAAATCAGAGGCACCCACCCCGCAATTGGCACCAAAACCCAGCGGTTGGTTTGGCAGAGTTGCAACCATCGCCACCATGTCTTTGGAGGTCAGCCCCATCATGGTGCGCCCGGCGGTGTCAAAGCTCATGGTGCCGCACCACGGCATATCCGCCAAAGCGATGGCCTCGGCGGCCGCGGTAAATTCTTCCCGCGCTGACAACGTTTCAACCCACAATATGTCAGCGCCGCCGTCTTTCAGCCCCTCGGCCTGCTCGTGAAACATTTCCACCGCTTGGGCATGTGACAGGCTGCCAACGGGTTGCATAATTTCACCTGTTGGCCCCATCGAGCCTGCCACAACCACATCGCGGTCACATTTATCTGCAACCTCGCGGCCAAGTTCGGCGGCGATCCGGTTCAGTTCCAACACCTGCTTTTGCGCATTGTGCAGTTTTAGCCGCGCCGCGTTGCCGCCAAAACTGTTGGTCAGGAACAGATCACTGCCCGCATCCACCGCACCCTGATACAGATCGGTGATTTTAACG
The DNA here is from genome assembly GCA_964480735.1 of uncultured Rhodobacterales bacterium. GTDB lineage: Bacteria > Pseudomonadota > Alphaproteobacteria > Rhodobacterales > Rhodobacteraceae > UBA5972. The sequence continues at coordinate 2,524 of CAYZQS010000094.1, forward strand.
GGGCTTTCGCGGTTCCAGATTTCCGGCGCCTCGCCTGCCTGCAAGCCCATGTTAAACAGCGACGTACCCGTGGCCCCGTCGGTCAGCAACCAGCCTTGCTTGCCAAGGATTCTTGTAATAATTTCTGACATTTAATTAACTTTCTACGGCCGAACCGGCCAATATTTTCACCCGCTCGACCATCGCCCGCAATCCGTTGGACCGTTGCGCGGACAGATGTTGGTCCAGCCCCAGCCGCGCCATTTCGCCAAGGGCATCGGTGCGAACCACTTCGGCAGAGGTCAGACCGTTATAAAGGGCCGCAAGCACCGCAATCAACCCGCGCACAATCATCGCATCGCTGTCCCCGGCCATCGAAAACACCGACGTTGCGCCCTGCCCCCTGATCGTTGGCACCAGCCAGACCTGTGACGCACAGCCCTCTACCTTGGTGGCCGGGATGCGCTGGCTGTCATCCAGCGGCGTCATCGCCTTGCCCAGATCAATGACAAAACGATAGCGGTCTTCCCAGTCCTCCAGGAATTCGAAATCTTCCACAATGTTTTCAAACGCGGCGCTGGCCATGATTATTCTGTACCAATTCAAGCTTCAAAGTTGACCTATGGTGCCAATGTGCAAAGGTCCAGCCGCAATTGCGCGCATGTTGACACAGCAAGGCTTTTCAAACCGTGGTGATTTGGTTATCCAACAACAGGACGATCGGGGATGCAGCACCTATGGTACGAATAATCTTGGCAGTAACCCTTTTGGCGTTTCTTGGCGCCTGCGGCGGTGGATTTCGCGATTCACGCCTGAATCCGCGCAATTGGTTTGGCCGGGACAAAGAGGAAATCGTCACGGTTGCAGAGGATGTTGATCCCCGCGGTCTGGTGAACGAAGTGATCAGCCTGAAGGTTGACCGCCTGCCGGAAGGCGCGATCATTCACGCGGTGGGGCTGCCTCAGACGCAGGGCTATTACGAGGCGGAACTGGTGCCCCTGAACGACGAATTTCCTGACAAAGGTGTGCTGATATACGAGTTTCGCGTGTTTCCGCCGCAATCTGCAACCGGTGTGGTCAACAAGCGCTCGCGCGAGGTTTTGGTTGCGCATTTCGTATCCACGCAATCGCTGGCCGGTGTGCGGCGCATTCAGGTCATCGGGATCAGCAACCGGCGGACCGTGCGCCGTTAAATACAGGTGCTGCTCTCCTAGATTTTGACGATATTTACGGCGCTGCCTTTTGCTGACAGGGCAATTTTTCCGTCGCAAAGCTTACGCGCGTCCTTGCCAAACACGTCGTTTCGCCAGCCATTCAGCGCCGGGCTGTCGTTGCCTGATGCGATCTCGTCAAGCTCTGCTGAGGTGGCGATCAGTTTTTGCGCCACACCCGCCTTTTGCGCCTTTGCTTTTAACAACACGCGCAACAAGTCTGACAGCGCCTCGGTTCCATTTGCCCGTATGCGCTGTGGTTTGGCGGTTGGATAATCTTCAGGCGCGCAATCAACCCCGGCTTTCACAGCTGCCAGAATACCGGTGGCGATCGGACCGCGTCGCGCCTCGCGCAGCAGCAAGCGGGATTTTCCAAGCTCTACCAACGATTTAGGCCTATTTGCTGCCACTTCCAACATGGCGTCGTCTTTGTAAACCCGCGCCCGTGGCACGTTTTGTTCGCGGGCGTAAATCTCTCGAAATTTCGCCAGTTCCCGCACCACCGCCAGCAATTTACCGCTTGTGTTGCGGGTTTTCACGCGCATCCAGGCCTCTTGCGGATCAATGTCATAGGTTTTTGGGCTGACCAGAACCTGAACCTCTTCTTCCACCCATGCTGTGCGATTGGACTTGGCGATCTTATCGGCCAGAAACTCATATATATCACGCAGATGCGTCACGTCGGCCAAAGCATATTTCATCTGTTTTTCGCTAAGCGGGCGCTGGGACCAGTCCGTAAACCGAGAGGATTTGTCCAGTCCGGTATGGACGATTTTGCGCACCAGGGTTTCGTAACCCACCTGTTCGCCAAAACCACACACCATCGCCGCAATCTGGGTGTCAAAAAACGGCTGAGGAAAAACTCCGCCCTCAAAATAAAAAATCTCGAGATCCTGCCTTGCGGCGTGGAAAACCTTTACAGTGGATGTGTCCTTAAACAGCTCAAACAGCGGATCCAGTTTCAACTTGCCGGAAAGTGTATCAACCAACACGGCGGAATCTGGGCCAGTATCCGGCACGGCTATCTGAACCAAACACAACTTAGAGTAATAGGTCCGTTCACGCAGAAATTCCGTGTCCAGAGTGACGTAATCAAATGTGGAAGCCTTGGCGCAAAATGCCGATAGTTCGGCAGTGGTTCTTATCATTTTCATTGACTGGTCTTTTCAATTCAATTCAGTCGACCACCCAGTGTGGCCTTTTATAAATTACGCCATCCATAATGAAAAGTGACTTGATTGGAAACAATATTCTTGGATGAGGTTTGATTGATCCGGTATCGGCCGCCAAACAGCGGAATTTCGGCTGAGAATGGAGCGGGATGAATCGCTGTAGAATTCTGGTTAGTCCGCGTGATTGGATTGTCCGGCATTTACTATTGCGTCGATATAGAAACCTGACGTCGTGGCAGCGGGCTTTACACCCCTAAGTAATGTTTGCACCTGTTCCGCAAATTCAGAGCCGACCCGGTTCATTTCGCAATCCCCCGCGACGTTAATTCTTTGCTCATTCGCCAAGCAACACTTTCGCATTCCGGCGTTGCGGCACATCATTTCTGTCTGGGATTATTGGCTCCGGCGGTAGGGATCGAACCTACGACAAATTGATTAACAGTCAACTGCTCTACCGCTGAGCTACGCCGGATCACTGCACGGGGCGTATAACAAAGCGAAATCTAAGCGTCCAGTGGATTTCAGTGCGGCGCGCCAATTTCTTAGCCGCCTCCATCAACCTGCGCAAACTTGGCGTTGGCATCGTGAATATCCGCTGTCGTCACCATGTCCCGGCCCATCAAGTCCAGCAGATGCGCCAGCACATTTCTGGACGCCGCCGGCATCAGGGCCTTTGGGATTTCCGTGTAAATCGCCTCTGTCAGCTGCCAAATTGAGCGTGGTCCCCGCGATAGCTGGTCCAATATCTGCTTTTCGCGCATTTTGCGGTGGGTTCGTTGATGGGCGATCATGGCGTGCGGGTCGGCCAATGGGGCTCCGTGCCCGGGATAATATGTCCGGTCCTGGGTTCGCACCGCCATTTTATCCAGTGAACGCATGAACGCCGACAGATCACCATCAGGTGGCGAGACCATCGTTGTGGAACAGCTCATCACGTGATCACCCGAAAAAACGGCGTTTTCCTCTTCCCAGGCAAAGCACAGATGATTGCAGAAATGACCCGGTGTGGTGATCGTAGTCAGTGTCCAGCCCTGCCCTTTGATCGCTTCACCATCCGCCAGACAAATATCCGGTTGAAAATCCGGATCAACACCCTCGCCGCCGCCAAGCGTCCGGCCTTCAGCAAATTTTGCCATCGCCGGACTGCGGCCCGCCTGGCTGTTGCCAAAGGCCAGAACCGGTGCGCCGGTCAGCTTTGCCAGACGCCGGGAAAGTGGCGAGTGATCAACATGGCTGTGGGTCACAAATATATGGCTGATGTCGCGCGGATTGTCGTTTGGTGTTTGCAAAATGGCCGACAGATGCGCATCGTCATCCGGCCCCGGGTCGATCACCGCCAGTTGCCCGGTTCCAAGCACATAGGTGTTGGTGCCGGTAAATGTCATGGCCGACGCATTTGGCGCTACGATCCGGCGCAATCCCGGTACCAGTTTCTGGGCCAAGCCGACCGGCGGATCAAAGTCTCTGATAAATGGATCGTCTGCCATTTTGTTTCCCTTGCCCGACATTTGCAGCCACGATAGGTTATTGCCATGATTTTCGCATGGCTCAAGCGTTTCTTGCCCCAGGGGCTTTACGGGCGCAGCGCATTGATCCTGTTGGTGCCGATTGTAACCATACAGCTGATGGTGTCAGTCGTCTTTATTCAGCGTCATTTCAACGGTGTAACGCGGCAATTGGTGGCCAATATCGTGGTTGAAATCGATTATGTCCTGGAACGTGTGTCAATGGCGGGCACGCCAAAAGAGATCAACAAGGCATTTTCTGATTTTGCTGATCCACTGGAGATAAAGATGAATGTGCTGGCACCGGGGACACCCCTGCAACAGGACCAGAAACTGTTTTTGGATCTTACGGGCGGCATGGTGACGTCATCGTTGCGCGCCGGGCTGCCGCTGATCCGCTCTGTCGATTTGGCAACCAATCCAAGGGTTGTTGACGTTCATCTGATGACTGATATCGGACCCATATCCATCGTATTTGGCCGCAGCCGCGTTTCGGCGTCCAATCCGCATCAATTGCTGGTGCTGATGATTGTGACCTCCATATTGATGAGCGTCATTTCCATCATATTCATGCGCAATCAGGTGCGCCCCATTCGACGACTGGCCCGCGCGGCAGAGGCTTTTGGCAAAGGTCAGAACCAGCCGTATCATGTGACCGGCGCCACCGAAGTGCGCTCTGCCGGGCAGGCTTTTCTTGACATGCGCCAACGTATCGAACGGCAGATCGAACAGCGCACGTTGATGCTTTCCGGCGTCAGCCATGATTTGCGCACACCGCTGACCCGCCTGAAGCTGGGGTTGTCACTGGCCAAGGATGATGACGAAACAGCCGCCATGCTGCGTGACGTCAGCGATATGGAACTGATGCTGGACGAGTTTTTGGCGTTCTCACGCGGCGATTCGATAGAGGACATCAGCGAGATCGATCCGGTTCAGATTGCTGAAAAACTTGTGGCGGATCTGGGCGCTTTGAACAGGACCGTAGACTTTGAGGTGATCCCGCCGCAGGAGAAAGTTGATGCGGTGTCAGTGCGCCCGATGGCCCTGAGCCGCGCCATAGAAAACCTGCTGTCAAACGCCACCCGCTATGGCAACAACTGCCGCCTGCAAGTGATCATCGAGGAAAACTGGATCAGCTATGTTATCGAGGACGACGGCCCCGGAATCCCCGCCTCGCAAACCGAGGATGCTGTGCGCCCGTTCATTCGCCTTGACCAGTCGCGCAATCAGGACCGGGGCACCGGCGTTGGGCTGGGCCTGTCAATTGTCCTTGATATCGCCAGCAGCCACGGTGGTGCGCTTCTGTTGGGTGAAAGTGCGGATCTGGGCGGGCTTAAAGCCACGCTGACGATCCCGCGGTAGGCCCAAGCCGCCCTAACGGCGTGCAAATTGGGGACAGTCGGGTGGTGTTCACTCCGGTCCGGTTGGCACCGATTTATAAGGCGATGGTTTGGGCTTTGCCCGCCGCTCTTTCCGCCGCCAGCGTGGCAATCGCGGTGTCCTGCGCACCGGTTCCCGTAAGATCACATATGGTTATGTCGCTGTCTAAAGTCCGGCCAAGGGATGGATTTGCAATCACCGCCCCCAATTCCACCGGCGTGCCCTTGTGCCAGATACCCGCCGCCACCGCTGCTTCCAGTTCGCCCTCCACCTGGCACTGGCTGACGCAATCGCAGATATAGGCGTCGGCCCGAACCAGGCATTTCGGGTCAATCTCATTTTTTCCGGACTGGTCAGAGCCCATTGCCGTAACGTGCAATCCCGGATGCAGCCAGTCAGCCCTCAGGATCGGTGTGCGCGACGGTGTTGTGGTGATTACCAGCTGGCTTTGCGCCACCAGCTTTTCCGCGTCTTGCTCGGCTTGCGCCTCTATGCCCAAATTCGCTGAAATATCAGCAGCACAGGCCGCCGCTTTTGCGGGATCACGGCCCCACACCCGCACCTTTTGAAACGGTCGCACCAATCTGGCCGCCGCGATTTGAAGCCGCGCCTGCGCGCCGGTTCCCAACACCCCTGCACATGTCACGACCTCTGGGGCCAGATGCTGCGCCGCCACCGCCCCGGCGGCCGCGGTGCGCAGGTCCGTTAGATACCCGTTGTCCAGAAACAAGGCGGTCACCAGTCCGGTTTTTGCTGAAAACAGAACCATCAGACCGTTCAGCGAGGCAAGCCCCAAACTGGGATTGTCAAAAAATCCCGGCGAGATTTTGACGGCAAATCCGTCAAAGCCCGGAATATAGGCTGTTTTCACATCGACTTCGCCATTGGCCTGAGGAATTGCCATCGATAAAATAGGCGGCATGATCACATTGCCGGTTGCAAGCGCCATAAATGCCGTTTGCACGGTATCAACCGCCTTCAAGTCCAGCGGCACCCACCGGCGCAACTGGGCCTCTGACACGATCAACATGTCATTGGCCATAGGCGCGGCCCTTGATTGTCTTTTCGCCAAGCAGCACGTCACGGCCCGCGACGATATCCGCATACATCGGCATGTTCAGATTGCGCCCCGTGATCACCGCAACAGCCGGGCCATTTTTTAGCGTCAACTTGCCCGCCAACAACGCAGCAATACCCACCACGCTGGCCCCTTCGGCAATCAACCTGTCCTCATAAAACAATGTTTGCATGGCGTGGTAGATGTCTTCTTCGCTGACCAAAAGCACCTCGTCCAGATGTTCGCGGCACAGATCAAAGGACAGTTGATTTTCAAGGCCAATTCCGCCCCCCAGACTGTCAGCCAAACTGGCGTACTCCGTAACATCCACAGGACGTCCGGCCTGCAGGGATAAATACATCGCCGCCCCGCGATCCATGCTGATGCCGATCACCCTGACACCGGGATCAATCGCCTTTGCCGCCAGCGCAATGCCACCCGCCAGCCCGCCGCCTGAAAGCGGCACAAGGATTGTCTTTATGTCAGGCCGCGCCGCCAGAATTTCCAATCCAATCGTGCCCTGCCCGGCGATCACATGGGCGTCGTCAAAAGGTGAAATTTCAACCAGACCTTCATTTGCGACCAGCCGCAGGCATTCCTCTTGCGCCTGATCCTGCGAGCCGCCGCAAATCTTCACTTCACCGCCCAGCGCTTTGATCCCGTCGATCTTTGCCTGTGGCACCAGATTTGACATGCAGATCACCGCCCGCAGCCCGCGCCTTGCAGCAGCAAAAGCAACCCCGCGCCCGTGGTTGCCCGTGGAACAGCAGGTTACGCCGGGCGCATCTGCATCCAGATTCATGATTGCGGTCATGGCCCCGCGAATTTTGAAGGCACCGATGGGCTGCATGTTCTCAAGCTTCAGCAGGAATTCCTGCCCGGTCAGCGCACTTAAGAACGGCGACGGCACCAGCGGCGTGTTGTCAGCCACGCCACGGATAACCTTGGCCGCGGCCTGTATATCAGCAATTGAAACGGTCATTTCACCTCTATATTTGGCAGTCAAAACACCACATTGGCACGCACCTTACGCGCTGGCAGAAAAATGCCAACACCAAGTTGGCGTTGGTTTCAATGCCGAACCAACATTCCGTTGAAATTATGAAACTTGACCTGCAATCACCTTTGCCATAGCCGGAACCTTGCGCGGGTATGGTGAAAAGGTATCACGGCAGCTTCCCAAGCTTTAGTTACGGGTTCAATTCCCGTTACCCGCTCCATTCAGCTTTTGCCTTAAAAATTGTTCGCCTGTTAACTGGTTCCAATGGAGGGGTGCCGGAACCATTTCCGCAGTTCTTTTTTGTATTTTTGCAGACTTTCAAGCCGCGCTTCGGCGGCTTCCCGGCGCGTACGGTTGATGAAATTATCCGGTTTTGAGCGCAGGTCTTTTAAAGTTTGTGTAAGCCGTGCGTTCATTCTTCGAACCCAGTCAAGTTCCTCCTGAAGACGTCTAAGGCGGTCAGCCCTTGCCGTTAGGCGGCACATGTCGCCCAACAACCGTCGGGTCGGGCCGATTTCCGCCGTCGCCATTCTTAAAATCATCGGGGCAACGCCGCGACTGAATCCGCCAATGGT